>JBBIGZ010000013.1:0-51955 GCA_037447295.1 Chloroflexota bacterium | reverse complement strand
TCATGACACCTCCGACTCTAAATGCGAAAATGGCAAAGTATACCTTACTTTGTCAGTAAGGAAAGATTTAAGACGCAATTGCCGTGAAGGGGAATAGAGATGGGCTTATGGGAACCGGCATTATGATTTGCCTGCGCATTGGCTGGGGTGCCGGCCTGATTTGACTTTGGGCATTATAGTGGATAAGTATAGAGCCAGCGTTGCAGAATGGTTGCACGCATTGGAGGGGCGATGAGATCGTGATAATTCCAGCCGGACAATGCAGAGGGGAGGGGATGGGTGAGGGATTTTCGAACGGGATGTTTGCTCTACCTCGCTCGCTGGCGGATCGTTTCAAAGAGCAAGATGGCGGTGGCAACGGAGACGTTCAACGAGTTGACGCGCCCAAACATGGGGATGGTAACTTGGGCATCACAGGCCTTTTGCCAGAAGGGGCTGAGGCCTCTATCCTCCGTGCCTAGTATCCAGGCCAGGGGGCGGGTTAGATCGAGGGAGTAGTAGAGTTCGTTTCCTTGGGGCATGGCGGCCAGCAAATGTAGGCCTTTTGCCTGCAAGAGGTGCAGGGCTTCGGAGTTGGAAAGAGAATAGACCGGGACGCTGAAGATGGTGCCACGGCTGGTGCGGATGACGTTCGGATTCCACAAGTCGACGCGCGGTTCGCATAGTAATACGGCTTCTACGCCGGCGGCATCTGCCGAGCGCAGAATGGCGCCCAGGTTGCCCGGTTTTTCGATGCCTTCCAGGACGAGGACGAAGCTCAGCGCCTTCTCCTTCAGTTCCTCCGTCGAACGCTGCGGCAAGGGGAAGACGGCCAGATAGCCATCCGGGTGCTCGCGGTAGGAGACTTTGGCAAAAACCGCTTCGGTGACGGTGAACGTTTCGGTTTCCTCGGCTGAGAGCCCAAGGTCCGCGAACGAGGCGCCCAGCGAGGGGGCTAGGAAAAGGCTCAAGGGGCGGTGCCCGGCTTCTAGGGCCAGTCGAATCTCATCCCGCCCCTCTACCAGCATTTTTCCGCTTGCCAAACGATGACGGCGAGCTTCGCTTAGGCGCACCAGCTCTTTGATGCGTGGATTCTGTAGGCTGGAGATGTGCAGGGTCATTGGACGGTGAAGCGTTGCTCCAGTTCGTCGAGGGATTTGCGGAAGGCGCTGTATTCCAGTTCCTGCATGGGGAGCATGGCGGCGCCGACGAAGCCTTGTTGACGGATCCATTCCGCTTTCTGCTGTGCTTTGAGCCGCACATGATCCCAGACCGGGTTGCCAAACATATCTACGCCTTCAGAGAGCTTGCCTTCTTTGTTGACCGAGTAGGCGACGCAGGCGACGATGGGGAGGCAATAGGGACCCGTGACGGGGGTGTTGATGGCAACCGGCATGAGCGGCATGGTGTGGCTGCCGCGCGCATCGCCGGCGACGTAGGGAGCGACGACGAAGGGCATGACGATCTCTTCCGGAGCAGGGAAGATGCCCTGGGTGCGCACAATGGCGACCGGATCGTCTTTGCCTTTGTATTCACCGGCGATGGTGTGCAGGCGATCGGTGGAGATGGCTACGACTTGTTGGTGCGGATATTTGCGCGAGTAGATGGCCTGAATGCCGAAACGGTTCTCATCGCGCAGCAGAATCGCCAGGTCGATATGCTCTTCGGGGGAGACGAGTTCGATCACCCGATCGCCGCCGGCATGTTCCATGTCGATGATGCGGAATTTGAAGCCGGGCTTCATAGTGGGCAGCATCAGGCCGGCGTTATAGAGCGGGCTGGTGAAGACGGCCCAGAAGGGGAAGTTATAGGCACCGGGGCCGCATTTATCGGCAGTGAAGATTAAGAACGGTTCGGCCGGCCGTTCTTTGGCCGTTTCATCGAAGGTGATCTCCGCGGCTCCCGGCCCGGCGCCGCGCACGTTACCGGAAGGGGCGTCTTTGAGCAGGTCTTGGCCGGCGCCGTAGAGTCCCTGGGCGCGGGCGATCTCTGCTGCCTGGCGGAATACCTCCCAAGCTAGGCCATGAATTTGGGGATTGTTGTTCCCTTGACGGTGGATCATTAAAAGACACAGGTCATCGCCGGTGAATGTGATCGCAAAATCGGTGATGACCTGTGCTTCTTTGGCCTGCTGGAGCCGTTCCTGGGCGGCTTCCAACATGGCCTGTGAGGGTCGGGTGTGACCGCCGATGCTGCCAACATCGGCTTTGATGGCACTGATGGTGAGCATGAGCACCTCCGTGGTTTGAGATGGGGTGTTCAAATTATACTAGAGCAAGAGGATGAAAGCATGAAAGCGTGAGAGGAGATCTGGTGAGGCATGAGGTGTTCCGTTGGTCGAGTCGATGCCTGCGGGGCACTACGCTCTACGCTCCACCGTCCACGCTCCGCCGTCCACTACGGTCTACCGTCCACCGTCTACCGTCCACTACGGTCTATCGTCCACCGTCCACCGTCCATATTAGAGTTCTGTTATTCTTTTGTATTAACCGCCGCGATATCCATCCATGGTTGGTATAATTATGAGTTGAGGAGTTACTATGAATCAGCAACCAAAAGGTCAACAATCCTCTTATCTGATTACCTTCCTGTTTCTCCTGGCGCTGGGCGTGATGGTATGGGTGGCGTTACGTCAGGATGTTAAGGTGCAGCAGCCGGTCGGCTTGAATCAGCTGGCGCAAGATCTGCGCGATCACAAAGTCAGCCGCATTAGCGTTGAGAATAACAATCGGTTGACGATTGTCTATAAAGACGCCAGCGAGCGCATTTCGCAGAAAGAATCGAATGCTACCCTGGTGGAACAGCTGGTGGCATTGGGCGTCAAGCCGGCGGACCTTGGGCCTGAATACGTTAAGATTGAGATTCAGCCCCCTTCTATCTGGACCAATGTTTTTAGCGGTTTGCTCTATCTGCTTCCGGTGCTTTTGATGGGGGCGTTCCTCTGGTTCATTTTCCGCCAGGCGCAGGGGAGCAATAGCGCCGCGCTCAATTTTGGCCGATCGCGGGCGCGGATGTTCACCGGTGATCACCCCACGGTCACCTTTGATGACGTGGCCGGGGTGGACGAAGCGAAGGAAGAACTCAAGGAAGTGGTGGAATTTCTGCGTGAACCGCAGAAGTTCATCCAGCTTGGTGCACGCATTCCGAAGGGAGTATTGCTGGTTGGGCCGCCTGGTACCGGCAAGACCCTCTTGGCCAAAGCTGTTTCCGGCGAGGCCGGCGTGCCGTTCTTCTCGATCTCCGGCTCGGAATTCGTGGAAATGTTCGTCGGTGTGGGTGCCAGCCGGGTGCGTGATTTGTTCGATCAGGCCAAGCGCCATGCGCCGTGCATCGTCTTTGTGGATGAGATTGATGCCGTGGGACGCCAGCGTGGCACCGGCCTGGGCGGTTCGCATGATGAACGGGAGCAAACCCTCAATCAGCTCTTGGTCGAAATGGACGGTTTCGACACCGATACCAGCATCATCATCATGGCGGCCACCAACCGTCCCGATATTCTCGACCCGGCACTCTTGCGACCCGGGCGTTTCGATCGCCGCGTTGTTCTCGATCGCCCGGATGTCAAGGGGCGTGAAGCGATCCTGCGGGTTCACGTGCGCGGCAAGCCACTGGAACCGAATGTCGATCTCTCCCTGCTTGCTCGTGCTACCCCCGGCTTTGTCGGCGCCGATCTGGAGAATATGGTCAACGAAGCAGCGATCCTGGCTGCGCGCCGCAATAAGCGCACCATCGGTCAGGCGGAATTCGAGGAGGCGATTGAGCGCGTTATCGCCGGCCCGGAGCGCAAATCCCGACTGATCTCCCCTGAAGAAAAGCGCATCGTGGCCTACCACGAGGCCGGTCATGCTGTTGTGATGCATGCCCTTCCCGAAGCGGATCCGGTGCAGAAAGTTTCGATCATTGCCCGCGGCCAAATGGGCGGCTATACCTTGGCACTGCCGGAGGACGATCGCATTCTGGCATCACGGCGCAAGCTCTTTGCCGAGATGGTTGGCCTATTGGGCGGACGTGCTGCCGAGGAGATTGTTTTTGACGACATCACTTCCGGGGCCTCGAACGATCTGGAGCGCGTCACACGCTTGGCGCGGATGATGGTCACCCGCCTGGGGATGAGTGATGCGCTGGGCCCGATGGTCTACGGTCAGAAGGAAGAGCTGATCTTCCTGGGTCGCGAGATCGCCGAACAACGTGATTATTCCGAGGCGATTGCCGAGCAGATCGATCGTGAGGTGCGCCGCCTGGTCAGTGAGGCCTACGAGCGTGCCAAATCCATTCTGATCCAGTATCGGGATAAGCTCGATGCAGTTGCCAAGCGGCTGCTCGAAGTGGAGACCCTGAACCGCGAAGAATTTGAGAAAATCTTTCCGCCGCCTGTGCCCAAGACGAGCGGTACGCCACAACCAGCGTGAGAAAGAGTCCCCACCCAGAAACGGGTGGGGATTGTGTTTCAGCAGTTCATTGGCGAGGATACGGTAACGTCTTTCCTCGCCGCTGCAAATCTTCCTAAATTCTTGAGAGGATCGCTTGCGTTATCTGTCGCGTGCTAAGCGTCCCTCCCAGGTCCGGGGTGCGCGCGCCGGCCTCCAGTGCCTTTTCTACGGCCGTTTCGATTGCCTGGGCCTCCTTCTCCAGGCCAAAGGAATAGCGCAATAGGAGCGCGGCGGATAGGATCGCGCCGATCGGGTTGGCGATGCCCTGGCCGGCAATGTCCGGTGCTGAGCCATGCACCGGTTCATACAGGCCGCGGCGGAGTACGCGGGGGTTAGGGAATTCCATCCCTAGACTGGCCGAAGGCAACATGCCCATCGAGCCGGCCAACACCGAAGCTTCATCGGTCAGAATATCGCCGAACATGTTTTCGGTGACGATGACATCGAAGCTCGCCGGCGACTGGATCAGCTTCATGGATGCCGTATCAACCAGCACGTGTTCCAGGGTGATTTGTGGATATTCTTGGGCCATGCGCATGGCTACGCTGCGCCATAGACGGGAAGTTTCCAACACGTTGGCCTTATCCACCGAGCTGACCTTCTTGCGCCGTGACTGAGCCAATTCAAATGCCACTTTGAGCACTCGGGCAATCTCGAAATCGTAATATTCCAACGTATCTACGGCGTACTCATGTCCTTCACGGCGTTCCCTCAAGCGCGGCTCACCGAAGTAAAGTCCCCCGGTCAGCTCGCGCACCACGATCAAGTCCACACCTGAAAGTTTTTCCGGCTTCAGTGGCGTCGCATCCTGCAAGGAACGATAGACCTTGATCGGTCGCAGGTTGGCGAACACTTCCATCATCTTGCGCAGTCGCAAAAGGCCGCGTTCCGGACGATCGGAGGCGTTTGGATCGTCCCACTTTGGCCCGCCGACTGCGCCCAACAGCACTGCATCGGCCGCCAGGGCATCGCTGATCGTCTCATCGGTGAGCGATGTGCCGAACATATCCAGCGAAGCCCCCCCGATCCGCTGCCTTTCAAAGTGAAAGCGGTGACCGTAGCGTGTACCCACCGTATCCAGCACCTGCACTGCGGCATCGGTGACTTCAGGGCCGATGCCATCGCCGGGGAGAAGCAAAATTTTCCATTCCATGGTCATTTTTCTGCATCGAGGGATACGCTATTATACCGCGAAGCATAGTATAATGTGGGCAATTCGGATAGGGATACTCACCAGGCGAAAGAGATCGCGACCGATCGGCAAGGCCACAGAGGCCGGGTGACTTCCCCGGATTTTGCCGAAGAGCTCCTTCAGCCGAATGTTTTGCGTCCATTTGTCGGAGGAATAACAATGGCCGTCCTTCTTTCCTGTGGTCTCGGCCTGATTCCAATGTTGGGGTTTGCCCTCTACGTGAATTGGCTCGATCGTTACGAGAAAGAGCCAAAGGTCCTGCTGGCCGCTGCTTTCTTATGGGGGGCGATCATCGCCGCTGGATTGGCCTTTGTGATCAACACTCTGTTTGGCATCGGCATTTATCTGGTCACCGCTTCGGATGTGCTCACCGAATGGAGCACCAGCATCTTAGTGGCCCCGCTCGTTGAAGAAGGTCTGAAAGGGCTGGCTTTGCTGATCTTGTTCCTAGCGTTTCGCAGGGAGTTCGATTCTTTGCTCGATGGCGCCATCTACGGCGGGATAATTGGATTAGGGTTTGGAGCGAGCGAGAATTTTTATTACATCTACGCCCACGGCTACCAGGAACAGGGCTGGGGCGGATTGTGGATGCTGGCCTTCATCCGCATTGTGCTTGTCGGCTGGCAACATGCTTTCTATACGGCATTTAGCGGCATGGGGTTGGCTTGGGCGCGTTTGCAGCGCGGTTCCTTTTTGCGCTTGGTGGGCGCTTTGACCGGGTTCGCTTTGGCGATCCTGACCCATTCTATTCACAATACCTTGGCCACGCTGGCCGATTTTTGGCTGGTGATCCCAGTGGATTGGCTTGGCTGGTTGGGGATGTTGATCCTGCTTATTTTCCTCATTCGCCATGAGCAACATCTGCTCAAGGTGCATCTGGCCGAAGAAATGACCTCCGGCCTGCTCACCCCGCAAGAATACGCCACGGCGATCTCTTCCCTGGCGCAGAGCAAGGCCCGTTTTCATGCGATGACCCGCGGCAATCTGCGCCAGACGGCGCGCTTCTATCAGCTCTGTGCGGAACTGGCGTATAAGAAAGAACAATTTCGTCGTGTGGGAGATGAACAAGGCAATCTGGCCATGATTCAATCTTTGCGTCAGGAGTTGAGTATGCTCTCCGGCAAAGTCAGCACGGCATGAGAACGAAAACGCTCGAGGTAATTCAAGGTCCACCGTCCATGGTCCACCGTCTCTCTCCATGCTCCACCGTTTCCTTCCACGGTCTACTCTATCGTCCACCATCCATCGTCTACATATTCTCACCCAAGGAGTCCTCGTATGGAACTGGTCATGATCGGTCTTGGCAAGATGGGAATGAACATGGCGCAACGCTTGCGGCGCGGCGGACATCGCGTCATCGGGTATGCGCGCACTGCAGCCACCGTGCACCAAGCCATTGCCCTTGGCATTGAGGGGGCCTTCTCTCTCGAAGAAGCCTTACAAAGGCTTTCGCCGCCGCGCATTGCTTGGTGTATGGTCCCGGCCGGCCAGGCTACGGATGAGATCATTGCGCAGCTTATCCCGCTATTGCGGCCGGGAGACATTATCGTGGATGGCGGGAACTCGAATTATAAAGATACACTGCGACGGGCAAAAGGGATTGAAGCCCATGGTTTGCATTTCGTGGATTGTGGCACCAGCGGCGGGATTTGGGGATTGAACGAAGGCTACAGCCTAATGATCGGTGGCAAGGCCGAAATCGTGGAATATCTGCGTCCGATCTTCGAGACTCTGGCGCCAGCACCCGATCGCGGTTGGGGGCATGTGGGACCCCATGGGGCAGGGCACTTCGTCAAGATGGTGCACAATGGGATCGAATACGGGATGATGCAGGCCATGGCCGAGGGGTTTGCCATTCTCAAGGCGAAGGAGGAATTCGCGCTCGATCTGCATCAGGTTGCCGAAATCTGGCGCTATGGAAGCGTGGTGCGTTCCTGGTTGCTCGATTTGGCCGCTCGCGCTCTGGCCGAAGAGGCCGATCTCGGCAGCATCAAACCCTGGGTGGCCGATTCAGGTGAGGGACGCTGGACAGTTTTTGAGGCCATTGACCTGGATATTCCGGCCCCGGTGATCACCCTGGCGTTGCAAATGCGCTTTGTGAGCCGTGATGAGGAGAACTTTGCCGCTCGGCTATTGGCGGCGTTGCGTCAGCAATTCGGCGGTCACGCTGTTCAACGCGAGGAGGATGGTGCGCAATGAATGCTCCCCGTCTGCCCACTACCCTGGTGATTTTCGGCGCTTCCGGCGATCTTACCCGGCGGAAGTTGGTGCCTTCGCTGTTCCACTTATTCATCAATCGCAAAACGCCGCGCGATTTGCAACTGATTGGCTTTGGCGCTACCCCTTACACCGATGAGAGTTTTCGCGCCCATTTACGTCAGGCTCTTGACCAGTTTGCCGGTTATGCGTTCACAGAGGAAGAATGGGCGCTGTTTGCAGCTCGCCTACATTACGTTCAAGGGCGTTATACTGACCTGGCGGATTTCAAGCGCTTGGGCGAGAGGCTGAATCAGCTCGAAGGAGGGGCTGGCAATCGCCTGTATTACCTGGCCATCCCACCCAACCTGTTTTCCAGCGTCATTGACCTGCTCGGCATCACCGGACAGCTGGCCGAAAATAGCGGTTGGCGCCGGGTGGTAATCGAAAAGCCTTTTGGCACCGACCTCCGCTCGGCGCGCACGCTTAACCAGCAAATTCATCGCGCGCTCCACGAAAGCCAAATCTATCGGATTGATCACTACCTGGGCAAAGAAACGGTGCAAAACATTCTGTTCCTGCGCTTTGCGAATACGATCTTCGAACCGGTTTGGAACCGCAACTACATTGCCTCGGTGCAGATCACCGTGGCCGAGACCGTGGGCGTGGAACACCGTGGACGCTACTACGATAGCGTGGGCGTGTTGCGGGATATGTTTCAGAATCATCTTCTGCAGCTCCTGACGCTTGTGGCGATGGAGCCGCCGGCCTCGTTCAATGCCGAAGCGTTGCGCAATGAAAAGGTCAAGGTGCTCAGCGCTATTCCCAGGATGAGCGAAGCGGAAATTGCTCGCTATACGGTGCGGGCACAATACCACGGCTACCGCCAGGAAGCGGATATCGCTCCCGACTCCACTACGCCCACCTTTGCCGCCTTGCGCCTGTTTGTCAATAATTGGCGTTGGCAGGGCGTCCCGTTTTATCTGCGTTCCGGCAAAAAACTGGCCCAAAAACAAACTCGCATCGTTATCCGTTTCAAAGAGCCGCCATTGGCGATGTTCCCTTTGCCGGAGGGGAAGAAGATGAACCCCAATTTGCTGATCCTTTCCATCCAGCCGGACGAGGGTGTGCATTTGCGCTTTGAGGTCAAAGCGCCGAATACGATTGCCGAGACGCGCTCGGTGGATATGGATTTCCACTATGCCGAAGCGTTCGGCTCCAGCGCCGTGCCCGAAGCCTATGAGCGCTTGCTCTTGGATGCCATACAGGGAGACGCTTCACTCTTTACTCGCGCCGACGAGGTCGAAGCCGCTTGGGCGCTGATGGACCCGATTTTGCAGGTTTGGGAGCAAAAAGGAAAGCCACCGCTTACCTTCTATGAACCGGGTAGCGATGGCCCTGCTGAAGCAAACCGCTTGTTGGAGCAAGATGGGCAAGCATGGCAGTAGAACAAACGCTAGCGTTTGTTCTACTGACGATGGTTCGACCCAAGTGTGGGTTGTTCCTGTTTTCGGACGTAGAACGGATAGCCAAATAGCAGAATGGCGGCAAAGGTGAACCATTGGACTGAATAGCCAAAGTGCGGCCCTTCACTCAAATCCAGTGTTGGCTGATAGGGGATCGGGGGCTGGGTGCGCCCTTCCTGCGGGTCTAACTGCAGATAAACCTTGGCGATCGGATAGGGCATTTGCGCGGCAATGCGATCCAGGTCCACCATCTTCCAGAAATCCAAGCGCATGGCATTGGCCGGCACATTGCGTTCAGAGTTGCCTAGCCGCAGAATGCCGCGGACTGTTACTTCTGTTTCTGCTTCATCGTATTTACGCCAATCGTCCGGTGTAGCGTTCCCTTCGGCAGGAATCCAGCCTCGATCGACCAGAATAGCCAAGTTCTGATCTAGCAAAAGGGGAGTGAGCAGATGATAGCCGTATTGGCCTTCGTAATATTGATTGCGTAACGCGATCTGGGCCGTGTAGTCATACTTACCGCGCGCCGTAGCCGCACGATATTCCATTTCTACCAAGGTGTTGGGATCGGCCAGGTTGTTCAGATCGAGCGGGGGCAGAGAACGCATTTCCAGCACATGGGTATTGAAGGCGCGGCGTTGTTCCAGCCGATCCAGTTGCCAAATGCCCAGGCGCACGCACACGCCTGTACCCAGAATGACCAGGAAGGTGGTCAATAGCCAGCGACGAGAAAAGATCAGACGGAATATCATTTGGAGCGGGTGAGAAGGACACTATAAACGGAAAATAAGGCGCCCAATGGCAGGCCGGCGAAGAGCATGCCCATCAGGCGCGTTTTCCAGGTCACCGGCTCGCGCACTTCGATGCCGAAGTAGCGCGTCGGTTGGAAGGAGCATTCCACAGCCAGGTTTTGCACATTTCCCAATGCCAAGCTGGCGGATGTGCCGGGAGGCACCCATAACGCGCCGATCTGATGGGGTACGGTATCCTGATTGACCATTACCAACACGTCTCCTAGCACGAAGCTCATTTCGCTTGGGATTTCGGGCGGTTTTTCCCCTTTTGCTACCCTTTCTGCCGTTCCGGCGGGGATGATCAGCTTGATGCGTTGGGCCTCCCGATTTTCGCGACGTTGAATGCGGTAGCCGATCTCTGTGGTCATGGCAGCCAGGACGAATCCGAGCAAAAAAGCGAACAGAATACGTCGAATCATTCCTTGACCGTTACTGTTAAGGTGAGCTCCCCGGCGCGTTTGAAGGTTAGGGTCAGCGAGAAGGTGTCGCCGACTTTCAAATCTCGGCGCAGGCCGATGAGCATGACGTGATAGTCACCGGGTTTGAACTCAGTCGTGCCTTTGGGAATCGCAATTTCATGCTGCATTTGCATCTGCATGGCATCATTCTGCATCATGCTCATATGCAGTTCCACCTTCTCAGCAATGTCTGTTTGAGCCGAGAGCAAGGTATCCGCACTTCCGGAGTTGTTGATAGTGAAATAGATGGCGCTATTTTCTCCGGCCGGTGCCGGCCGCGCCCAAGCGGCCTCCACGTGCAGCGTGCTTTGCGCTGGCGCAGCATTACAGGAAACAAGGACCCACACAAGCAAGGCGAAAAAGAAGCGTTTCATCGGTCTCCTCCTAGAATAATTTTCAGATCGTGGGCAATATCATCCGGAGCCATGCCGAATGGGAAGGTCAGGCGCAAATAGCCATTTGGATCGATCAGGTAAACGCGAGCCGAATGAGCAACCAGGTAATTGGCCGTGGAATCAGTAGATTGAATTTCACGATATACCCCATAGGCTTTCCAGATCGGCTGAAGTTTTTCTTCTGATCCGCTCAAGCCGATAAAGGAGGGGGAAAAGCGTCGGGCATATTCTTGAGCCCGTTCTGGGGTATCCCGCGCCGGGTCCACGCTGATGAATACGACCTGCACGTGTTCGCGTTGCTGCTCATTCAGCTCGCTCAGTGCCTGGCGCAACTCGGCCAGCGTGGCGGGACATACGTCAGGGCAATAGGTATACCCGAAAAAGAGCAGGACGATTTTACCACGCTGATCGCTGAGTCGAAACAGATTCCCATCCGCCTGGATGAGGGTGAAATCCGGCGCCAGCAAGGGAGGCTCATAGACCGTCCCCCGTAAGGTGAGAGCCTCCCGTTGCCGAAAGAAGAGCAGAGCTGCTAAGCTAAAGAGTAAAAGGAATGACAGTCCGATCCAACGGAAGCGATGCATTACAGCGCGGTTCCGATCAGGTAGAGGGCCGGGTAGAAGAAAATCCACACTACGTCTACGAAGTGCCAGTAAACGGCGGCGGCCTCCACGGCGCGGTGGCGCTCGGCAGAATACAGGCCCCGTAGACCGTTGCGCAGAATGATGAGGAGGAAAAGCACACCGGTCAGGACGTGGAAAGCATGCATACCGGTCATCATAAAGAACACGGCGCCGGCCGCGTTGGCTGAGGGAGCGATGCCTTCATGGATTGCCGAAGGCCACTCCACGCCCACAACGCCGATTAAGAAGGCGATTGCTAGGACCAGGGTGGCGATCAGGCTGGTGGCAAAGGTGCGACGATCGCCGTGGGCCATAGCCGTCTCGGCGCGGTTCATGAAGAAAGAGGAGAGCAGTAGCACCGAAGTCACGATCAGTCCCAATATCTGATTCAAATTCGGACGTGTCATTCCCAACAGGTTGAAGCGTGCCGCGGCCAACCCGCCGAAGACGAAGGCATCCGAGAGCAAGAAGAGCCAGAGGCCTAGGCGTAATGTGCCGGCTTTGTATTCGTAGGAATCTGGATCGCCTTCGCGTTCGGAGAGACGATAGATGTGCATGTAGTAATATACTACCAACCCTGCTTTTACCAGTGCGATCAGGCTAAGCAGCAACGTCGAAGGTACAGCCACGGCGATGAAAAATTCCAGTGCCGTGAGGATCGCCAGGAAGACAAAGACGATCACACCCAGGCGAAAAGCGGTTTTCTTATCCGTATGTGTCATAGGATTCCTCCGTAACGCGTTCAACTATGCTTGCCGTTGAAGCGGATGTATGTCGATCCGGGTAGGCCGTAATCATAAGGTTCACCGACCACCTCGAACGCTTCCTCGTAGTTATGAGCCGGCATGGGGGAGGGCACCTGCCATTCCGGTGAGCGCGAGCGCCAGATGTTGCCTGTGGCCGGCTCGCCATGCTTGATGCTATGGAAGAAGTTGTAGAGGAAAATCAACACCGAGATGGCAATCAGGAAACCGCTAAGGGTAATCAGGAGGTGCAAAAAGTCAAAACCCAGAGCCGGATCGTAATCGGCAATGCGACGGCGCATGCCCAACAGACCTACCCGCATCATCAGGAAGCTCATCACCAGGAAAGCGGGTGTCATTAGCCAGAAATGTAACTTGCCCAGCTTTTCGCTCATCCGTCGTCCGGTGGCTTTGGGGAACCAGTAGTAGAGGGCGGCGAAGAACGGATAGATGTAACCACCGAAGATGGTGTCATGGAAGTGACCGACGATGAAGTAGGTGTCTTGCAGGTGCAGATCGGTGGTGACGATGGCATTCGGCGGACCGGAAAGCCCACCCATCAGGAAGACGATAATGCCACCCAGGACGAAGAGCATCGGCGTCGGCGTTTCAATCTTGCCTTTCCAGAGCGTGGCGACCCAGGAGAAGAACTTCACCCCGGTGGGGACAGCAACCAGTAAGGTGCTGTACATGAATGGCACGCGCAGGTATTCGTTCATGCCGGAAGTGAACATGTGGTGTGCCCACACCAGGAAGCCGACCAATGCAATCCCCAGCGAGGACATCGCCACCCAGCGATAGCCGAAGAGCGGCTTGCGCACGAAGACCGGCAACAGCTCGCTGATCACTCCCAGGCCGGGGAGTACGAAGACATAAACCGCCGGATGCGAATAGAACCAGAATAGGTGCTGGAAGAGGATCGGGTTGCCGCCCTTAGCCGGGTCGAAGAAGCCCATGCCCAATAGGCGCTGGAACATGACCAGCTGGAAGGAAAGGCCGATCAGCTGGGTGGCCGTCAGGGAGATGATCGAGGTAGCGACCGAAGCCCAGGCCAAGATCGGCATGCGGAAGGCGGTCATGCCCTTGGCACGCAAGCGCACTACGGTGGCAATCAGGTTCAAACCGCCTAAGATCGAAGACCATCCTACAACCCAGACTGCCAGGAAGAACATCTGCATCCCAACTGGCGCTCGTGCCGAAAGCGGAGGATAACCGGTCCAACCGGTATTGAAGCCGCCCAATGCCAAGCTGGAAAGCAAGACGATGGCTGCTGGCGGCGCAATCCAGAATGAGAAGGCATTCAGCCGTGGAAAAGCCATATCATGGACGCCGATCAGCATGGGGACCAGGTAGTTCATTACTCCGGCCACTCCCAGTAGGATGCCGGCGATCATCACCATCCCGTGTAGACCCATAATGGTGTTGTACATCTGCAGGGATAGGAATTGCAGGCCGGAAGCCGCCAGCTCGGTGCGGAAGATCAAGGCAAACAGGCCGCCAACACTCAGCAGCAGGAGCGCTGTGACGGTATATTGGATGCCGATCACTTTGTGATCCAACGAAACACCGAAGTATTTTTCCCACCCCGGCGGATCCTCGCGGTGCTCCGGCGTCTCTTTGCCGAGAGCCCATTGGAACCAATCGGTCAGCGCGCCTACGCCGGCGATGAAGGCGATCACACCTGTTAGTCCGCCGACCACCCAGGCCGCTTCACTAAAGAGAAAGTTTCCCCAAGGGTTTAATCCCATTAGGGCACGGATGGCCGTGACCAGCAATGCTCCGGCCAGCGTTCCCACAACCTGCCAGATCAGGCCACGGACCAGGCCTAACGAAAGGATCTTTTTCATACCACGACCTCCTCTTTTATTTGAGGGTCTGAATAAACGCAATCAGATCGGCAATTTCCGCATCGCTCAAATTGAATGCAGGCATGGCACCGGCCTGAAAACCGGGGACGATCTTTGCACCTGGCTCACGGATCGATTCGATGATATATGCTTCATCGGCAATTAGCGTCGTGCCATCGGCCAGTTCCACAGTTTCACCCCATAATCCTTTCCAGGTCGGGCCCACGCCTTTGCTTCCATCCAGTGAGTGACAGGCCTTGCACCCCAGTTCGTTATAGAGTTTCTCGCCGCGGGTAGCATCAGGACCGGCCGTTGCCGTTTGAGTGGTGGTTGTTTGCTGCTCCTGCACCCATTTTTCGAATTCCTGTTGAGAAACCACGTTCACCGGTGCAAGCATGTAGGCATGAGAAGCACCACAGAGCTCGGCACAGCGCACCTTATATTCGCCGATCTGCGAAGGGGTAATGCGATATTCGGTGATCCGTCCTGGCACAACATCTTGCTTGATGCGGAACTCCGGCACCCAGAAGGAGTGGATCACATCTGGCGACTGCATCTTCAACACAACCTGTCTATTTACCGGCAAATAAAGCTGATTGCTCTTAATGCCGTATTCCGGATATTCAAACCGCCAGGCCCATTGGAAGGCGGTCACATTGACCACCATCGCGTTCGGGTCCAGCCGCCGGGTTTGCCCCAGAGTGATGGCGCCTAAATAGGCGAAAGTCAGCACAGGGAGCAGAGGCAGGATCGTCCAGGTGACTTCCAAACGTGTATTCCCCTCGATGTGTTCTCCCTCTCCGCTTTCACCGGGTTTGCGGCGGAAAACGATCAGGCTATAGAATAGCGGGACGACGATGAGTGCAAACAGGAAAGAGATCACCGCCATTTCCAGCTCGAACATCCAGTCCACTATTTCTGCCTGAAGCGCGGCTTCTACCGGCATCAAGCCCACTGCCCGCAGCCCCAAAAATGTCAGCGCTGCAAAGAGAAGCACCAAAATGCCGACGATGACAAAGTGCCTCATAATTTGTCTCTCCTTTCAGGAAAAATGGTGGTTTTTTTGAGAAAATATCAATTGCGGCCCGCCCAAAATGTTATGCTTCCGTTAGCTTTTTACAATCGCTCTGTAATATATCAAACTATATCAGTTTTATCAAGAGCTTTCGGGTGTGCGAGATCCAACGCGAACGGGTGATTTGTGTCACTTTTCGTTTCACCCAAAAGTCATTCGCCGTATTCGCCTTGAGCGATCATCTCTTCCAATAGCTGACGCAGTTGCTCCCCCAATGCTCGGCGACTGAAGTGTGCCTCCAGGTAAGCGCGTCCTTGCTCTCCCATCCGTCGGCGTCGTTGTGCATCAGCGGCCAGCTCTTGCGTTCCTTTTGCCAAGGCCTGGGCATCTCCGGGCGGCACGAATAGCCCACATTCTGCCTGCTCAACGACTTTGCGAATCACCCCGTCGATCACCAGCAAGATCGGTAGCTCCGCCGCCATGTAATCGAACACCTTGTTCGGATAGGTGGTCTTATACTCCTCCAGCGGCTTTAGAATCGCAAGCCCGATATCCGCCGCCCGCAAGATGGCCGGCATCTTTCGCTTCGGTATGGGTGGGAGGAAGGTCACATTCTTCAATCCCCACGCTGCTGCCAACTGTTGAAGGCGCGGCTTATCCTTCCCATCTCCCACCAGCAGGAAGTGGATCGGCTCGTTTTCCAATTGACGTGCCGCTTCCAGCACCACCTGCAAATCGTTTGCCGGGCCGTGTGCACCGGCATAAAGCACCACGGTTTTATTTTCCAGATGATAGAGACGACGCAGATCCTCTGCCGGTGCATGGACCTCGAAAAGAAGCGGATCCGCCCCGTTGGGGATCAGCGCCACCCGCCTCGCCCCTCGACTTTGAACATGGTCGAGGAACCCTGGACTATTGACCACCACCTGATCGGCTTGACGATATAGGAAGCGTTCCAATCCTTCTGCTGTAGCGATCAGTAGCGGATTACGGATCACACCCATTGCAACGGCAAAGCGCGGCCAGAGATCGCGCACCTCGAAGAGAAAACGTGCTCGCTTCAAGCGCGCCAGCGCCCAGGCAGAGACCCCTTGAAAAATGGGCGGGGAAGTCCCCCAGACCACATCGACTTCTCGAATCCTCAAACCGGCCCAAAAGGCGTTCCAAGTGAAAGAGAAAAACGAGATCAGACGATGGAAAAACGAGCGATGATAGGCCGAATAGAGCGGCACGCGACGAATGGTGAGCCCATCTTCTTCTTGTACCGAGGCAGGGCGCTCGGCCTGGCCGCTCAGGTAACTCACCGTTCCGGTGATCACCGTCACCCGGTGACCGTGTGCAATTAGCACCCGTGCCAGTTCATAGTGTCGCGTGCCGCCGGCCTCATCCAGCGAAGCAAATGCTTGGTGAATGAGCAGAATGTGCATTCGGGTTAGAGCCCGGCTGCGCGCCGCAGGGCTTCGGCCTTATCGGTGCGCTCCCAGGGCAGATCGAGGTCATCGCGCCCGAAGTGACCGTAGGCGGCAGTCGGACGGTAGATCGGGCGGCGTAGGTTCAGGTCACGAATGATGGCACCGGGGCGCAGATCGAAGTGTTCCAGCACGAGATCGGCGATCTTCTGATCCGGGATACGTCCGGTGCCGAACGTTTCCACGTTCACCGAAAGTGGCCGGGCAACACCAATGGCATAGGCCACCTGGATTTCGCAGCGATCCGCCAGTCCGGCGGCTACTACGTTTTTCGCCGCCCAGCGCGCCGCATAGGCCGCCGAGCGATCGACTTTCGTCGGATCTTTGCCGCTAAAGCAGCCACCGCCATGGCGCCCCATCCCACCGTAGGTATCGACAATGATCTTGCGCCCGGTCAGGCCGGAATCGCCCATCGGACCGCCGACCACAAAACGCCCGGTCGGATTGACGTAGATTTTCAAGTCCTTATCTACCATATCAGGTGGCAGGACGGGCAGGATCACATGCTCAATCACCTGCTCACGGATTTCGGCTTGCGAAATTTCCGGCGCGTGCTGGGTGGAAATCAGCACCGTATCGACGCGTTTCGGCTTCCCGTAGGAATACTCTACCGTGACCTGCGATTTTCCATCCGGTCGCAGCCAGGGGAGCGTGCCGTTTTTGCGCACTTCCGCCAGGCGGCGGGTGAGCTTATGCGCCAGGTAGATCGGCATCGGCATGAGCTGCGGCGTCTCATTGCAGGCATAGCCGAACATCATGCCCTGATCGCCGGCGCCGATTGCTTCGATCTCGTCTTCGCTCATTTCGCCGCTTTTCGCTTCCAGGGCCTTATCCACGCCCATAGCAATATCGCCGGATTGCTTGGCGATGGCCACCAGCACGCCACAAGTATTCCCGTCGAAGCCCTTGCTGCTATCGTCGTAGCCGATTTCCAGCAGGACCTTGCGCACCAGTTCGTCATAATTGAAGTTAGCGCGCGTGGTGATCTCGCCCATCAGGATGACGAAACCGGTTTTCGTCGCCGTCTCGCAGGCCACACGTGAGGTAGGGTCCTGCTCCAGGCAAGCATCCAGAACGGCATCGCTGATCTGGTCACAGATCTTATCGGGGTGTCCTTCTGTGACCGACTCTGATGTAAAGTAGAGCTTTGGAGAAGACATGAAGGTAGTGGTCATCTTATCCCTCGCAGGAAAATAAAATTGCCCCTCCGGACGTGAAAGGGCAATTTGGCACAATGCGCGGCTGCCCTCTCATCTTCCAGAACATCCGTCTGCCGGAATTAGCACCTTGTCTCCGCTTGGATCGTGCTAGGCACAAAGAACGTGCCCTTGGGCACTGCGGAAACAGGTTGCTGAGGCTTCGTCGGGCCGGTCCCTCCGCCTCTCTGGATAAGAGTGCCGTCAGGGCTGTTTTGTTGGCGCAGATATTACCAGGAAAAAGGGGGTATGTCAAGGCACGTCACGTCTAAGATCATTCCCCAACCCTTGACAATATAGAACATTTGTTCTATTATATACTGCAAGGAGGTAGCTATGACCAGAAACCTTTCTTCTAACATGCGGCTGTGGGCGCAAATACGCAGGATCAATCGTGGCCTGGTGTGGGGCGTGATTTTGATCCTGGCGCTACTGGCATTCGAGATCTTCAATTTCAGCACCACCCAGTTTGCCCTGCTAGATATGCTCGGCGATCTCAAGTTTGCCGGGATGCGCTGGGCGACGATCTTGGCGATCGCCTTTTGTGGCATTGATTTTGCCGGGATTGCCCGCATTTTCACTCCTGAACAAGGACGCGACGAGCCAAAGGAGGTGTGGTATCTCTTCGGGGCCTGGCTGTTGGCCGCGCTCTTCAATGCCGGGCTAACCTGGTGGGGAGTCTCGGTAGCCATTGCTGGTCACCGCGCCCTGGGTACGGCCGTGGTGAGTAACGAAACTATGCTCAAGGTGATTCCCATCCTGGTTGCTCTGATGGTCTGGTTGACGCGCGTCTTGCTGATCGGCACCTTCGCCATGGCCGGTGAACGTCTCTTCACGCTAGATAGTCGCTCCCGCTCGACGGCACAAGGTGTAGCGACGAATTCGACCGAGCGTCTTTCGACGGCTGTGCCACGTCCATCGGCCGGGTATTCCTCTACGTCTTCCTCGGCTGTTGGTTCTCGCCCGACGAGTGGGTATAATCGCCCTGAACCGACCTATCACAATCTTTCGGCGCAAGGCCGTTCGTCTGAAGGGCGTCCCTGGGAGTAATGAAGGAGCATGGCGCACCGCGCATTTTCGTCCGCAACCGATCAGGCGACCGCTCCTAATACCGGGAGCGGTTGTCTTTCCATATTCGTTTTACCTCCGCTGGCGGTGCTGCTGATCGCTACCGTTGTACTCCTTTTTAGCGATCGTCTTCCTTCTCCTACTCCCATGCCAGTGCGCCAAATTTCCGGGCAAATTGCTCCTCTCTTTACTCCCGAAGTGCGTTATTGGGAACAAAACATTTTGAGCTGGAGCCAGACCCACCGACTGGATGCCAATCTAATTGCCACAGTGATGCAGATCGAGTCCTGTGGCGATCCGTTGGCGCGCTCTTCGGCTGGCGCCTCCGGGCTGTTCCAGGTGATGCCTTATCACTTTGCCCAAGGGGAGGATGTGTTTGACGTGGAGATCAATGCCAAGCGAGGGCTTTCCTACTTGCAGCGCGCCTGGCAGAATGCCCAGGGGGATGTGCGCCGGACGTTGGCGGCCTATAACGGTGGGATGATGCGCGTTAATCAAGAGGAGAGCCTATGGCCGGCCGAGACGCAACGGTATGTCTACTGGGGGAGTGGCATATATGAGGATGCCCGTCAGGGACGGGAGATGAGCCCTCGCCTGCAGGAATGGTTGGAACATGGCGGTTGGAGTCTGTGCCTGCAGGCCAAAGCCCGCCAACGCTGATCAGGCCAAGCTGAGCAAAGTCTGTTTTTGCTCTACTGCTTCTCCCGCTTTGACGCGTATCCGTTGCACTATGCCGGCGCGCGGCGCCTTAAGCTCATTTTGCATTTTCATAGATTCCAGGATGACCAGCACCTGCCCTTTTTCGACTTGTTGCCCTTCGCTGACCGGCACGGAGACGATCAAGCCCGGCATTGGAGCTTTGAGATGGAATTCGCCGCTTTCGCCTACCTTTCCGCCGACGGTGGCGCGTAAGCGTCGCTCACGCTCATCTTCAACCTGTACGGAATAGAGCCGCCCCAATAGGAGCACCTGCCACGAAGTTTCGCCGGAGTAGACGTATCCCTCGTAAGATTTGCCGTCCACGATCAGCGAATAAACCGGCTGCCCGCTCACGGAAACGAAGTCGACTTCCATCACTTTGCCGTTCAAACTGACATGATGTTCATCGAGGATCTCAACGGTGATCTCTTTGCCATCAATTGTAGCCACATATCGGAACATGGTGAGCCTCCTTCAGCGTTGCAGCCGTTCCCAGCGGCTGAGCCATTTCCAGTTGCTGGTATCGCGTGCCCCGCGACGCACAATTTGGGCAGCATGTTGCGTCTCCCGGTGAGTAACCAGGGTTGCCAGCAATGCGGCGATCTCGGCATTGCGTTCCATGCTGCTTTCGATCTCTTCCATGGAAAAACGTTCCTCTACGAAGCGGGTATCGTATTGCCCCCCCAGGAAGCGGGTGGAATCCATCAGGGTCTGATGGAAAGGGATATTGGTTCTTACACCGATGATGCGATATTCTTCCAGGGCGCGTCGCATGCGCAGAATGGCCTGCGCTCTCGTTTCTCCCCAGACGATCAGTTTGGCAATCATCGGGTCATAGTAGGGGGTGATCTCGAATCCCGGATAGACGCCGGTATCCACGCGTACGCCTGGTCCGGAGGGAATGGTCATGTAGACGATGCGCCCGGTGGAAGGCATGAAGTTATTGTATGGGTCTTCGGCATTAATGCGGCATTCGATCGCATGGCCATTGAAATGCACGTCTTCCTGGCTATAGCTCAGGGGGCGACCACGGGCAATGCGGATTTGCTCTTTTACGATATCTATGCCGGTGATCATTTCGGTGACTGGATGTTCCACCTGTAGGCGGGTGTTCATCTCCAGGAAGTAGAAGTTTTTATCCTTATCTACCAGAAATTCGATCGTTCCAGCGTTGACGTAGTCCACGGCGCGGGCCGCCTGAACGGCCACTTTCCCCATTCGGCGGCGCAGGTCCTCATCTACAAAGGGAGAAGGTGCTTCTTCCAGCAATTTCTGGTGTCGCCGTTGCAGGGAACATTCGCGCTCGCCGAGGTAGATCACATTCCCAAAAGTATCCGCCAGGAGCTGGATCTCAATATGGCGGGCGCCCAGGATAAGTTTTTCTAAGTAGACGTTGCCATCACCGAACGCGGCCTCGGCCTCTCTGCGGGCCGATTGGAGCAGGGCCGGCATTTCTTCCAGAGAACGGACCTCGCGCATTCCTTTTCCACCGCCGCCTGCAGTAGCTTTAATCAGCAGAGGGAAGCCGATCTTCGGTGCCAGAGCCAGCAGATCCGCATCGCGCAAGTTGCCCACATCCTCGGTGCCTGGCACGACCGGAACGCCGGCTTTTCTCACCGTAGCCCTGGCTATGGCCTTATCGCCCATTGCCGCAATCGAGGAAGGTTTCGGCCCGATGAAGACGATGCCGGCCTCGGCGCAGGCCTGAGCAAAATCTTCGCGCTCGGCCAGGAAGCCATAGCCGGGATGGATGGCATCGGCACCGCATTTCCGAGCGATTTCGATGATCTTATCGCCGCGTAGGTAGGATTCGCGCGAAGGCGCAGGGCCGAGGAAATAGGCCTCATCGGCGTAGCGCACATGCAATGCCTGACGATCGGCTTCGGAATAGACGGCTACCGTTGCGATACCCAACTCACGGCAGGCACGGATGATGCGAACGGCGATCTCACCACGATTGGCGATCAGCACTTTTTTGAACATCTTGCCTCCTAGAGCGGAATGTTGCCGTGTTTTCTGGGAGGGTTGGAATCGCGCTTGTTTTGCAGCATTTCCAGCGCGTTGATCAGGCGCGGACGGGTCTCGCGCGGCTCAATCACGTCATCCAGGTAGCCGCGCGCCGCAGCGACATAAGGATTGGCGAACTTCTCACGATATTCCGCCACCAGTTCGGCGCGGCGCTTTTCGGGGTCTTCCGCTTTTTCCAGCTCACGGCGGAAGATGATATTGACCGCACCTTCGGGCCCCATGACGGCGATTTCCGCGCTTGGCCAAGCCACGTTGAAATCACCGCGGATGTGTTTGCTGCTCATCACGTCATAGGCGCCGCCATAAGCTTTACGGGTGATCACCGTTAGTTTCGGCACCGTAGCTTCGCAGTAAGCGTAGAGCAGTTTCGCCCCGGCGCGGATGATCCCGTGATGTTCCTGATAGGTTCCGGGTAGAAAGCCGGGTACATCCACGAAGGTGACGATTGGAATATTGAAGGCATCGCAGAAGCGTACAAAGCGCGCCGCCTTTTCCGAAGCGTCAATATCCAGCACTCCTGCCAACACGGCCGGCTGATTGGCGACAATGCCAACCGAGTGCCCGCCCAAACGGGCAAAGCCGACGACGATGTTTTGGGCAAACGATTCATGGATCTCGAAGAATTGGCCGTTGTCTACGATCAGGCGGATTACATCCTTCATGTCGTAAGGCTTGCTCGGGTCATCCGGGATGATCGAATCCAAGGCCTCTTCCATGCGCAGAGGATCGTCATTGGTCGGCACAAAGGGCGGATCTTCCATGTTGTTTTGCGGGAGGTAGGAGAGCAATTTGCGTACCAAATACAGGGCATCGGCTTCCGTATCCGCCGCCACATGACAGACCCCGGACTTTTCTGCGTGGACCGCTGCTCCGCCCAGCTCTTCAAAGCTCACTTCCTCGTGAGTGACGGCTTTGACCACATCCGGCCCGGTGACGAACATATACGAGGAGCCGCGCACCATGAAGATGAAATCGGTGAGGGCAGGAGAGTAGACAGCACCGCCAGCACAGGGGCCCATGATTACCGAAATTTGCGGGATCACGCCGCTGGCGAGGGTATTGCGCAAGAAGATATCGGCGTAGCCGCCAAGGGAGACCACCCCTTCCTGAATGCGCGCCCCCCCTGAATCGTTCAGCCCGATCACAGGAGCGCCGTTCTTCATCGCCATATCCATGATCTTGCAGATCTTTTCGGCGTGCACTTCGCCGAGGCTGCCGCCGAAGACGGTGAAATCTTGTGAGAACACATAAACCAGCCGGCCGTCAATAGTCCCCCAGCCGGTGACGACGTTATCGGCAAGATACTTTTGTTTGTCCAGTCCGAAGTCATGCGTGCGGTGGACGACAAAGGCATCTACTTCGCGGAACGAACCTTTGTCCAAAAGGAGTTCCAAGCGTTCGCGCGCCGTTAGCCGTCCCTTGGCATGTTGGGCACGAATGCGCTCTTCTCCCCCACCAAGACGGGAAAGGGCTTTCAGCTCACGCAGTTTTTGGATTTTTGGATTCTCACTCATTGGATCCACCTTTCGGCAAAGAATGTGTGTGAAGAATCGAGAGACTGACAGGATGCCAGAAAACAACCTCCAAGAGCAGGGTTACGACCAGTGCGAAGGGCGTGTTACCAGAAACTGGTTGAATCCACAGGCGCTCGCCCCAATACCAGATACCATAGACCAGAGCAGCCAAAGCCATTTGCTTTTCGGCTGTTCTGCTTTCTTGCCAGAATTTGAAAAGTAGCCAGATGCCAATGTCAAACCAGAAAGCACCGCTCAGGAACAGGTAAAGGGTTAGGCCCAGAGTGCTCTTTTCTAACAGGAGAGGCCAATAGTTGACTGCTCCTACTGCACGTAATGCAGCGGCAACCGTTGCAGTTAACACGATCAGGCTGCGAAATGTTACGAAAGAGAAGATCTTTTTTATCACGCTTCTATTCTAAGCCAGGTTTGGAGCGTTCAAAGAGCGAAAAGGATGGTAGGTACGAAAGGATAAAAGAGTGGCAATCTTTGCATGGGTCAGCGCGGTTGCCGTCTGATAAATTTCGGCAATTCCGCGTCGGTGGTGGGAAACGCTGAATTCTTGCGATTTTTCGAAGGTGATCGAGTCGGTTTTCGATCGGGAGCAATCGGTTACAAGAATTAATCACAATGCAAAAACCATGTCTGCCACACGGGCTCGAGGCAATAGGATACGGACAAACACGGATAACACTGGAAAACATGAACGGGCCTACGGCCAGAGCTGTTTTTGACCACGAAGAACATCAATGTAATTAAAATTTTATTGTAAAATTGTGCAACTTTCTTAGAGATGTTTGGCGCTCAAAAATTGAAATGCCTTGACGGCATACTCTTTCGTGGCGAAAGGACTTCTTGCAGTGAAGTCAGAATTGATTAGGAGTGATCGCTTCGAGGAGTGCTCTAAGGCCCTGGGTGTTTCGGCGGATTATACACCGCAATGCTCGTTAAAAGAAAAGTGGGTACGGCCTTACGAGGAGTGTAACTTTCAGTAAGAATGGTAGGAATTCGTGTCCAAACCGGGCTGGTTTACTTACCAACGGTGTGCAGCAAGGCCATGTTCGGCGGGCGCAGGGCGCCGACCGGAAAGCCACAAACCAATACCACCTGATCGCCCGCTCGGATGTTAGCCTGTTTGAGCAACGCAGCATTGACATGTGCTAACATTTCCTCCAGAGTATGGGCGAATGGGACCTTTTGTGGGTAAACGCCCCAGAGAAATGCCAGCTTATAGTATGTGGATGTTTCCGGTGTGAAAGCAAGGATCGGCACGCGCGGGCGGACTTTGGACATCAACCAGGCGGTGTGCCCTTGCATGGTAAAAACGGCCACCGCTGCAACATCGCGATCTTCCGCCAGCGCCTTGACAGCACGTGCCATGGAGGCCGCATCGCTTTCTTCCAGCAAGGTTTGGGCCTGCTCTAGCCCCCATTCGACGAAGTGCGCTTCGGCTTCCTGCACGATGCGCGCCATCATCTCAACCGCCTGCACCGGATATTCACCGGAGGCCGTTTCGGCAGAAAGCATCACTGCGTCGGTGCCATCGAAGATAGCATTAGCAACATCCGAGGCTTCGGCACGCGTCGGGCGCGGGTTCGAGATCATGGATTCGAGCATCTGGGTGGCGGTGATCACCAGCTTTGCGCGGCGGTTGGCAGCCCGAATAATGTGCTTTTGTAAGGGCGGCACCTGTTCGGGCGGGATCTCTACTCCTAGATCGCCGCGGGCGATCATCACGCCATCTACCTCATCCAAGATCGCTTCCAGGTTTTCCAGGGCTTCTGGCCGTTCCAGCTTGGCGATCAGTAGCGGCATGGTGCGACCGGGTGGCAAATGCGCTTCCATCGTCTGGCGCACTATGCGCACATCCTCCGCCGAACGGACGAACGAAATGGCCACCGCATCCACGCCGTGTTCTAGCCCAAAAAGCAGATCGACCTTATCTTTTTCGGTGAAGCCGGAAATGCGCAGGCGCACCCCGGGTAGGTTAATTCCTTTATGAGAAGAAAGGATACCGCCAACTTCGACGCGTGCCTGAAGCGCGTGCGGAGTCACCGATTCGGCGCGCAAAGCGACCCGGCCATCATCCAAGAGCAGTTGATCCCCTGTTTGTACGCTGGCAAAGAGCTCAGGAAAATCCACCGGCAGCTTCTTACCGTTGAGCGTGAAATGCTCATTGCTTCCTTGGGCGTAGAGCCAGATCGTTTCTCCTTCCTGTACATCGAGAGGATTTTCTAACTTGCCCAGGCGGATTTTTGGACCTTGTAGATCCTGCAAAATGCCAATCGCCACTCCCAGCCGTTCGCGCACGGCCTGAATATTTTGAATGACCTGCGCATGGGTCTTATGGCTACCATGGGAAAAGTTCAGCCTGGCAATGTTCATTCCCGCAAGGGCCAGGCGTTCTATTATGGAAATTTCCTGACTGGAGGGGCCGATAGTGGCAATGATTTTAGCTTTTCGTTGCATGGAGGAAGAAACCATATCGTAGGGTTAGCCACTGCATGAAACACCCAAGGCCTACTGCAAGATACGCAATCAGATACAAACTATCCGTGACATATTGTGCAATATTGCTTTGTTCGATTATGGCTGGGTATTGGCCAATATTGAAGAACCATGCGTATAACCCGTCCGAAATGGCGAACAGGAACATTGCTAGCCAAGGGCGGTTGAATATCCCTCCACGAAACAGATAGCCAATATACAAGGCCCCCACTCCAATAGCCAGGTCGCCAATGGGGTAAAAAGCATTGATTAGTGCAGGCAGGGTTAAAGCTTCCTTCTGTTGGCGGGAGAGGAACCATGCAAAGAGGAGGGTCAGCCCAATGGTCAGAGACGTAAGAATAGCGAAGACTGCTCGCCCCTGCCATTTGGGAGGGGTTAGGATCAACTTGTATTGCGCATAGAGAGCGATTCCAAAGAGAAAATAGGCCAGAATCCAAAAAATATCTGCAATTCCTATCTTGATTTCTTGTGATGATAGAACATCGTAAGTCCAGAAGATTTCTGCCAGGCTCCAAAGCCATAGAGCCAGAGAGAAATTGAACCATACACGGCGCAAGGATGGATCAGTCTGATATGCTCTCCATAACAGGGTCGCCGCGATCGCGCTCCAAACGGCGGCAAGCACGATCAACAGATTGGTGGCATAGTCTTTCCAAAGCGTTGAAGAGGATGGCACAAAATAAATTACCCCATAGGCGACAAAGATCATCCCGGCTACGATCAGGGATGTTAGAAAGTATGAAAAAGCATGCTGTTGATTGGATGACGACATCAGGCGATCTCCGTCGAAGGGTGGTGTGTGGCTTGTGGTTCCAGCACGGAAGCGATGGCTTGTCTCTCTTCCGTTGGCAGTCGCTTTTGCATTTCTTGAAGTGTCTGTCGGACGAAGGATCTACCGATCACAAGCCCCATGAAATTTTCTACTGCTTGGAGTATCTTTGGGTAAACCTGTTGGGCTTCTTGCATTGAAGAAAAGAAGTGCGCATGGAAGATGAGGCCTTTCTCGAAGGTGAAATGCCAACCATGATGTGAACATAAGTGGTTCATCTGATCGCTTACATGCTTGGTCATTGCCTGCCCGGCTAAAAAATGAAAGCGCTGGAAGAGCAACTGCAGAAATTTCTGCATTGTCACATAGAGCA
Organism: Chloroflexota bacterium; assembly: GCA_037447295.1. Classification (GTDB taxonomy): domain Bacteria; phylum Chloroflexota; class Anaerolineae; order Anaerolineales; family Villigracilaceae; genus 630D-37. Next base: position 25,193 of record JBBIGZ010000013.1, on the reverse strand, counting down.
GATATTCTTTCCACGCCTCGCTTTCTAAGGCTAATGGGAAATAAGCCAGGTCGAAAGGTCCTTGCTGATTTTCGAGCAGGTTTAAGGCCAAAGGTCCATGTTGGCTGCCGCTCTCGTTCCAGGTGACAACATCCTGTGGATCGCTTCCGTCCGGGTAAGTAAGGATCAGACCGGCTTGCTTTTGTGCCTTAATGCAGGCAATTCCACGGCCGTGCTCTCGGAAGGCGCCTTCCAACCAGGATAGCAGCTCATTCGGCGCGCAGTTTTCCACATTGGCACAGCTGGTATGACCGTTCTCCACATATAACCTTAGCAAACGCAGCATAGCCGGATGGAAGCGAAAGACTCTTAAGTCACCGCCGATGCGCTGTAACAGCGATTCTTGTTCGATTGTGCGCAGCGCTTTCCAGCGTCCTTCTTCCAGCATGTAGCTCAGTTTTAATTCACCATGCGCGAGAAAGAGAAGGGCTTCCCCCTTTGATTGCTTCAAGTGGAATAAGCCACTGAATGTATCCTCTCGATAGAGTTGCAAGAGGACGCTCAGGTAGGCGGGACTTATATCCTGCACCAGAATGCTCTGGAAATCGAAGATGCTCATTGGTAATAATTATACTGTAAAAGTGTGAACTTTAAGCCTGTTGTCTCGCTCTATCGGCTCAAGCTACACACCAACTCGCTTCCCAATGCCCCCTCAACCCTCCAATTACCTTGTCCCTTCGACCACCTTGCTCCCCTGCCTACCTCGTTCCTCGACTATCTTTGACTATTCGACTACCTCGACCCTCTGACCAATCAACCATCCAACCGCGCGACTATCCGATCACTTTGCTAACATCCGCCACTTTCGCCTTACACAGCGCAATCAAATCTTGCGGCTTGAGACGAATGTTCAATCCTCGCTGACCGCCGGAAATGTGGATCGTTTCCCATTCCAAGGCATGTCGATCGACGATCACTTGGAATCCCTTTTGGAGCAATGCCAACGGGGAAATGCCACCCGCTTGTAAGCCGGTCAGCGCCTCGGCTTCGCGTTCGGTAGGCAGGTACACTTTTTTCTCCTCGAGGAAAGCGGCCACTGCTTTCAAATCCACTTCTCGATCGCCGGGGACTACGACCAACAAAGGCTTGCGAGGTGACTCTCGCCGCACAACAATGGTTTTGAAGACGCGGCCGATCGGCACTCCTAAGCGTTCGGCTGTTTCTTTGGCGCCCAGCTTTTCCGCAGGGAGTTCAAAGGCCGTATAAGGGATGCCGCGTGCTTCCAGTAGACGGATGACGTTGTTTTTGATCATCGCCGTTCTCCAGGATAACTCCCCTCATAGTATAATCCAGGCGCTATGAAACTTTCCGTGATCATTCCCGTTTATAACGAAGTGGCCAGCATCGAAGAGATCGTTCGCCGGGTGCAGGCGACCAATCTGGCTTTTGAGATCGTTATCGTCGACGATGGCTCTACCGACGACACACGCGAAGTGCTACAGCGCTTGGACGGACACGGTCAAGTACGCGTCTTGTTCCACGAAAAGAACCGCGGCAAAGGTGCGGCGATCCGCACCGGACTTCAGGCGGCGCGCGGCGATGTGCTCTTGATCCAGGATGCCGATCTGGAATACGATCCGCGCGATTACCCCATCCTCCTACGCCCCATTCAAGAAGGTGTTGCCGATGTAGTTTATGGCTCGCGCTTTCTGGGTGGGCCGCGTCGGGTGGTGATGTTCTGGCACATGGTGGCCAATAAGCTGCTTACGATGATGACCAATGTGCTCTATAATACCATCCTGAGCGATATGGAAACCGGCTACAAGGTCTTTCGCCGAGAAGTGATCGAAAACATGCCGCTGCGTGCCAACCGCTTCGATTTTGAGCCGGAGTTCACTGCGAAGGTGCTCAAGCGGAACTATCGAATCTTCGAGGTGCCGATCTCGTTCAACCCGCGCGATTACACACAAGGCAAAAAGATCAAATTGCGCGATGCGTTTGAGGCGGTTTGGACCTTGCTCAAGTACCGTTTCGTAGATTGAAACGGCAATTCTTAACCTTATGGAAGTCTGATCTATTTGGAGAAACTATGTCCGATCTCGATTTAGAGCAAACCCAACCTTCTTCTGTGGAAGGGTCAAAATCCTCCTCTCTGGAAGAAACCCAAGCGAAAAATGGGAAGCGCAAGCCGCGCCGCGGTTTGAAAGCCCTTCTGATCCTGTTCGGCGTCATCTTCGCTTTGCTCCTGGGCGCTTGGGCCGGTTACCGGAGCGGCCTGGGAGCGCGCATGGTTGCCCGACAAAACCAGGTCACGCAGGGATTGCTGGAACAATTTCAGCTGGCACTGGTTGATATCCAGTTTCAGCGTTACGAAGTGGCCAGACAGCGCCTCGAATACATTCTGAGCATAGACCCGAATTTCCCCATGGCACAGCAGAAGCTGGCCGAGGTGTTGGTGCAAATGAGCATTCCCACTGTTACCCCTTCGCCCACGGTCACACCGACTGCAGATTTGAGTGAAATCAACGAGCTCTTTCAGCGTGCCCAGGCCTATATTGCCGCGCAGGATTGGCCAAATGCTCTGACTACGCTAGATGCACTGCGCAAGCGGGACCCGAATTTCCATACCCCCGAAGTGGACGGCATGTATTACCTGGCGCTCATCAGCCAAGGGAAACAATATATTCAGCAAGGAAACTTGGAAACCGGCATTTACTATCTTACCCTGGCTGAGCGCTTTGGCCCGCTGGATCGCGATGCGAATGCGCTGCGCGAAGGTGCCCGCCTCTATATCACCGCCGCTTCTTTCTGGGAAATCGATTGGGGGCAGGCCTATACCCTTTTTGGGCAGTTGGCCAGCGGCTTCCCCGGTTTGACTGATGGCACGATGACCGCCACCCAGCGTTTCTATGTTGCTGCTATGCGTTATGGGGATGTGCTCTTCGGCCGGGGCGATTACTGTGGCGCTTGGTCGGCCTATCAGGCGGCGATGCAGTACGGTCAGCTGGAAAAACAATCCAAAAAGAATGCCGAAGAGGCCTATACTACTTGCTATCCACCTACGCCAACACCTTTCATCCTGCCCACCGATACTCCTGTGCCTACGCCCTAACCCCAGCGCGCCATGCCTGATGAACTTTTGGCTTTCTTTTACTGGTTGCATATGCTGGCAACGGTAGTCATGGTAGGGAGCCTGAATGCCTTGAGCTGGCTGATCCTGCCGCTATTGCCTAAGATTCTTTCCTCTCAAGAGCAGGTGCGCTTCTTGGATGCGCTCCAGCGCCGCTTGGAGCCGCTGATCTGGTTTTGTTTGGGAGTGTTGATCGTCACTGGCCTCTTTCAGATGAGCGTTCATCCCAATTACAACGGCCTACTGGCTACTGGCACACGCTGGTCGCTGGCACTTTTGATCAAGCATTTGCTGGTAGTGTCGATCATCGTTATCAGCGCCGTGCAAACTTGGGAGATCTTTCCGGCCGTGCGGCGTGCCTTGCTACGGCCGGAGCGCCTTTCAGAAAGCCAATGGCAAGCACTGGAACGCCATCAGAAACGTCTGTTGCGCTTGAATGCTTGGCTTTCTGTGCTTGTGTTAGCGGCCACGGCTGTGGCACGCGTCAGCTGAGTTCCTTTTCCGCTTTGCATAACCCACTAAGGAGTGCCCTATGACCTTCATCCTCCAGCGTGAAGCCCACATTCCGGAGATCAACGCCACCGTGCGTGAGTACCGCCACGACAAAACCGGCGCCCGTCTGCTTTCGGTATTGGCGCCGGATGAAAACAAGGCCTTCGGTATCACCTTCCGCACCCCTCCCGCTTCCTCTAACGGCATTGCCCATATCATGGAACATTCGGTGCTTTGCGGTTCGCGCAAGTATCCGGTCAAAGAGCCGTTTATCGAGTTGGCCAAAAGCTCGTTGAACACCTTTCTGAATGCCATGACCTATCCGGATAAGACTTGCTACCCGGTGGCCAGCACGAATGAACAGGATTTGTACAATCTAATCGATGTCTACCTAGATGCCGTCTTCTATCCGTTGATCCCCAAGCGGACGCTGCAGCAGGAAGGCTGGCACTACGAGCTCGAGTCCCCGCAGGCCCCTCTGCGCTATAAAGGGGTCGTATACAACGAAATGAAGGGGAATTATTCCTCGCCCGATCTGCTCATCGAATATGAGTATAGCCAACGTTCGCTCTTCCCGGATACCCCCTATGGTCTGGATTCGGGTGGCGATCCCGAAGTGATCCCCACGCTCACGTACGAAGAATTCAAAGCATTTCACGAAACGTATTATCACCCCTCCAATGCCTATATCTGGTTCTATGGTGATGACCCGGAAGAGAAGCGCCTGGCCTATCTCGATGCCTGGCTGAACGCGTTTGAGGCGCGTCAGGCCCCGTCCGAAATTCCGCTGCAGCCGCGTTGGGAGGCGCCGCGGCGCTTCGTTTATCGCTATGATTCTGGTGGGAACCCGGATGCCAAAGCCTATATCACTGTCAACTGGCTGCTCCCCGAAGCCGGCCACCCTGAGACTCTAGGCTTTTCCATCCTATCTCATATCCTAGCCGGCACCCCGGCCTCGCCGTTGCGCAAAGCGCTAATGGATTCCGGCCTGGGCGAAGATGTGATTGGTGTTGGCCTGGAAGACGGGTTGCGACAAATGTTCTATTCGATCGGCATGAAAGGTGTTTTGCCGCAGCATTTGGATCGGGTCGAAGCGTTGATCCTGGAGACAATGCAGCGGCTGGCCGAAGAAGGCATTGACCCCGAAACCGTAGCCGCCTCGATGAACACGATCGAATTCATGCTTCGCGAGCAGAATACCGGCCGTTTCCCGCGCGGCTTGGCGCTGATGCTAGGCGCGCTCTCCCACTGGCTCTATGACAAAGACCCGTTTGAAGCCCTGGCCTTTGAAAAGCCGCTGAATACCATCAAGGAGCGTCTGGCGCAAGGCGAAAAATACTTCGAAAACCTGCTGCGCACCTATTTCCTGGAAAACTCCCATCGTTCCACGGTGCACCTCCTACCCGATCCCGAAGAAGGACGCCGACGGGAACAAGCCGAAGCCGAGCGCCTGGAAAAGATCAAAGCCTCCCTTACGCCGCAACAGATCCAACAGATCCTCGAAACGGTCGCCGAACTCAAGCGCTATCAAGAGACCCCCGATAGCCCCGAAGCCCTGGCGACCATTCCCACTTTGAAGCTGAGCGATCTCGATCGCCAGATCAAGCGCATTCCTACCGAACGGCTTGATCTGCAGGGCATTCCTCTCTTCGCCCATCCCTTACCCACCAGCGATATTATCTACCTCGATGTCGGTTTTGCTCTGAACACGATTCCGCAGGAATTGCTCCCCTATCTTGGCCTGTTCGGTCGCCTGCTTTTGGAAATGGGCACCGAAAAGCGGGACTATGTACAACTCATCCAGCGCATTGGCCAAAAAACCGGCGGCATTCGTGCGGCCCTCTTCACCGATATGGTGCGCTATCGTGGCGAGCCGACCCTGTGGTTCTTCCTGCGCGCCAAAGCGCTCCATTCCCAGGTGGCCGATTTGCTTGATTTGCTGACCGAAATCTTGCTTACTGGGCGCCTTGATTACCGCGAACGCTTTGCGCAAATCGTGATGGAGCAAAAGGCCGGCATGGAGGCCGGCTTGATCCCGCGCGGTTCGGCGGTGGTGGCCGGCAGGCTCCAGGCGCGCCATTCGCTGGCGGATTGGGTGGATGAGCAGGCCGGCGGCATTGAGCACCTGTTCTTCCTCCGTCAACTGAGCGAAGAGATCGAAAAGGATTGGCCTTCTGTGCTGCAACGGTTGGAAACGCTACGGCGGCTCTTGGTGCGACGTTCCGGCATGATCCTCAATCTCACCGTCAATGGAGAACGGATCGAAGGTCTGCAGCCGCAGCTGGCGGCCTTCGTCGAGCAAATTCCCGACCGTAGCTCCGTGCCCGTCACCTACACGCCCACGCATGCGGACGGGAACGAGGCGCTGCTGGCCCCGACGCAGGTCAATTACGTGGGCAAGGCGGCCAATCTCTACCGCCTTGGCTACCGCTATCATGGCTCGATCCACGTGATCAACAACTACTTGGGCACGACTTACCTATGGGAGAAGATCCGCGTTCAGGGCGGTGCGTATGGCGGATTTTCCGCCTTTGATCCCAATACCGGCTTTTGGGCCTATTTTTCCTATCGCGATCCGAACTTGCTGGAGACCCTGCGGAACTACGATGCAACCGCGGATTTCCTGCGCCGGCTGGAGCTATCGGAAGAGGAGCGCGTGCGGGCGATCATCGGCACGATCGGTGATATGGATGCCTACCTGTTGCCCGATGCCAAAGGTTGGGTCGCTCTAACGCGTTACCTGAGCGGCATTACCGATGAGGAGCGTCAGCGCGTGCGCGATGAAATCTTCTCCACCACCCAAGCGCATTTCCGCGAATTTGCCCAAGTGCTAGAGCAGGTTGCCCGCCAGGGCGAAATCGTCGCCTTGAGCGCTCCGGAGACGGTGGAGAAGGTCAATCGCGAAACGGGATTGTTCCAACATGTGAAGCGCGTGCTGTAGGGCAAACGCTAGCGTTTGCCTACCCGCTTAGCTCGGCGGCGATCTCCTCTGGAGATCGTCGCTTTTCTTCTCCCTTCAGCTCCTGCCAGAATTGCTCATCGTAGCGTCTTGAACGCACGGGCAAGGGCATGGGGATGCCCCAGCCGAGCAGAAGCACTTCCTCTTTCGGTTGCAGGCGCGAGAGCATGCCGCGCAGCGCCTCCCGGCCGGCGAGCCCGGCCAGCACAGCTTGAATATCTTGCTCATCCCCCAGCCAACCGCAAATGCGCGTCCCTAGCTGGGACATGACCTCGTCATAGATTTGCGAAGGGCGCTGATCGATGATCAGCAGGGTGACGTAGTATTTGCGCATTTCGCGAGCGATTTGGGCAAAGCTGGTTTGCGAAGCCAGCTCACGATTCAGCAGCTTGTGCGCCTCTTCCAGCACGATCACCAGCGGGCGCGGTTCCGGCTCTTTGCTTGGGTTCGAACGATAGGCATCCGTGAGCTGTTCCCATTTCTCACGAATGCGCCGCGAGAGCACGTTGCTCACCAGCAGGTAGTCCAGGTCTTGGCTGTATTTGCCGAAGGAAAGGATCACATGCCGACCGTCCGCCAGGGCCTCGATCACATGATCCAGGCTATTGCCAGCCGGGTTTTCGGTGATGTAGGGCCTATCGAAGACGCGGCGCAGTTTATCGTGGAGCGATTCGGCGGCCGCTACGTTGACGCCGTGCTCCGTTGCCCAGGCAGCGACGCTTTCCGGATGGGGCATCTTGCGCACCTTGCCGCGCTCATCCAGTTCTTCGATTTCCAGGCGATTCATCTTCTTGAATGCCAGCAGCCAATCTTTCCCAAAGCTCTTTTCCAGTGCCTGGAGCACGGTCGGTGCCGTCTCCCGCAGGGCGAGCTCACGCGAGAGCAACTCGATATCTTGCGTGGTGATCTCGGAAAAAGCCAACTCGAGGTGGAAGTCTGGGTTCCGGTTGCGGATCAAGGTCCCTTTGCCGAGCCCGACGACGCGCACCCGCGCCGAGAATTTGGTTTTGAGCCCGATGACGGCCTGGCGGGTGTCCGAAGCGATGTCGTCGAAGCCGTATTCGCTGTGCATATCCAGCACCAGCAACGAGGTCTTATTGTGCTGGATCAGGCCGGCCAGCAGAATGCGCGTCAGGAAGGATTTGCCAGTGCCGGTGGCGCCGAAGACGCCGGCCGAACGCTGGACGAATTTTTCCAGATCGATGACCACCGGATGCCCCTGCTCGCGCGTATAGCCGATGACGAAGTTCTTACCACCCGCTTTGCCGAAGATCTCGGCAATATCCCCGGCGCCTGCCAAGCGGACCGGGGTGTGGTGCGGCGGCACGGTTTTGACCGGGATCGGAGTGGGAGGAATTGGATGTGCTTCACGCCACGCCTTATAAGCGGGCGATGCTGGGTCTGGGCCGCGCTCCAGCATCAATGCCGGCAGTACTTCCAGATTTACATAAAGGGTCTGCCCGTGGAGCGCCTGGGCAAGCAGCGGCGGCAGGCGGCTTTCGCTCTGTTCATCGGCGAAACGGGGATCGGTGGCATCGAGCTGCAAATCGGTTACCAGACCGTAGAAGAGCCGCTCCTCCGTTTCGAGCACCACGAACGCGCCTTCTTGGACCTCCGAGGGGGGGATCGTTAAACGGACGCGAAACGCGTCCTTCAGGCTTCCACCGACAAGATACCCGATCGTTTTCTCTTCCATAGGTGCCTCTCAGAAGATGACTTCGCGTAGGGCATTGAGCACGGCCATCAGGTTGGAATAGTCATCGCGCAGCAGGACGATGATCTCCTGAATGGCTTTCTTCAGCCAGTCTTGTTGATCCGCATGGGTAGGGGCGGCCTGAAGCAGGTGTGCGGCCAGCAGTTCGGCCATCGGTAAATTATTGGCGGCACGTAGGATGTGGCGAAAGTAGCCAAAGTTCCCGCTGGTGAAACGGCGCACTTCGGCAGCATCGCAGAGGTAGATCACATCCAGGCTGAGAGGAGGACGCGGCGGAAGCAGGTAATATAGTCGACCGTTTTGGGCATAGCCAATAGAAAGGACCGACATCTCCACCGGCACGATGCGTCGCTCGCGATTGTCGCGCATCACTTCTTCGCTCACGTTTTCCGAGGTCACCAACTGGCGCACCAGCCCGTCATCGGCGATCTGGATGTTGTAGATCAGGCCGTAAATCTCCTCACCGCTCGGCAAGGGCACGCGCACCAGCGCACCAAAGGCCGGCGCTCCCAGTTTCGAAACGCGACAGCCGGCAACGAAACCGTTCGTATTGGCGCGCAACAAACGACCTACTTCCAGGGGAGTTGTCACCGTTACCTCCTGATGCCTTCTTTTGCGGTTTGCTTAGCCGAAGATTCGTCTACTTCCTGCCCCTGACCACGCAGTTCGATGGCCAGCATTGTTTCGATTTGGCTCTTTTCATCCCGGCTCACCAGGGCGATTTCGTGGGCACGGTGGAGTAGGTAAGGGAAGGGGCGAGCTCCCATCATGCGGCATTGTTCCACCAGCGCCACGTGCAGGCGATCGAGCATGGCTCGATCCCGCGCCACCCAAGCCGGCACCTCCACACGCACCGGCCAGGGGTGTTGATCATCCCCGACGTTTAGATAGAAAAAGTGCAAGGCGATCTCCTCGCGATAAAACTGCCGCGAGCGCGATTGCAATCCGAAAACCGCCGAGCGTTCCCCGGCGCGTAGCAAGGGCCGGCCGCGTTCGCCGAAAAGCCAGCGATCGCTCACGCCGCGCAGGGGGTAGTGTTCCTTCAGGTCTTTCAGGGCATCTTGAGGCAGATCGGCGATCTCCAGCAGGCGCACCACCAGGTTCGCCATCGGTTTATCCACGTAACCGGCCGGGATGACGTTCTCGCCGCGCAGTTCTTTCAAAATGTGCAGGTATTGTTCCAGTGCTCGGCGGTAACTATCGGTGCTTTCTGCCTCTTTCAATCCCCAAAGTTCCAGCGGCCCATCGGTCAGAGCGATGGCCGGTTTTTCGGCCTGGCGCGCCATTTCGGCCAGCAAGGCGCGTTCACGCAGATCGCGTTGCATGGCCAGCAGGCTCTCGTTCAGCAAGTGACCATCCTCGGTATAGAGATCTTTATCGAAGAGCAGGTGACTTTCGGTGAAGGTTTCGGGCGTCTTGCCTGAGCCGCGGCGCATGCAAATGATGCCGATATTCACCAGGCCGAAGAGCACCATGGCATGGCGATCCGGAGCGATTTGAGAACCATCCGCGGCCAGCAGGGTGTAATTGACTTCCAGATTCGGTAGGGGGTGGCGGGCATTCAACGGCTCTTCGAGCGGAATGGCGCACCGCAGATCGGGATACACCCGCCGCGCTTCTTCCAGCCGCTCCCGCAGCCATGCCGTCTGTTCGGCAAAGGCTTCGAGCAGTTGTCGGGCGCGTTCCCGTTGGGCTTTTAGCGCCTGCCCATGCATTTGCGCCTCGGCACCGATCGCTCGGATCTGAGAATAGACCTGCTGGTAGTTGATCGGCATAAATAGAACAGTTGTACAATTATAGCACAACTCAGGACAACCCCTCGCGCAGGCGCACGTAGAACAAGGTCGAGCCATCGATCTCTCGGCTGCGCATTTCAAAGACCTCTTTCAGACTGCCCACCAGGCGCGAAAGCTGACGGTGACCATAGGTGCGCGGATCGAAGCTCGGATCAATCTGATACAAGGCGCTGCCCATCGCATCTAGACGTGCCCAACCGTCCTCGCGCACCGCCATCTCATAGGCACGGCGCAGCAGCGGCAGCGGGTCCGGCTCTGGACCTTCGGCGTGTTCGCCGTTCTCGGAGCTTTCGGCGGCGCTTTCGGCAATGGGTTCGGGTTTCTCCTTCTTGCGTTTGCGCTCGGCGCGGGGTGGGCGTTCTTCGCTTTCCAGGTTTTCGGTATAGACGAAGACATCACAAGCGTTGACAAACGCCTTCGGTGTTTTCTTCTCACCGATCCCCATGACGAAGATGCCGCTCTCGCGAATGCGCGTGGCCAGGCGCGTGTAATCGCTATCGCTGGAGACCAGGCAGAAACCATCTACCACGCCGGCATGGAGGATATCCATCGCGTCAATGATCATGGCGCTATCGGTAGCGTTTTTGCCCACGGTATAGCGGAATTGCTGAATGGGCTGGAAGGCGTAATAGTTCAGCATTTCCTTCCAGGAATTCATGTTCGCTGTAGTCCAATCCCCGTATATGCGGCGAATGGTCACCTGTCCATAGCGGGCGGCTTCCATTAGGATTTGGGGTAACAGGCGCGGCTGGGCATTATCACCGTCGATCAGCAGGGCAATTTTATGTTTGGGAAAAGAGAGTTGAGTTTCTTCGCTCATAGTTCATTCATTCGAAAGAGGAGCCTCCCAGGACCAGGTTTGTAGCACAGCAAGCCGATCGTAGGCGGTCAGGTCCAAATGGAGGGGAGTGATCGAAACGTAGCCGCTATAGAGCGCGCCGAAATCGGTATCTTCTTCCGCCACTCCGCTGGGCGCATCTCCCCCGATCCAGTAATACGGCAGACCGCGCGGGTCCAGGCGCTTTTCCAGCGCATCGCGGTAAATGCGCAATCCCTGGCGGGTCACTTTGAAGCCTTTGATCTGCGAAAGGGGCAGGTAAGGGATGTTCACGTTGAGGAGCAGATCGTTTTGCTGTCCATGTGCCAGCACCTGTTGCACCACCCGGCGTGCGATCTCGGCGGCAACGGAATAATCCGGACGCTCGTAGCCGTTTTCCGGGCCAGCCAGCGAAAAGGCGATCCCCGGCACGCCGTTGATCACTGCTTCCATGGCCGCTGTCACCGTCCCGGAATAGGTGACATCATGACCGAGATTGGGATGGGGATTGATCCCGGAGACCACTAGGTCGACCTTTTCGATCAATCCCAGCAGGGCCAGTGCGACGCAATCGGAAGGAGCGCCATCACTTTGGAGGGCCGGCGAACCATCGGCAAGCACCGCTTCACGCACCCGCAAGGGACGATCCAGCGTCTTCACATGCCCGGAGGCCGACCAGTTTCGCTCCGGTGCCAACACGGTCACCTTTCCCAAAGAGCGCATTGCATTTGCCAATGCCAGCAAACCTGGTGCCTGAATTCCATCATCGTTTGTTACTAGGATATGAGTCATGTTTGAATTATAATCCGATGACCACGACTTGTTACCCTTTTTACGACCGTGTTTGGCCACGCTCTCGCTCCGCTTGTAGAAGACCTCCATACTACTACCGGATCCTACGCTCACCGACCACCCGACCACTAGACTAACCGACCACCCGCTTACCCGACCAACTGACCAACCGACTACCCGACCAAAGTGAGGTCCCCATGCTCAAATCCTTCCTCGATCTAATCGCTGCTCTTTTTCGCCTTCGTCCTTCCCCTCCTCCGTCCCCACCTGATGATCCCAATTACATCGTCGCGTTGCGTCCGCAAAAGGTATTGCTCCTCATTTTTGACCCACAAATGCCGGATGGTCGGCCGCTTTCGCGCTCGCAAAACTGGTATCGTCCTGATGACCTGATTGCCCAATTCCGCCAGCATATGCTAGAGGTCAGCTATGGAGCGGCGCGCTTCGAGATCGTCGAGCGCATCGAGCTGAACGAGTTTCCGCCGAAGGTGGATGGTTTCCGTTACACTCCGCAAACGTATTTAGATGTTTTGCGCGGGGTTGTGCCACCCCATCAGCCGCAAGAGGTGGATTATCAAGCGCTGGTGCAGCGTTTTGACCTTTTGAACCGCGTGGCGCGCGGCGAAATAGATGAAGTTTGGGTCTTTGCGTTTCCCCATGCCGGTTTCTATGAATCCATCATGGCCGGCGCGGGAGCCTATTGGTGCAACGCGCCGCCTTTGCGCGGGACGGAGACTTGCCCGCGGCGCTTTGTGATCATGGGCTTTTCTTTTGAACGCGGCGTGGGGGAGATGTTTGAGGCTTTTGGTCATCGAGCGGAATCCATCCTAGAACACACGTTTGAGCCGCTGCAGGGCGAAGCGAACCTCTGGAAGCGTTTTACGCGTTACGAGAAGATCGCACCAGGACAGGCCGCCGTGGGCACGATCCATTTTGCTCCGAACAGCGAACATGATTACGATTGGGGCAATCCGCGTCCCGTCTGGAGCGAATGCGATGACTGGTGGCTGAATTTCCCCAATTTCCAGGGCCTGAAGCGCCTGGTCAGCGCGGCCGATTGGGGCAACGGCGATCTCTTGCTCCATCACTTGTGGTGGTTCAAGCATATTCCCCACGTCGCCGGGCGCAAGAACGGTATTTTCCACAACTGGTGGGCGTATATTTTGCTACAAGAGGCTGGCTAGGTGGTGGAGCGGAGGATGGACGGTGGACGGTGGAACTTGGACCATGGACCGTAGAGTGGACCGTGGAACGTGGATGGTAGATCGTGAGGGAATCTTTGTGTAAATTTTCACATTGATGAGGTGACCCATGCCAAAATCGCTCATTCCTGCTGTTTCCGAAGAATTTTTGCAACGAGATGGCCTTGGGCCGCAAGTGGCGCTTTGGGAAGATGCCCTGCGCACCGATCTCCGCCGCGGCACTTTCGAGTGGTGGTACTTCGATGCCCATTTTGAGGATGGCTCTACGGCGGTGATCGTCTTTTCCACCCGTCCGCTTCTGGAACGCAAAGGGCCGCTCAAACCGAATGTCTCGTTGACGATCACCGATCCGCAAGGGGTGAAGCATGCTCTGTTCCCCGTCTTTGCCCCGGCAGAATTCGAGGCCGACCGAGAACAGCCGCAGGTGCGCATCGCTTCTCATTCGCTCAAAGGCGATCTGCATCGCTACGAAGTCCATGTTGATCTGGGAGAACTGGCTGCCGATCTCGTCTTTGAAGGCTTGGTTCCACCCTGGCGACCAGGCGCTGGCAAGGTGTACTTCGGCGATCTCGATCACTACTTTGCCTGGCTGCCGGCCATTCCCTATGGCACGGTCAGCGGGACGTTGCGCTATGCCGGCCAAACGCACACTGTGCGCGGTACGGGGTATCACGATCACAATTGGGGGAATGTCAGCCTGAACGAAGTTTGGGATCACTGGTATTGGGGTCGAGCGCATCTGGGGGACTATACCCTCATTTTCGTCGAACAGGTGGCTACGCCTACCTACGGCCGGGCAAAATTGCCGGTGTTTATGCTGGCGAAAGGCGAGCAAATCCTGATCGGTGATGGCTTCCCGCTGCGTTTGGAAACCGGCGACTTTGTGCGTCACACTGCGGGACGTGAATATCCGCTCAAGGTTGATTTTCGCTGGGAAAAAGAGGAAGAAAAGGTGCATTTGGTGCTGCGCAATCCGCAGGTTATCGAGGCTGTAAGCCTACTGTTATATTTCCCTCCCTGGCAGCAGCGCCTATTGCGCTTGTTCCGGAATCCCTACTACTTCCGCTTTCACGCCGATCTGCAGTTAAGGCTGAACCTTTCTCAGCTGCAGGAAGAAGTGCGTGGCAAAGCCTTGTATGAGCTGATGCTCTTGCGTTGAGAGGGAACAATGGACGGCTACTACGGTGGCGTTGAAGCCGGTGGGACGAAATTCATCTGCGCCATCGGCCGCGATCCGCAGAACATTCTCGCCCAGGCGCGTTTTCCCACTACTACGCCGGATGAGACCCTGACCCACGTGGCCGCCTTCTTCACCGAATTTATACGTCAGGGGGTGCCGTTGCGCGGCCTGGGCATCGCCGCCTTCGGTCCCCTGGACCTCAATCCGGCTTCCCCGACCTTCGGCTCCATCCTCGCCACGCCCAAGGAGGGATGGTCAGGAGTGCCGATTGCTTCTTGGCTGGAGGAGCAAACCGGCCTGAGGGTCACCTTGGATACTGATGTCAACGGTGCGGCGCTCGCCGAAAGCCTTTGGGGAGCTGCTCAAGGAGCACGCACTTCTCTCTACCTAACCATCGGTACCGGCATCGGTGGCGGTCTGATCGTAGAGGGTAAACCACATCATGGATCGTTACATCCCGAAATGGGACATCTGCGCCTTTCTCATAACCGCGCCAGGGATGCGTTCGACGGAGTTTGCCCCTTTCACGGCGATTGCTTTGAAGGATTGGCTAGTGGGCCGGCTTTAGAGCGACGGCTGGGGCAACCTGCCGAACAGATTTCCCCCGAACATCCGATCTGGGAACTGGAAGCGGAGTATATCGCTCAGGCCCTGCACACGCTGATCTGCGTTGTCTCCCCCCAAAAAATCATTCTAGGCGGCGGTGTGATGAATCAACGCCACCTTTTTCCGCGCATCTGGCGCAAGGTCCAGGCTTCGCTGAACGGCTATTTGCCGCTGCGCGAGCTTCAAGCCATCGATCGCTATATTGTGCCTCCGGCGCTGGGTGCGCTTTCCGGCGTCTTGGGTGCGATTGCGCTGGCGCGCGCCTATGAGGTCTAAAAGGACGAGGCTCAAGGCGCGGTGCGCTGCAAGGTCTCGATCGCCAGCTTCACCACATTCTCGACCGTAAAGCCGAATTGCTCAAAGAGCACCTTGCCGGGTGCCGAAGCGCCGAATCGCTCCAGCGAAATCATGTTCCCCTTCTCTCCCAGGTAACGTTCCCAGCCCTGGCGCACCCCGGCCTCCACGGCCAGGCGCGCTTTCAATCTCGGTGGGAGCACCTGTGAACGGTAGCTCTCCTCTTGCGCCTCGAAAAGCTCCCAAGAGGGGAAAGAGATCAGGCGCACGACATAGCCGGCTTCGGCCAGCTTTTCCCCGGCCTCGACGATCAGCGCCACCTCCGAACCGCTGGCCATCAGCGCGATCTGGGGCTCTCCTTTTCCTAGATCGGCCAGGATATAGGCGCCGCGCTGCAATCCCTCGGCGGAGGCATAGCGCGCTCGATCCAGCACCGGCAGATTTTGGCGGCTAAGGATGAGCGCCGTCGGAGCATGACGCCGTTCCAGCGCAACCTTCCAAGCGTAGGTCACCTCGTTCGCATCCGCCGGACGGATCACTGCCAGGTTAGGGATGGCGCGCAGCGCCGCCAGGTGTTCGACCGGCTGATGGGTGGGGCCATCTTCTCCCAACCCGATACTATCGTGCGTAAACACGTAGATCACACCCAAATGGGAGAGCGCCGCCAAGCGGATCGCCGGGCGCATGTAATCCGAAAAGACCAGGAACGTCCCGCCATAGGGGATCACGCCGCCATAAAGGGCCATCCCGTTCAAGATAGCACCCATTCCATGCTCGCGCACCCCAAAGCGCAGATACCTTCCCTGTGGCGTATCTTTCTGGAAATCGGTGAAAAAGCTCGGACGTGTATTGTTCGACGGCGTCAAATCGGCCGATCCGCCCACGAGTTCAGGCACCCGTTGCGCCAACCCCTCGAGCACCTTGCCAGAAGCGGCGCGCGTTGCAGGACCTTTGGCTTCTGCGGCGAAAACCGGCAATTCCACCTCCCAAGCTTCGGGCAATCGGCCTTCCAGGCGACGCGTCAGCTCCATAGCCAGATCGGGATACTCACGGCGATAGGCCTCAAACATCTCCCGCCACCTTGCTTCCTGCTGAGCGCCGCGTTCCATGGCCTGACGGAAGAAGGTCAGCACATCTTCAGGGACGTAGAATTTTTCCAGCGGCCAGCCGATGGCTTCCTTGGCGGCACGGAGTTCTTCTTCACCGAGCGGCTCTCCGTGAGCTTTGGCCGTTCCCTGGCGCGTAGGTGCGCCATATCCGATGATCGTGCGACACAGGATCAGCGAGGGGCGTTCATCGGCCTGGGCAGCGCGCAGGGTCGCGTCGATCGCCTCCACGTCGTTTCCATCATCCACGCGCAGCACTTGCCACCCGTAGGCATCGAAGCGTCGGGCGCGGTCCTCGCTAAAGGTCAGGTCCGTCGAGCCGTCAATCGAAATGCGGTTATCGTCGTAGAGGTAGATCAGCTTTCCCAGGCGCAAGTGTCCGGCCAAGGAAGCGGCTTCGGCGCTCACTCCCTCCATCAGATCGCCATCGGTGACGATTGCATAAATGTAGTGATCGAAAAGCGGGTAGCCGGGGCGGTTGAACAAGGCCGCTAGGTGCGCCTGAGCGATCGCCATGCCGACCCCATTGGCAAAACCCTGTCCCAGCGGCCCGGTGGTGGTTTCCACGCCGGGGGTCAGGCCGTATTCGGGATGGCCAGGTGTGCGGCTGCCCCATTGACGGAAGGCGCGCAGATCGTCCAATGTCAGATCATAGCCGCTTAGGTAGAGCAACGAATAGAGCAATGCCGAGCCGTGTCCGCCGGAGAGAATAAACCGATCGCGCCCTGGCCAGCTTGGATTGCGCGGGTTGTGACGCAAATGGCGTGTCCAGAGCGTGAAGGCCATGGCGGCCGCGCCCATCGGCAGGCCGGGATGGCCGGAATGCGCCTGCTCGACCATATCTGCGGAGAGAAAGCGCAGGGTGTAAATGGCCTGGGATTGCAGGTCATAGGAACTCATGTGTCACCTTTTTATGCATGGGATGAATGCTCAGTGTTCGGCGTGTCTCGCTGCGGATGCCGCCGATTGTACCATGCCCGGCAGGACGATGAACCCCTCCTCCTCATCTCCAACCTGCCAGGTTTGCTGAGGATGCCGCTTAACCAAATAGGCTGTATAGGCGGCGAGCAAGGCATCCAGCTCGGATGGCGTGTAAACCCATTCCCAGGGCAAGCGTCCCTTGCGTAAGCGGTGGCGGGTGATCTCCTCGAAGAACAACATGGGATCGCGTATCTGCAACCCGCAATCGTAAAGCACCAGCTGACGCTGTAGCCGCCCTTCCAGGTTCTGACGAGGCATGGGCTGCTGTCCCAAGAGTGACCAGAAGCCGACCAGGGGGTTGGTTTCGATCAGCAAGCGTTTCCCGTTCTGCGGATAAATTTGCCAGCCGGCTGCCTGCAGGCGGCGGTAGAGATCGAATCCGCTCTGCATCCAAGCCGGGCACAGGCGTTCCTCGGCCGGTGTGTTTCCGATGGGAAAGCCGCGCTGACGCAGCTCATATTCGGCCACTCGCTGATTCAGCCGTTGACGGTGCTCCTTTGTCCGCAATTTCCCGCGTGCCACCGTGGCCGGCGCATTGAGCGCTATGCCACCCTCATCCCACGTTGCCACGAAGGCCACAATCTCATCGGCTTCGGCCTCACCGAGAGTCTGTGGGTGTAGGTTTTCATCCAGAATTGCCAGTGTGAACGTCTTTTCCCGTCCACCGGGGTCAATACCTGCGTACATGGGAATCTTTAAAAATTCTACCACGGAGCAAGTCTGGTTTGTCTCAGAGTGACTATTCATGGATTGGTAAAATCGCTTCTTGCTCGTCCACGGTGGGAGAAGAGCGCCTTATCTGTCAGGTTTTGCATTCGTATTCCCTCAAGCGACTTGATACGCCAAGCGAAGTGGATCCAAAGTGGAAAGAATTTTTTGGTCTGTTGACTTTACCAACGTTTGAACAATCACAATTATCCTTCTTTCCTGCCTGTTGCAGGAGCGTATGTATCTTTCTCTTCCTTCCTTGTTGGCGTGCCTCGCATCGGTACGATAGGTGCTGTGTTCAACTGGGCGGACGGCGTGAAGTCAATGGATGCATACATTGCCTTGCCAAATACAAACACCTATGCTACTAGTGGTTGGGCCATCGGTAAGGCCGATCCAGGTTCGCTTGCCAATAAAGATCCGCTTTTGGACCCATTATTATATCCGTATCCCAAACCACCTTATGCTCGTTGGTTCCGCGATGGTGGGATATCTGCTGATGGAGGCGATCCCATACCGATGGAATTTATTGCCATCAAGCCAAAGCCAGGGACAACCAATGTTCCGTATTACAGCAACAACAGTAACGACAAGTATTATTTCCTGATAAAAACGAACAACTTCGGGACAGAAGAGGTGGTATTTCGCCTTTGGGTAGGTGGTAAGGTGGTATATTTTGATATTAACATGTGTGCTAGCTCATGGCTGCGGATTGGCTATATGGCCGGGAGTTCTTTCACACCAGATGTAGTCTGCGATAATGCTACTAATGCCTGGCCCTATACACCACCGAATTTTGCTCCCTGATTGAGTCAATGTGTTGAAAAGGCTTCCGGCAAACCACGGAAGCCTTTTTCTTTTACCCACCGCCGCGCAATAAATAAGGCGCCAGCGCTTGTTGAGCCTGTTCCAGGGCCTGTGCAGAGCCGTAGAGGGTTAGGCGAATGCGGCCGACGCGCAGCGAGCCGATTTGGTAATCTTCCGCTTGTTCGAGCCGCGCTTTCCAGCCTTCTGGGTGGAGCCACTCATCTCCGGAAGGCATTGCTCCGACGCGGCGGAGATAGTCTTCCATTACCCACAGAGGGATGCCGGTGATCAGGGTTTCGTGGTGGTGTTCGGCGCTCATCCACCACCTACGGCCGGGAAGATGCTGATCACGTCCTGGGCTGAGATCGGGGTTTGTAGTCCGGCATCCAAAAACGGCGCGTCGCGCCCGTTGACGAACACGTGAACGTGTGGGTAGAGATTTCCCTGTTGGTCCATTAGCTCCTGTCGCAAGCGTGGATAACGCTCAAATAGGATTTCCAGTAGGCTTTGGACGGTGATTCCCTCCTCTAAAGGAATTTCGACCGTCTTCCCGCCGACGATCTCGCGCAGCGTGGCATAGAAATTTACTTTCATTTTGACCTCGCATAACGCTAAAGGATGTGCTTTTGGCTCAATACACGGCTTGCGTTTTATTGCCAAGGACTATGATTTCAAGAAATCCTCCAAGGCCTGGCGACTGATGCGGTATGTAGTGCCGATCTTTTTCGCCTTCAGGCTGCCCTCCTGGATGGCAGCGAGTACATCTGCTTCGCTCACTCGTAGGATCTGTGCTGCTTCTGCCGGGGTCATAATCTCGGGAATGTTGACCGTGCCACTTCCGGTGCCTTGTTGTCCACCGGCCTGCGTTCCTTGTTGGAGGGCCTGGGACATTAGATTGCCGATGCCCATACCGGCGCCGATTCCGGCGGTCAAGCCAGCGCCGCCGCTGGGGTTTTGGGCGGCATCGCGCATGGCATCTGCGGCCTGGAGCTGGGTGTAGGTGGCCATATCCAGCATGCCCATGGCGCGCAGCTCTTCAGCGGATTTCTCAGAGGGCTTCAGGTTGCCGATATAGAAAGTCTTCAGATTCAACCCTAGGGCGGCGAAATCTTCTTGGGCCTTGGCGCGCACGGCGGCAGCGAGCTCTTCCGTCAGGCCGATGATTTCAGGAACGGAGTGTTTGGTCGCCGTTTCACCGAGCACATCTTGGAGTTTGGAGAGTAGGATGGTGCGCAGGCGCTCCTCGATGGCACTGACCGGGTAGGAGCTGCTGGCACCAACGATTTGGGTGACAAACTGTTGCGGATCTCTAACCTGGAAGGAATAGGTGCCGAAGCCCTGCAGAAGCGCCACACCTAGCCCCATGCCGGGATTGCGTACGATGATCGGCTGGGGGGTGCCCCATTTGCGATTGGCAAATTCGCGCATGGAGACGAAATACACCTCGGCCGGGAAAACGGTTTTGCCGCTGGTGAAGAGGTTCTGTAAGGTTTGGGTGATCAGCGGCAAGTTGGCCGTGGCCAGGGTATGACGCCCCGGTCCAAAAACGTCCAGGGCGTTGCCATCACGGAAAAAGACCGCCGCCTGGGATTCACGCACGATGAGTTGGGAGCCGAGGCGGAAGTCGGCCGGCCCACTCTCCGGAAAGCGGTGAACGATTTCGTCCACCATTTCCACGGGATATTCGATAACGTCAAAAATCCTTGCCATGGGGTTCTCCTTTCTCGGGAATCTGAACGGATTACGCTTTTTCTACCGATTTTCCACCGAATCGGCAGTCAATCGATAGGTCATCGGGTGACCGCTCCCGCTGCGGCGGAGCATGATAATTTCGGCAAGGATGCTGACGGCGATTTCTTCGGGAGTTTCGGCCTGGATTTCCAATCCCATTGGGGAATGGACACGTGCTAGTTTTTCTTCGTCAATGCCTTGTTTGCGTAGCGCATTCGCTGTAGTTAGCCAGCGGCGTTTGGAGCCAATGATACCGATGTAGGCCGCGGGCGTTTCGAGCAAGGCGGGCAAACCCTCGACATCGATAGCACTGCCGCGCGTAGTGAGCACAAGGTAGGTGTGTCGGGTGATGGAGACGTGCTTCGGCAGCTCCGAAAGTCGGCAGGGGTAGAATTCATCGGCATCTGGGACGGCTTCTGGGGTGCAGAATTCGGGGCGATCGTCTGAAATGGCGACGCGAAAGCCCAGCCATTTGGCCAGATGGGCGACTGCTTTGCCCACATGACCGCCACCGACAATGATCATTAGAGGAGGAGGCAGAATCGGTTCCACGAAAATTTCCACCGTTCCACCGCAGACACCGGGGTCGCCGCGATGTGGGTCTACCATATTGTAACGCAAACGGCGCGGTTTGCCCTCGGCCAGCGCGATCCAAGCCTCGTCCAACACCCGATGCTCCAAGTCTCCGCCGCCGATGCTGCCAATGAAACGGCCATCCGGGTAGACGAGCATCTTGCTCCCGACGTGCCGCGGGGTGGATCCTTCGCTATGGATAACGGTGCAGAGCGCGGCGGCTTGGTTTTCTTTTTTCAGGTTAGCCAGAGCTTCAAAGATGAGAAAATCGTCGTTCATGGCACTGAAGCGAACGAGCGCATGTCAAAAGAGAGGCCGGCGACGAAATAACGTCCTGCCGGGCAAGTTCCGTTTTGAATGGCCTGCCGGATCCGTTCGCCGAGCCTCTGTTGATCGTTCTGGTACATCGTTTCGATCTCAAAGGTGCAGCTGACGGGGGCAGGGAAGGTGGCGACGTTTTCGCTCAGGACGCGCACGGCTTCCTGGGTGGTGACGATGCGCGGCAGGTGCAGCGGATCGAAGCTCGGCGAGGCCGGCTCGAGGTAGCCGGGGCGTATGATGAAGTCAATGTAGAATACGGCTTCCATCGGCTTGCCTTCGGGATTGGTGTAATTGTAGATCACTTTCCGTTCGTTGATCGAATGCGGTTCTCTCCCATAGGGCAAGGCCAGCATATTTCCCAGGCTAGGGATCAGGTCTGCTCGGCCGGCTTTTTGCAACAGCTGGCGCAAATAGCGATCGTTCTGTCCCAATTCCCAGCGGATAGCGTTGGCATCTGATGAGGAAAGATCGGCGTGGGTGTAGGTGTGGTTATAGATTTCTGCGCCGTGTTCCAGGCACCAGACGATGGTCTGGGCAAGCTTCATTTCCCAATCTGGCTTGCTCGGATCGGCGTAGAGCTTATCACCTAGGTTGGCAAAGAGCGCCAGGTGGAAGCCGAAATCGGGATGTTCTTTGTAGAATTGCCACAGAATGCCAATGCCGGTGTTCGGATCCGGTTCGCCTTCCGCCGTCAGGCCGATCTGATTGTTATAGAAGAGATCGTCCATGCTCAGGATCAGCGGGTGGCGCCCAGCCGGGACGATCCATTGCCCATCCAACCACTCGCGCAGGGATACCAGGCTGTAGCCTGCCGCGTAGAGGCTCTCCAGCTCGGCGCGGAAATCCGATTTGCGCACTTTGACTGGGCTGGAGCGCTTGGCGATGTCATCGGCGAATTGGTGATAGGTGAGGATCGGCACCTTGGGGTCGGAGGTCCACACCAGCGCAGTGAGGGAAGTCGTGGGAATAGGAGTGGGCGTGAAAGTGGGCGTCGGGGTAGGAGGCGGTTGAGTGGGTGAGGGGGGCGCGAAAGTAGTGGCGGGCGAGGGGGCTTTTTGCGGCGCGCAGGCTAGCAGGAAGAGCAACAGAATGAGGAAAATGAGCACAGGTCGCATAGGAATAGTTTATCGTTCGAGTAATCCCAATAACGTAGGTAGGAGCTGCTTCTTGCGCGAGACGATTCCTGGTGCATCGTGCGTGCCGTCCGGGAGCGGCGGGTAAGGCAGGTCTTTGAGGATAGGCGGCGGATCGGAGGAAAGGAGCAGGCGGCTGCTACCGCGCACCACATCGGTGACCAGAAGCATAGCGAAATCTAGACCGCGCCGATTGCGCAGCTCGTCCAGCGCTTTTTGCAGGCGAGGGAGATGTTCGGCCAGTTGTACCAGGTCGGTCACTTCCGCTTGGGAGATGGCGAACTTGAAGCCACCGCTTTCGTAGATCTTCAGATCGCCGCTGACGACTTCTTCGGCCTGGCGTTGATCCAGACCGGCACCGGCGGCCAGCAGGGCCTGCCCGTAGGATTCAAGGGTTTCGCCTTTCAGTGGAGAGGCTCCGCTGAAGGCCCAACGCGCCAGGCGTTCGGCGGCCTGACGATCACGCGGGGTGGTGGTAGGAGAAGTGAAAAGCAGAGTATCCGAAAGGATGCCGGCCAGGAGCATGCCGGCCAGAGCCGGTGGCGGTGCCATGCCGGCTTCTGTCATTTGTTCGGTGACAAGGGTCGATGTCGACCCGACGATCTCCACGCGCATGCGGATCGGAGTATGGGTATGAGGGTTCCCCAGGCGGTGGTGATCGAGGATTTCCAGCAAATCGGCCTCCTCCAGAGAGGCGATCGCCTGCCGTGGCTCATTGTGATCCACCAGGATCACTTTCAGGCGCGGCGGATTCAACAGATCGCGCTGACGGGCAATGCCCAAGTAGTAGCCGTTTTCGTCCACGATCCAGTAATTATCGTATTCATCATGCAGGATGCGATGGAGCGAATCCCGAATGTGGGCCTGGGCCGGGAATTTGGGGACGGTGCTATCGGCGGCCAAGCGGCAGGGTGCGGTCATCAAGTCACCCAAGCGCACCGTGTTCAGAGAGGGGTTGGGGCCGAGCGTTTCGGTGAAGTAGCGGAAGAGGCTCCAGCCGCTGATCAGGCCGTAGGGGCGCCCTTCGGCATCCACCACCGGAGCGAGTCCGCCGGTGCGCGTCGCCAGCGACCAAGCCTCGGAAAGCGGGCTTTCGGGGAGGATCGTGTCCAGGCGTTGCATGACGGATTCAAAACGCGGCGAAGCATCGGTCAAGAGAAGGGGCGCCTCGAGACCGAGCCGCTGCAGCACCCAAGTCGTTTGGGGGTTTAAAGCTCCGGCGCGCGCCGCGACGGTTTCCAGTCCGTCCCGTTCGTGCAACAACCAGGCATAGCCCATGGCCGCGGCTACGGTGTCTGTATCAGGATTAATATGACCAACTACGTAAATTCTGGGCATGCTTTGATTATACCAGATGGTATAATCGGCCTTACTTTTGAACGGAGGCTCAAATGGATTTCCTTACTTTTGCGATCGATCTGTTTTTGCATTTGGATAAACACCTTGCCGAGATCATTTCACGTTACGGTACCTGGACCTACGCGTTGCTATTTTTTGTGATTTTTATGGAAACCGGCTTCGTTGTGACGCCGTTCCTGCCCGGCGATTCGCTGCTTTTTGCGGCCGGAACGTTTGCGGCGCTCGGCTCTCTGAACGTTTACCTTCTGGCAGGTTTGTTGATGGCGGCGGCGATCTTGGGGGATACGGCGAATTACTGGATCGGCCACACGCTGGGAGAACGGGCCTATCAGAGTCGATGGGTCAAAAAAGAATATCTCGACCGTACCCAT
This sequence comes from Chloroflexota bacterium, assembly GCA_037447295.1. Taxonomy (GTDB): domain Bacteria; phylum Chloroflexota; class Anaerolineae; order Anaerolineales; family Villigracilaceae; genus 630D-37. The sequence goes on along the minus strand of JBBIGZ010000013.1, from coordinate 1,142 downwards.
GCCTTTTTTGAGAAACACGGCGGGAAGACGATCTTCCTGGCACGGTTTGTGCCAATTGTGCGTACCTTCGCGCCGTTCGTGGCCGGCGTTGGGCGCATGTCTTACGGATACTTTATTTCCTACAATATCTTTGGCGGGATTGTCTGGGTGACGCTTTTTACCTTTGCCGGCTATTTCTTCGGGAATATTCCCTTTATCAAGCATAATTTCTCGCTGGTGATCCTGGCGATCATTTTCATTTCGGTATTGCCTATGGTGGTGGAATTTTGGCGCAGCCGGCAAGAGAAAAAGCGAGCAGATATGCCTGCCTGATTCGGGCGGGGGCCGAGATACGTAAAAAATAAAAAGGGCACCGGCAAGGTGCCCTTTCGTTTTGAAGGAGGAATTACAGCCCTAAGTAGGCGGAGCGCACGTGAGGATCGCGGATCAGCTGGCGCGGGGTGCCGTGCAGCTCGACTTTACCACCGGCCACTACGTAGGCATAGTCGCTGATCGCCAATGCCATCTGGCTGTTTTGCTCGACAAGCAGGATGGTCAACCCCATGGAGCGCAGTTGCTTTATTGTCTCAAAGAGCTGAAGGGTGAGAATAGGTGCTAGGCCCAGCGAGAGCTCATCGATCATTAATAAGCGTGGTTCGGCCATGATGCCACGGGCTACGGCCAGCATTTGCTGTTCACCACCGCTCAAGGTACCGGCCTTCTGTGCCGCGCGCTCTTTGAGCCGCGGGAAGAGCTCATAGACGCGTTCGAGATTCTGGTTGAAACGGGCGCGGGCGCGCGAGTTGCTGGCGCCCATTTCTAGGTTTTCATAAACGCTCATTTCGCTGAAAAGTTGCCGGCCTTCTGGCACCAATACCAATCCCATTTCGGCTTTGACATACGGCGGCAAATGCCTAATTTCACGCCCTTCAAAGCGGATGGAACCACTCCAGGGGCGAATTAATCCCATGATCGTGCGCAAAAGAGTGGTTTTCCCCACACCGTTGCTGCCGATCAGGGCGGTGAGCTTTCCCTCTTCAACTTGCAAAGAGCATCCCCATAAAATCTGGACTTCGCCATATCCGGAAACCAGATCTTGAATTTCAAGAACGTTCATTCAACCTCCTCCAGCAAGCGCTGCGCAAGTTTGGGATCGCCGAGGT
>JBBIGZ010000012.1:0-55477 GCA_037447295.1 Chloroflexota bacterium | reverse complement strand
AACGGGGAGATCAAATTTCAGGGACAGGCCGAGCTCGGCAGCGCGTTGACGGGCCCTCTCCAGCACTGGGCGCAATTCGGAGGTAATGGCGCTGAGGGATAGGGCGTTGACTCCGATTTTGCGCAGGCGCTCTAGACTTTCTTCGAGGAACGGCAGGCGCTCAGGAGTGAGGGTGAGATGGGCGGTGGTGAAGAGATCCTCGGCGGTGACTTTCTGCAGCGCTTGCCAGGAGCGCTCCTCTTCCGGGCGGAGTAGGAAGAGCAGATGATCGAGGCCGCTTTGGAGGAGCGCCTGCAGATAGGCAGGTTCGTTCAGCCGTAAACCATCGCTGCACAGGCCGCTAACCATACCCAGCGCCTCGGCGTGGGCGATGAGATCGATCAGGTCCTCGCGCAGGGTGGGCTCGCCACCGGTGAAGACGACATGCGGAATGCCAAAGGCCCAGGCGGTGGAGAGCAGGGTGCGCCATTCATCGGTGCTCAGCTCACGCACAACGCGTGCTTGAGGGGCGCGATCGGCAGATCCTCCTTCCGGCAGGCGATAGGTAAGGGCACAATCCAGGCGCAGCGGGGCGCGCAGATCGGCGCTATGGGGCGTGAGGCGCTCAAAGCCGAGATCGGTGGTCGGATCGAGATCGGGAGATTCGAGAAGGGTCTGGATACGTTCCAAAAAGTCGCGATAGTCCCGGCGTAAGCGATCGGCCGGAACGCGGTAGCGTTTTTGCATTTGGCGCACCACTTCATCTTCTGCATGGCCGTGAATCCAATGATAGGCGAATTCGGCGGCGGTGCGGTTGAGGTGAAGGATCAGCGAGGCATTGACCACCAACACACCACTCCCATCTTCCTGCAAGCGCAAATGCAGTCGGTAGAAGCGGTTCTTTGATGTCTGTCCGCTCATGTGATAGAGCTGGGATGGCAACGGACGGGCTCGAGAAAACAGGTTGCGGATCATGGGTCTCCTCCCTGTTCAAAAGATAGAGCCTGTACCGGTTGGGGCACAGGGCGCGGCGATTGGATGACTGCCAGCTCCTGGAGGGCGAAGAAAGTGTTCAGTGGGCGGTGGTAATGGGGGCGCTGGAGGTCCATTTCCGGGCGCACTTCCCATTTCAACGGGCAACCGCCTCCGCATTGTGATAGAAGCGGGCAGGATTGGCAGGCCTGCGGCGCGTGGCTGCGCTCGCGCAGGCGCACGCAAAGCGGATGATTCCAGATCGCTTCCCAGGGGTCCTGCAAAATGTTTCCGACCGGATAGTAATAGGACTGACAGGGAAGTACATCACCGTTCGATTCAATGCACATGCTATAGAGCGCAGCGGTGCATCCTTTGACACCTAGCTCGAGCTGCATCGGGTCGAAATGGCAATACTGGGTAGGGGTATACCAGATCAGGCGCTGACCGTATTCCTGCGTCTTGCGACGGGCGATCTCCAACAAGGGATACAACTCGGCCTCGGCCAGGCCGGTGCCGACCTTTAACCCATGCCCAGAGTAGATCAGCGCGTTCATGCCGATGGTCGGCACGCCCAAGTCGGCCAGAAAGTCGATCGTTTCCGCAACGGTATAGGCGTTATCGCGTAGCAGCGTGGTGTTGGTCATAACGAAAAGCGGGCTAGCGAGGGCGTTTTTCAGGCCGCGGGCGGTTTGATCGAACGCTTTGGCATGCACCATGCGGTTGTGGATTTCGGGGTCAGCAGATTCGACGGTGATCTGCACGTGATCCAGGCCGGCTTCGACCAGGCGTTCGACATAGCGGGGATCGGACATGCGACGTGCGTTGGTGTTCAGCCCGGTGATCAATCCCAACCCCACGGCGTAGGCGATCAATTCTGGCAAATCTTCGCGCAACGTGGCTTCCCCGCCGGTGAAGACGACGTGGGGCACGCTAATCGCCCGTAAGGTGTCTAGGATACGTTTCCATCCATCGGTGGAGAGTTCCGGATAGTTTCGTTCGCGCGCATTGTAGCAATGGGCGCAATCGTTGTTACAGCGGTAGGTGATCGCCAGGTCCATGCGATAAGGGGCATGGGGACGATCGCTGAAGGGCATGAGCGTCTCAAACTCAAAATCGTGGAACACGCAGGCGCCATCGGGACGGATGAGAGATTGCAGCTGTTGGCGGAAAGCCTCCAAGTCAGCGCGCGCACGCTGACGAGAGACGGCGTAACGCGTCGTCAGGGTGCGCAGTTGCTCCTCTCCGGATTTGCCTTCCAGGATCAACCAGGCCATCAGGGTGGCAGTGGGGTTGAAATGGTAAATGCGACTGGCATTGACCAACAGGGTACCATTACCCTGAGCATCTACGCGCAGGTGAACATGGCTACGCTCGCCCTCGGCATGGTAGTGGTAATTATAAAGGCCTGCCGGTGGCAGAGGTGCGGGCTTGGGATCGCCGAAGAACCGATGGTAGATGGACTGTAAAGGGGAACGCATTTTCTATCTCCTTGGAGGGTAGACCGTGGACCATGGACGGGGTGGAGCGTGGGTGGACGGTGGACCGTAGGGATCTATCGCCCGCCGCCGGCACAAGCGCAGGCGCAACCGGCGCAAGCACAGGCACAGCCACCACCGCTCATCCTTCCACTCGATGAGGGGGGCGGAGGGGGATTGGTAATACGGGTGACGCTTTCGGTGAACGCTTTTGGATTTCCCAGGACGTTAGCGGCCACCGATTGCACACTGCGAATCACCGAAGCGGCGAAGGAGGAACCGGGAACGGTCGTGCGACCGGAAGGGGGAGCGCCGCGAGAAGCAGGCGCGGCATAGGTGGGATCATAACGCGACCACCAGGTAGGGACGTGTACCGGTCCGGTGAACACCCGGCGGGCGCGATCGTCGTAATCTGGATCAAGCATCGTCCATTCCAGGGCCTCGCTGAAGAGCTGGCTTTTGACCTCCGGCGTTTCGGCCGCCTCCACCTGGCTCCAGGCACGCTGCACGATTGAGCGATAGTATTCGATGGTTTCTTTACGACTGAAGCCGCGCATTTTCTCGCGCAAGCCGGCAATGAGGTCGACGATCAGCTGACGCAGGAGTTTACGGCGCGTGTCAGCACGCTTCTGTTGCATTGCTTCGAGGAATTGCCTTTCGTAACCATGCAAGCCCTCCGGTAACGGTTGCAACACTTCGATTTCTAACGGATCGGAGGAGATGACGCGCGCTGCACCTTTTTTCACCACGCTGAACAGGATCATCGTCATCACCTTCTCCAGCGGTTGCTCCAGGAGCAAAGCCGCTTCAACCGCAGTCAAGCCACGCTTGATGCCATGCCCTTCCACTTGAACGAGTGGAGGCATATAGTCCAACTTGCGCCGAAAACCACTGATGATTGAAACAAGGACCAGGATCGGTAGCACCAAGCAAAAAAAGATAGTAAAGCCGGCGCTGATCAGCCATTCCAGAAACGCTACAAATTGCTCCCACAGCGAAGGTTGGTACGCCGAGGCCGGAACGTAGCGTTTAGGAAACGAAGCGCCGAAGAAGTATTGCGAGGAACCAGAAGCGGCTGGGTAAATCCAGGTATAAGTGACCCGTCCTTCGGCATCGGTGCCGACCTCCGGTTCGCCACCCTGCTCGAAGTGATAGCGCGGCTCGGTGAGCGTAACACCAGGCGGGAAGTGAAAGACCACTACCAGCTTCGTCGTTCCTTTGACGAAGGCCGACCCGAACCAAGTGGGCGAGAAGACGGCGCTGACGTAGTCTTGATCCGAAGTATCGGGGGAAAGCACGCGACGGATGCGCCCGACATACACCCGCACCTGCCCTTCCTTCCCAGGTTGAATGGCATATTTGCCCAGGTCAATAGCTACACCACAGCATCCCTCCCCCTGATAATCGCTTGTCACTTCCACCGGTTGGTTGTTTACCCAGGCCGAAATGCTGTTGAAATCATAGGAAGCGTTCGGTAGACCCACATCCACAAAATCGATCGGATGCGCACCGGGATCATTAGCAAAATCGAAGGTGTAGTCCAATGAGAGCGTGCCATCCGCATTCCAGTAGGCATGAACGATCTCTTCTATTAGGCGGAAAGAATAAGATTGTGCTTCCGCCGGCACAATCCAGACCCCCAGCCAGAGCAACACCAGGATCAGCAGCGCTAGGCGACGCATCGCGCACCTCCTACCATTTGGGTTCTTCGGTTAACTGGTAAACCGTATGACAGTATGGACAGGTGACCATCGGCGCGCCGTTGACGATCTTGATGTCACCAGCGGTGATCGTCCCGCCACAAGCACGACATTTGAGCGCCTCTGCTTCAACCTGCCCCGGCAGGTCTACTTTGTACGTAATCTCGGCTTTCTGCCGTTGTTGGCGGCGAATAGCACTCAGCAGCGCTACCAGGCCTATAAGGAAAGCCAGGCCACCTCCACAAGCAAGCATTCCCGCGAGACGCGCCCAGGCCGGATCTCCCTGCAGGGGATCCAGGGAACCTAGATAGAGAAAGCCACCCAACCCGACCCCACAAGCGGCGATCAAAAAAAGCAAGACGGCGATCCCATAGAGCAAGTAAAGAGGGTTCATTTTGTCACCTCCAGGAAATCTATATTCAGTTTAGCATAAAAGGGCGGTGAAGAATAGACGGTGGACGATAGACCGTGGACGGTGGACCATGGACGGTGGACGGTGGAGCGTAGACAGTGGACCGTGGATTGTGGCCCTTCCGTAATGAAAGGACTTTTTGCAATGAAATCAGAATCTCTTGGCTACGCGAAATGTGACCAGCTGCTCATCGACAAAGGCTGCCGGTATCTCTGCTAGATGATCGCTTTTTCTAGCTCCAGCAAAAAGGCCTTCGTCTTTATACCTTCTCCGCCGCCATAGCCGTGTAATTTGCCGTCACTGCCGATCACCCGATGACAGGGAATGATGATAGGGATCGGGTTGCTGGCCTCGGCGCGGCCTACAGCACGCGCAGCGCGCGGACGACCCAATTGACGCGCCAGATCGAGGTACGTACGGGTTGCACCATAGGGAATCGCAAAAGTCGCTTGAAGCACCTGTCGCTGAAAGGGGCGCATGATGGACCAATCGATCGGGAGATCAAAAGCCTGACGTTGACCATTGAAGTATTCCTGCAGCTGACGGACTACCTCGGCCACCCTTGAAGCATCCAAAAGACAGGGACGGCGAAAGCGTTTTTGCAGATAGGCATAGAACTCCTGAGCATTTTCGGCCCACTCAACGGCCACTACCCCCTTTTCTCCCACGGCAATCCACAACCGCCCGATAGGGCTCTCGAAAGAGCCGATGGATAACGGCGGGCCTTCCGAACGTACCTTGCGTCTGCTCATGATTTCAATCTCCCGTAAAGGTACCACCAGGTCTCGGCCGGGAACACAGCCTGAATCTCCGGCTCCCAAACGAAAGGTCCGGGGATGAATGCGGTGCGCAAACGCGCGTCCAATGCCCGGAGCAATTCTTCTTCAGGAAGTGGGACTGTCATTTCCGAGCGAAGTAGCTCCATCAGCACACGGGAGCGCGCTTCGTGGGGATAATCGGCGGCATAGGCCGATGGAGCTTCAAAATAATCTTCCAGATAATTTCGCCACAGGTTAAGGCGAGAACGGAATTCGCGTTGCGCCTTCTTCTCCCATGCCGAGCGCCAACGCTGACGCAATTGCTCGAGCCGCGCTTCTTCGACAGTCGGCAGCGCATTTCTCGCCTGTAAACGCAAGCGCGTCAGGAGGAGATTGCCCAAGGTCAGGCGCGGCAGCGAGATATGGGGCGCACCGATCACCCAATAGAGCTCATTGGAGAGCAGATAGGACTCTATCTCATCCAGTCCCGTTTTGAAATACAGCAGATCGGCTTCCGGATTCATCTCTCAATCGTCCACGGTCTACGGTCTACGGTCCACGGTCTATCGTCCACCTACGGTCTACGGTCCTCTACGGCTTCACCGTCGGAGTAGCCTCGAGAAGCACCCGACGCGTCCCCAAGGACCAGGTTGAAAGGAAGGCCAGGCGATCGGCCAGTTCATAGAGCGGCGGAATCTGCACGTTCTGCACCTGACGACTAACACCATAGGTATAGACCGGATAATAGAGCAACAGCGCAGGAACCTCACGGGCAAAAAGGATCTGGAAATTGCGATAAAGGCGCTGCCGCAACCCCAGATCGGTGGTCACGCGTGCCTGTTCCAGGTATTCGCTGGCCGAACGATTATCCCATTGACTATAGTTCTGACCACCCGTGATCTCGGATTGATGCCAAAAGGGGTAAGGATCGGGATCGGGGGTGAGCGAAAAGTCTAGGTCGATCAACGCTGCCTGGTAGGTGCGCGGCGAAAGGTGATCTTGGACCAGCTGCGTCATCGGCACAGCCTGCAGCGTCACGGCAACTCCAATCCGTTGCCAATCTGCCGCCAGCAGTTGAGCAATTTCCGTATGGATTGGATCATCCGGATGAAGCAGGGTAAACGCCAGACGCTGGTTTTCTTTGGCACGCACCGTCTCGCCCGGCGGGATCAGGTAACCTTCCTCACGCAGAATGGCCTCAGCCTCTTCCGGCCGATAGGGAACATGCTCGATCCCGTCATAGTAGGCCCAGGAAGCCGGCAGGATGGGAGTATCGGCCGGTATGCCCTGGCCGTGTAGCGCTTTCTGGATCAGATAATCTCGATTGATGGCCAATAGGAGCGCCCGCCTGACCGCGGCGCTTTGGAAGAAGGGCACTTCTGGATTATTGAGGTTGAGCAAGACCAGTGAAATTTGCGGAAGGCGCGTGGAATATACCGCCAGGTTTGGCTCTGCGAGCGCTTGCTCAAGAATTTCCGGGGTGATCTGAGAGATGCCCATTACGTCACCGCGACGGAATGCTTCCAGTGCCGCGGCAGGATCCTCGTAGGTGCGGAAGATCACCTGCTCGAGGTACGGTCTAGATTGATAGTACTTATCAAAGGCCTTTAGCACCACCCCACGAATCGTGCCATCTTCAACCAGGAATTGCTCAAAAGCAAAAGGGCCACTTCCGATTGGATGCAGGTTGAAATCTGCATTCGCCAATTGATCGGGTGCGACCGTCCCCAACAGGTGGCGCGGCAGAATGCCGAAAGTCAGATAGTCCAGGAAAGGCGCAAACGGTTCCGGCAGCGTGAACTTCAGGTTGTGATCATCCAGCTTGCGCACGTCCACCTTCTGCCACAATTCGCGCACATCTGCCGGGAACAGCGAGGCCCCGGCGCGGATCAAATCGATGGTGAAAAGCACATCATCGCTGGTCACCGGTGTGCCATCATGCCAGAAAGCATTGGCACGTAGGGTGATATTGTAGATATCCCCTTCCGGGGAAACGCCCCAGGATTCGGCCAGATCGGGGCGGGGAATGCCTCGTTCATCAAAGCGAAAGAGAGCGCTATAGAGCAGGCGATCGACGGCGCGATCGGGCTCGTTGTTCCAATCCAGCAACGGATTGAGGCGCGAGATCTGACCGATCAGGGCTTCCGTATAAACGCCACCGCTCTCCGGTTGCGAAACGAGCACACGCACGGCCGGCTGCTGCAATGCCAGCACTGCCGTCACGATCGCCATGGTGACCAGGATGAGCGTAATTTGCCAACGTAAACGTTTCATAAGGTTAAAAGAACCTACCATCGGTTAAGGATGCCCTAGATGCGGCACCTTATCCTTGTGGTAGGAATGCTTCAGCGGGAAACAATCAGCGCGGCAATGGCCAGCACAAAGAAAAGGACGCTGAACAGAATGGTCAGGCGGAAAAGCACCTTTTCCAATCCGCGACGTGCCGTGAATACACCACCGCTATCCACGCCGGTCAAGCCGCCCAAGCCGGCGCCTTTACTTTGCAAAATGACGCTCGCGATGAGAAAGACTGAAACAAGCATCAAAGCAATCTCGAGATAGGTTTTCATGCCGGTATTCTCTCCTGTACGTGATTTCGTGAGCACAGTTTCCCCGAAGGCTATGCCTCTACTGCGGCCCAAAGCCTAAGGTCAAAAAAAGCCTGCGAGCACCGTGCCTGCACGATTATATCATGCATGCAAAGTAGGTATCCGTTATAATAACCCTGTGAGCTATTCCACCCTTTTTTGCGATCTGGATGATACCCTCTACCCGGCCAGCAGTGGACTATGGCAGGCGATCAAAGAGCGCATGAACCTTTACATGCACGAGTATCTGGGCATCCCGTGGGAGGAGATCCCCCGTTTACGGGAGATGTATTTTCAGCAATATGGGACCACGTTACGGGGGCTGAAAGCGCATTATGAGATAGACGAACAGGACTTCCTGGCCTTTGTCCACGATCTGCCGCTCGAGCGCTATCTCAAGCCGGACCTTGAGCTCCGCCGCGTGCTCGAAGCTTTGCCGCAGCGGAAGTGGATCCTCACCAACGCCGATGCTGGCCATGCCCGGCGGGTGTTGCGCTTCTTACAGCTGGAGGACTGTTTTGAGGGCATCATTGATATCCTCCAACTCAGCCCCTATTGCAAACCCCAAGCAGAAGCATTTACCATCGCCTTGCACCTGGCCGGCGAGGAACAACCCCAACATTGTGTGCTCGTAGACGATCTCCCCCGAACGGTCGAGGCGGCACGACGCTTTGGCATGTTCGCCGTGCTATACGGCACCGAATCCCCCCATCCGGCTGCCGATGCCACTTTTGCCGATTGGAGAAAGTTTCCCGAAATTCTCGCCCATCATAACGGCCGCTTGAACCAGGAGGAAGGAAAATGAAAACCGAGAACGTTTATCTGGTCATCTTTCTAGTCATTCTCATCGTGGTGCTTTCTAATCTGATTATGTACCTGATCGTGCGCGGTGGACGAAACGTCAACTTGCACTGGATGAAAGGATTATGGCTCGGCGGTTCACAACCGTTTTCGCAGGAAGATCACGCCCTGGAAGAACTGAGCCGTCGGGTGCACGAGCTAGAATCTCAAAGCAGAAAAGACACAGAGAAGTAAATTTTCATACCACATTTAGCCGCAAGGATTATCGTTCGATAGGCAAAATTACCATTGGAGGTTTTGAACCATGCAATCCACACCTTCTGAATCCCGCACGCGTCTTCCCTGGGGCAAAATTCTGGCGATCGTTTTTATCGAGCTGGTCATGGCAGTCGGCATCTTCGCCGGTGGCTTTGCTACAGGCTGGATCGCCAAAACAAGCCCTCTCCCTCATTATCTGGGGATGTACACCCCCTCTCCTGAAGCACAAACTGCCACCCCAAATGAATTAGGGGATCTCTTCAACCCGTTTTGGGAAGCCTGGGACCTGCTCCACCAAGAATATGTAGATAAGAACAAACTCGATGATACGGCGCTGATGCGCGGGGCGATCCGCGGGATGTACGAAGCGGTGGGTGATAAGCACACCAGCTACATGGACCCACAGGAATACAAAGATGCCACCGAAAGCCTGAGCGGAGAATATGAGGGCATCGGTGCTTGGGTAGATACCGGTGGAGAATATCTGACGATCATCAGCCCGATCCCCGGCTCCCCTGCCGAAAAGGCCGGCCTGCGCAATGGAGATCAGATCATCGCGATTGACGGCGAAGATATGACCGGCATCAGCCCAGAAGTGGCGCGGCGCAAAGTGCTCGGCCCGGCCGGCACCACCGTCGAGCTGACCATCCGCCGCCCAGGCGTCGAGGAGCCCTTTACCGTCAAGATCACCCGCGCCCGAATCACGATCCAAAGCGTGGAAGGCAAAATGCTCGATAACGGCCTGGCCTATGTCCAACTCCTGACGTTTGGCGATAAGACGACCACGGAACTGCGGAATACGCTCAAGACCTTGCTGGCACAAAACCCGAAAGACCTGATCCTGGATCTGCGCAACAACGGTGGCGGTTACCTGCAAACGGCCGTCGAAGTAGCCTCCGAGTTCATCCCAGATGGCGTTGTCCTCTACGAAGAATACGGCGATGGCACCCGCAACACTTATACGGTAAGCGGCAAAGGCCTGGCGACGCAAATCCCGCTGGTGGTGTTGGTCAATGAAGGCACGGCCTCGGCCTCCGAAATCGTCGCCGGCGCCATTCGGGATCATGGACGCGGTAAGCTGGTAGGCGTGACCACTTACGGGAAGGAATCGGTACAAAACTGGATCCCCCTAAGCGGCGATCAGGGAGCCGTCCGCATTACCATTGCCCGCTGGCTCACTCCGAACGGTTACTCCATTCACGAGAAAGGACTAGAGCCAGATATTGTGGTGGAAATGACCGAAGAGGATTATTCCAACAAACGTGACCCACAGTTGGATAGGGCCATCGAATTACTGCTGAACGGTAAGTAGGTCAAACGCTAGCGCTTGACCGATAAGGAGCCAACATGGGACTGAAACCGGATCACTGGATTCGCAAAATGGCATTGGAACACGGCATGATCGAACCCTTTGTCGAGAGCCAGGTGCGACAAGGGGTTATCTCCTATGGACTTTCCTCGTACGGCTACGATATTCGCGTCGCCGATGAATTCAAAATCTTCACGAATGTCTATTCCACCGTAGTCGATCCCAAACAGTTCGACCCTAAAAGCATGGTGGATTTTAAGGGTGATGTTTGCGTCATCCCACCGAATTCGTTTGCTCTGGCACGGACGGTGGAGTATTTCCGTGTACCGCGCGGCGTCCTATGCATTTGTTTGGGGAAATCCACCTACGCCCGTTGTGGCATCATCGTCAACATTACGCCATTTGAGCCCGGCTGGGAAGGATACGTGACTCTAGAGATTTCCAACACCACTCCCCTACCGGCCAAAATTTACGCCAACGAAGGCATTGCCCAAGTGTTATTCTTTGAGGCCGATGAACCTTGTGAGATCTCTTATGACGAGCGGAAGGGCAAATACCAGGGTCAACAGGGAATCGTACTGCCACGCCTGTAACCCGTTGTGATAAAATTTAACCATACTTTCCTCATGGACGAGAAGCGTTACTGGGTCGGTTTTAACCTTGTCAAAGGAATCGGTGCAGTTCGTTTGAAGCGCCTGATCGAGGCATTCGGCAGCGCTGAGGCTGCCTGGCAGGCTTCCTCGCTGGAATGGCAAATGCACGGCCTACCGCCGCGCCTATGCGAGCGCTTGGAGGCCGTCCGATCCGGTGACGCTCTCGACCGCTTCTGGGAACGCATTCAAGAACTGGGCATTCAGGTGCTAACCTGGGACGATCCCGATTACCCAGCACGCTTGCGCGAGATCGATCAACCTCCGCCTGTCTTGTATGTGCGCGGTCAAATTCTACCGGAAGATGACTTTGCCGTTGCTATTGTCGGCACGCGGCGCGTAACGCCCTATGGGCGCCAGGTCACCGAGGAAATCGCCTCCTTCCTGGCCGCTCAGGGGTTGACGATCATCAGTGGACTGGCGCGCGGCGTTGATGCGATCGCCCATCAGACCGCCTTGCGCGTCGGCGGACGGACGATCGCCGTGCTGGGATGTGGCGTGGATCAAGTGTACCCTCCAGAACATCGCCAACTAGCCGCGCAAATTATCGAGCACGGCGCCCTGGTGAGCGACTATCCACCCGGCACACCGCCCGAAGCGAGCAATTTTCCGCCGCGCAATCGCATCATTTCCGGGCTTTCGCAGGCCGTGATCCTGACCGAAGCCGGCGAAACCAGCGGCGCTTTGCTCACTGCCGCTTTCGCCGCCGAGCAGGGGCGCGAAGTGTTTGCCGTTCCCGGCAACATCCATGCTCCCCAGAGCCGCGGTTGCAATCACCTGATCCGGCAAGGAGCACAGGTTTTGCTGGAGGCCGCGGACGTGCTGCAGGCGCTCCACCTCCAAAAGGTAGATGAACAGAAAGCGGCCCGTCGCACCCTGCCTGCCGATGAACTCGAAGGGCAAATCCTGCAAATGCTCGCAGAACCCACCCACATTGACGAGCTCTCTCGCCAAACCCATCTGCCGATCGAAAAGATTTCGGCCACGCTGGTGCTGATGGAGCTCAAAGGTCTGGTCCGCCAGGCCGGGCAGATGTATTACGTTGCCGTTCGTGAAATCCAGAGCGCCTACGAATGATCTTTGTGAGGGAAGCCGAATTATGACGTTAGAACACACCTATGCAGTCATCATGGCCGGAGGAGGAGGCACCCGCTTATGGCCTGTTTCGCGACGCAAGCGACCCAAGCAGCTCCTGCCGCTGATCGAACAGCGTTCGCTTTTCCAAGCCACCGTTGACCGCCTGCGCACCATCTTTCCGCCGGAGCGCATTCTGGTAGTGACCGTTGCAGAGCAGCTCCAAGCGCTCCAGGAACAGGCCCCCATGCTCCTGCCGCAGAATTTCCTCGTCGAGCCGGTACCCCGCGGCACAGCCTCGGTGGTCGGTTTGGCCGCCGGCGTGCTTGCCCGCCGTGACCCGCAGGCCATGATGGCTATCCTGCCCTCCGATCACTTCATCCGCAATCACGATCTTTTTGCCCTTTTGCTGCGCGTCGCTTTCGATGTCGCCGAAGCCGGCTACTTGGTGACCCTGGGCATCACCCCCACATATCCGGCTACGGTTTACGGTTATGTTCAGCGCGGCGAACCTCTACCGGAAAAGTTCTTCTACCCGGCCTATCGCGTGCTTCGTTTCAAAGAAAAACCGGGCGAAGCCGAAGCGCGACAAATGCTCCTTTCCGGCGATTACTCCTGGAATTCCGGCATGTTTATCTGGCGGGCAGATGTCATCCTAAATGAGATCGCCCACCACATGCCCGATCTGAAACAAGCGCTGGATACCATCTTCGCTGATTGGGATACGCCCCGACGTCAGCAAACCCTGGAACGCATCTGGCCGGACCTGAAAAACGAGACGATTGACTACGGCGTGATGGAACATGCCGAGAAAGTGGCCGTCTTGCCGGCCTCCGGCCTGGAATGGAGCGATATCGGCAACTGGAATTCCCTCTTCGACGTGCTTTTGCCGGATGAGCACGGAAACATCGTTTTCGCCGGCAATCACCTTCCACTGGATACTTCCCAATCCCTGATCTACGGCAACAACGATGGTCGCCTGATCGTCACCATCGGAGTGGACAATCTGATCGTGGTAGATAGCGGTGACGTCTTGCTGATTTGCCGCAAGGACCAAGCACCACGCGTACGTCAGGTGGTAGAATATCTCCAACAAAACCAGAAGGAAGAGTATCTGTAATTATGGAAGCCTATTGTCTCAAATGCAAAGTTCATCGTGAGATACAATCTCCCCAACCCACGTTCAATGCCCGTGGAATGCCGATCACCCGCGGCACCTGCCCGGTGTGCGGTTCGGTGATGATACGCACCGGACGCACGCCGGCACATGAGGGCCTATCCCCTGCGGAAGGAGACAACAACCGCAAAGGGAAACTGGTGATCGTAGAATCCCCGGCCAAGGCACGCACCGTGGGGCGCTTTTTGGGCAAAGGGTATACGGTCAAGGCATCCATCGGCCACGTGCGCGATCTGCTCCGCTCGCGGCTTTCCGTGGATATCGAAAACGGGTTCACCCCCACCTATCGCGTCCCGAAGGAAAAGAAAGAGGTAGTACGCGAGCTGAAGCAACTGGCCGCCCAGGCCGAGGAAGTGTACCTGGCCACCGACCCCGACCGCGAAGGGGAAGCCATCGCCTGGCACCTGATGGAGGCGGCCTCGATCGATCCGCGCCGAGCACGCCGGGTAACCTTTCACGAGATCACTGAACCGGCCATTCAGGAAGCCTTTTCCCACCCTCGCCCGATCGACATGAACTTGGTCAATGCCCAGCAGGCGCGGCGCATTCTCGATCGCCTGGTAGGATACCAGATCAGTCCACTCTTGTGGGAGAAGGTGCGCAATCGCCTTTCGGCCGGCCGCGTTCAATCGGTTGCCTTGCGCCTGATCGTCGAGCGGGAGCGCGAAATTCAGGCCTTCGTGCCCGAAGAATATTGGACGATCGCCGCCGAATTCCTACCCCAGGGGTTAAGGAGCACTTTTATTGCCCGTCTGGTGCGCGTGGATGGGGGGGAACCAAACCTGCCCAACGAGGAAGCGGTGCGCCCCTTACTGGTGGACATGGAAAGTGCGACGTACATCATCGAGCGCATCAAGCGTGGGGAGCGCCGTCGCAAGCCGGCTGCACCTTTTATTACCTCCACATTGCAACAGGAAGCCTCGCGCCGACTGGGATTTACCGCCAAACGCACAATGGCGCTGGCGCAGGCACTTTATGAGGGAGTAGATGTCGGCGAAGGCGGCTCGACCGGCCTGATCACCTACATGCGCACCGATTCGACCAACGTTTCGGAGCTGGCACAAGCAGAAGCGCGGCGCTACATCGCCGCCCGCTTTGGCAGCGACTTCCTACCACCCGAGCCGCCCCGTTATAAAACGCGCGCCGTCAGTGCCCAGGAAGCGCACGAGGCCATCCGCCCGACTTCAGTTTTCCGCGAGCCGGAGAAGGTTAAGCCGTATTTGGAACCGGCTATGTTCCGCCTATATCAGCTCATCTGGCAGCGCTTTGTCGCTTCACAGATGGAAGCCGCGGTCTATGATACGCTCCAGGTGGAGATCGCCGGCAAAGGGGCCGCACATGTGTATCTCTTGCGCGCTTCCGGCTCTTCGGTGAAATTCCCCGGCTTCCTGGTCGTCTACGAAGAAGCGAAGGACGAGGATGCCCAGGAAGAGGAGAACGTGCGCATTCCGGCCGAAATCAGCGAAGGACAAATACAGATCCTGCAGCGTCTCATTCCGGAACAGCACTTTACCCAACCACCGCCGCGCTATACCGAAGCCTCGCTGGTGCAGACGCTAGAGGAAAATGGGATCGGTCGCCCGTCCACCTATGCCCCGATCCTTTCCACCATTCAGCAGCGCGGCTACGTTGAGCGCATCGATCGCCGCCTGGTGCCGACCGAAACGGGAATACTGGTCAGCGATCTGTTGGTACAACATTTTCCGGATATCATGAATGTCGGCTTTACGGCACAGATGGAGGAGAACCTGGATCGCATCGCCGGCGGCGAAGTCGATTGGGTGCAGGTGTTACGCGAGTTCTATGAGCCATTCTCGCAAAAGGTTATCAAGGCGCAGCAAGAAATGCCGCAATCCCGTAGTGAACCGGAAAAGGTCGGGCGCACCTGCCCGAAATGCGGCCATGACCTGGTAATCCGCTACGGGCGCTATGGCAAGTTCATCTCCTGTAGCAATTTCCCGAACTGTCGATACACCGAGCCGTTGCTGGAGCGCATCGGCGTCAAGTGTCCGAAAGATGGCGGCGAGATCGTCGAACGCAAGAGCCGCCGTGGGCGCGTATTCTATGGATGTGCTAATTATCCCAATTGCGACTTCGTCTCCTGGAAAAAGCCGATCCAGACACCATGTCCCACTTGCGGAGGGTTGCTGGTGATCGCCAATAAGTCACAGGCACAGTGCACTGTCTGCCAGGAAAACTTCAACTTGGAAGATCTGGTAGCGGTGACGGAATGATATTCCCCATTCACTACACGAGGTCCCTATGCGTGATTTGCTCCTTCTCTATCTGAAGCGCCCCCAAATTGCCGCCGCACTTGGCCTCATCCTCGGCCTGTTCTTAGGCCTGCTCTGGGGATGGGTCATCCAGCCGGTGGAATGGCGCGATGCTACACCGGCCTTCTTGCGCAGCGATTACCAAGAGGATTACCTGCGCATGGCAATTGACTCCTTTCGTCTCACGCTGGACCCAAACAAGGCCGTTCAGCGCTGGGAGGCTCTTGGCGCCGCCGCTCCATCGATCTACAAACAGATCAAAGAATCAGCAGGTGATCAGGACATGTTAGCCATTGAAGCCTATGGCAGCTTGATCACCAGGGTCCTCGGACCAAAGGCGCTAGAAGTACCCCCTGCACCGCAGAATAGAGGCAAGAACTTAATCCCTATCATCTTTGGAGTAGGGGGACTATTGCTCTTGGCCGTTTTGGTAGCCGGAGGCCTCTATCTCTTCCGCTTGCTCCGCAAAGGATCGAAAGTGGTCTCTCCTGCCATGCAGGCACAAGAACTGAGCCGCCAGGCCGAGCGCACCGACTACGAAGCCATGGGCGTAGCACCGCCGGTGAGCCAGGTGTTGACCACTTATGTGTTCGGAGATAATCTATACGATGAATCCTTTAGCGTCGAATCTCCGGCAGGAAAATTCATCGGTGAGTATGGCGTCGGCATCTCAAAGGTGATTGGCGTGGGCGAACCAAAGCATGTCACGGCACTCGAAGTGTGGCTGTTCGATCAGGGCGATATTAAGACTGCTACCACCGTGCTTATGAGCCCACATGCCTATCGCGACGCCGGAATACGGGCAGAATTAGAGCCAAAAGGCGATCTGGCACTCATCGAGCTTGGCGGGGAATACATGCTGGAAACGAGCAACCTGCAGCTATTGGCAAAAGTGGTAGATCTGGCATATGGAGAAGGAGCATTGCCCCCGCAAAGCTTCTTTGAACGCGTGACTTTAGAATTAGCTGTTTGGCAGAAGGGTTAGTCGGGTGGTCGGTTGGCCGGGTGATTGGGTGGTCGAAGCGCAGGTGATCACTTACCCCCAAAAGATCATCCCGGCCAACCGCACTCCCAATCCAACGATCAGGGCAATCAGGATGGTCAACACAGAAACCTGTAGCATCCTCTTGCCACCTAGCTCGCGCTTTAGGGCTCCCAACGTCGCCAGGCAGGGAAGGTAGAACATTACGAAAGTGGTGAAAGTGAGCATTTGGATCGGCTGAAGCACCTGGTCGAAATGCGTGCTCCCCAACGCCTGCCCCAGCATAACCAGCGACAGTTCCTTCCGCAAGATACCGAACACCAGTGGCACCCCGGTAGCATCCGGCAATCCCAGCACCCAGGTCAACGGGCGCAGAACGAAGTTGAACCAACGCTCTGCCCCAAAAAGCTGCAAAATTTCCAACACTACGCTGCCGATAATGAGCAGCGGCCAGGCCTCGGTAACGAATTGCCGCACGCGGAACCAGACCTTGCTTCCGATCACCCGTAAGGTGGGAATACGCAAGGGAGGCATCTCCAGGATCAGGCCAGGGGTCGGTTCCGGCAGCAAGCGCAGTAAGAAGAGACCGGTGAAAGCGATCACCAGAAGGTTTAGCAAATACAATCCCAAAGCCGGCAGAGGGCCGAGATAGAACGCCACCAGCCCAAAAACTACACTGATGCGCGCCGCACATGGCACCAGCACCGATAAAGCCGCCGCCACCAGGCGATCTCGTTCATCTTCCAGAATACGGGTTGCCATCACGGCCGGGACGTTACAGCCATACCCAAGAATGAAGGGGACGATGGCCTTTCCATGCAACCCCAGGCGATGAAGAAAACTATCCATGAGAAAAGCCACCCGCGGCAAATATCCGATATCTTCGAGCAAGCTCAAACCCAGCAGGAAGGGCACCAGATAGGGTAAGACGATGGCCGCGCCGGCCGCCACACCTTGCACGGTGCTATCCAGCAAATAGAAAAGCAGATTTTCTCCCCCCAGCCAGGACCTCAAGAGAGCCGTCACCTGCTCGAAGAATGCCAGTAGAGGAACTTCGGCAAACTTGCCGAAGCTATAAACGAGCTGGAAAAACCCCCACAGTACAAGCACCAGGAAAAAATACCCACCCACAGGATGTAGGAGCAGATCATCTAGGCGATCGCGCCAGGTCACGCGGCGTGCGCCCCAATGCATCACCTGCGCGCCGATCTGACGTGCCAGACGATGCCGTTGCTCCAAATCCATCACCTGGAAAGGCATCTCCGGTTCGGTAGCGATCATCACCGCGGCTGGCTGGAACTGTTCGATCAGGGTCGGTTGGGGCAATCGTCGGGTTTCGGCCAAATATTGAGCAGTAAGGAACACCTCGCGCACACCCCGTCCCTTGCTGGCGACCAACGGGAGCACAGGCACACCCAGAATCTTGGAGAGGGTCTCAAAATCTATCTCCAGCCCACGCGCCGCGGCTTCGTCCATCATGTTTACCGCCAGCAACAATGGACGTTTCAGATCGAGCAATTCCAGGGTCAGCTCCAGGCCGGATGTCAGGCGCATTGCATCCACTACATTGACGATTACATCCACAGCATGGGATTGAAGATAGCGCAGGACTTCCTGCTCTGCCGGACTACCCTCTTCGAGTGTATATAAGCCGGGCAAATCTACGATTTCAACGACCTTGCCCCCCAAGCGCAAACGGCTTTCGGTATAAGTAACGGTTGTGCCGTGGAAATTTCCCGTCTCAGCCTTATAACCGGCCACTTGATTGAACAGCGTGCTCTTTCCGCAATTCGGCTGACCGATTAAGGCAATGCGCATGTCAGGGGCTCCACTTCGATTTTTTCAGCAATGCCGCGCCCAAGGGCTACCTCGCGCTCTCCCACTTCGAGCAAGAGCGGCCCATTCCAGGGAGCCGCCCGTTTTAAACGCACCACATCTCCTTCCAGCAAACCATGAAGCGCCAAGCGCTGACGTACCCCATGGCGATCGACGCGCAGAATGCGCACTTTCAATCCCGGTTTGACCTCTGTGAGTTTCATCGGTTCAGAGTATAACCTTTTCCTCCACAGATGGCAATGTCGATCGTCCTTCAAAAAGTATATTTTTATTACAAAATTTATAAAAACAAGCCGCCACTCCCCCCTGGAGGAAACCCGCCGGTCGCTCCACCTCAACCTTCCCGTTCGGCACATAATGAGGCTTTCTTCCGAGCAAAATCAAGCACAATAAAAAAACCTAACGTTCGGCAGGTGAACATTGCCAAGAACGCCGATCTTTGGTAAAACATAACCACATCCATTTATCCAATCGCTATTTCCACTTCAAAATTTTCCGAAAATGAAAACCCTCCTCTCCCTGTTGAAAACCATGCGCCCGCGCCAATGGACAAAGAATGCTTTCGTCTTCGGCGCGCTGGTATTCGATCGGCAGCTCTTCATCCCTCTCTCTTTCGCCCGCACGCTGGCCGGCTTTCTGCTCTTTTGCCTGGCATCCAGTGCCGTCTATATCCTGAACGACCTAGCCGATCTCGAAAAGGATCGTCAGCATCCGGAAAAGCGCCACCGGCCGCTGCCTTCGGGTCAACTCTCGCCGCGGTTGGCGCTGTTTGCCGCCCTCTTTTTGCTGGCAGCGACTTTTACCTTGAGCGCGGGGTTGGGCCTCGCCTTTCTGGGCGTGCTGGTCACCTATGTGCTCCTGATGTTGTTCTATTCCAAATGGCTCAAGAACATCCCCATCCTGGATGTGCTCACCATTGCGGCCGGCTTCGTCTTGCGCGTTCACGCCGGTGTGACGCTGATCCCTGTTGAACGTTTCTCCCCTTGGCTATACGTAGTGACCACGCTGCTGGCGCTCTACCTGGGCTTCGGCAAACGGCGCGCCGAGCTAGCCATGCTGGCCGAAAATGCCGGCGCCCATCGCCGGGTGCTGGATGGTTACACTCTGCGCTTGCTGGATCAATACATCTTGATCGTCTCCGGCACAACGATTATCGCCTACTCGCTCTACACCTTCTCGGCGCCCAACCTGCCGACCAACCACACCATGATGCTCACCATTCCCTTCGTGCTCTACGGCATCTTCCGTTACCTGTACTTAATCGAGGTCGAACACGAAGGCGGCGCACCGGAAGAAATTCTGCTCTCGGATCGCCCCCTGCAGATCGCCATTTTCTTGTGGATCCTGGCCGTGTTGGGGGTCTTCTATCTCTCGCCATGACTTACGCTTCGGCCCCCGGGAAGATCATCCTCTTCGGCGAACATGCCGTAGTTTACGGCCGGCCGGCGCTGGCCGTGCCGGTGTTCCAGGTCAAGGCCGAGGTCACGGTGGAGGATCGGCCGGAAGCCGGTATCTGGCTCGAATCGCCGCAGGTCAGCCTTTCGGCGGCACTCGAGACCTTGGAACCCGATCATCCGCTGGCGGCAGCCGTATACGCCGTCTTTCGTCACTTGAACCGCTTGCCGCAACATTACGGGCTGAAGATTCGCATTGATTCCTCGCTCCCGGTCGCTTCGGGGCTGGGCTCCGGCGCGGCAGTGAGCGTGGCACTGATTCGTGCCCTGGCCACACACCTGGGCCAACCGCTCGAGGATGCGCAAGTCAATGCCCTGGCCTACGAGATCGAAAAAATCCATCACGGCACGCCTTCCGGCATTGATAACACGGTGATCACCTATGCCCAAGCAGTCTACTTCGTGCGCGGCAAGCCGCCGGAAACGTTTCACGTTCGCGGCCCCTTGACCCTAGTTATCGGGAATAGCGGCATTCCGGCACCGACGCGCCAGGCAGTAGCCGATGTGCGTCGCCTTTGGGAGGTCGAGCCGGTGCGCTTCGAGGCCATCTTTGATCGGATCGGCGAAATCGTGGCGCAAGCGCGCCGAGCGCTGGAAGTCGGCCAAGCCCAACGTTTGGGCGAGCTGATGAACGCAAACCATGCGCTGTTGCAGGAACTGACCGTCTCCTCGCCGCAGCTGGATCGGCTGGTCGAAGCTGCTCGCCGGGCCGGCGCCTGGGGTGCCAAGCTCAGCGGTGGCGGACGCGGCGGGAACATGATCGCCTTGGTCAAGGCGGAACAGGCAGGTCAGGTGGCCGAAGCACTCCGAGCGGCCGGAGCGCAAAGCGTGATCCAGACCGAACTGGGAGGGAAAGCATGAACCGCATTCTGAAAACGTTCACCTTTCCGAACACTGTAGCGCTAAAGCTGGTGCACGGCGATCTGACCCAAGAAGCGGTGGATGCCATCGTCAACGCGGCGAACGAATGGCTCCAGCACGGTGGCGGCGTGGCCGGAGCGATCGTCGCCCGTGGTGGCGAGATCATCCAACGCGAATCCGATGCCTGGGTGCGGCAACACGGCCCGATCACGCACGAGCGCCCGGCTTGGACCTCGGGCGGGCGGCTGCCATGCCGTTACGTGATCCATGCCGTTGGGCCGCGCTGGGGAGAGGGCGAGGAAGAACCGCGCCTGCGCACCACCGTTCAGAGCGCTTTAAGGCTGGCCGAGTCCCTCGGCGTAGCCTCGATCGCCTTCCCGCTGATCTCCGCCGGCATCTTCGGCTACCCTCCACTGGAGGCTGCTAAGGTGATCCTGGAAAGCATAGCGAACTACGCGCGGGAACATATGCAGCCCTCCGATATACGCTTGGTAATCTACGAGCGCTCGTTGGCAGAAACGATCGCCGCAGGCTGGGAAGAATGGCTGAACGGATGATCACCTCGCGCCAGAACCCAAAGGTGCAGCAAGCGCGCCGCCTGCTCAACGAGGCACGTGCTCGGCGCGAACTCGGCGCCTTCATCGCTGAAGGAGTGCGCTTGATCGAAGAGGCCTGGCAGCGCCAATGGCCGTTTCTCTGGGTCTTCTATGATGAAAGGCTGAACGAACGCGGCCGGCAACTGCTGGAAATGCTGCGCCAGCACGGAGTGACCCTCGAGCAGGTCAGCCCGGATCTGATGGACTATCTGAGCGATACCGAACATGCCCAGGGCATATTGGCCGTGCTCCGGCTACCCCAAGAGCGCCCGGAGTTGCCCGTGAAGCCCACCTTTGTGCTCGTGCTGGACGATGTGCGGGAGCCGGGCAACGTGGGCACTTTGCTGCGATCGGCAGCGGCCGCCGGAGTGGAGGTCGTGTGGCTTTCGCCCGAATCCGCCGATCCTTGGCAACCAAAGGTGGTGCGCGCCGGGATGGGGGCCCATTTCCGCCTGCCGATTGTGCGCGCTCCGTTGATCGAGCTTGCAGCGCAGTTCGCCGGCCTGAAGTGGGTATTGGCCGACCTTCGAGAGGCCATTCCCCTCTGGAAAGCCGATCTGCGCTCCCCGCTGGCGCTCATCGTGAGCAACGAGGCCCACGGTCCAAGTGAATGGGCGCGGCAGCAAGCGCAGGAACGCCTCTACATCCCCATGCCCGGCCAAACCGAATCGCTGAACGTTGCCATGGCCGGCTCCATTTTGCTCTTCGAGGTTGTGCGTCAACGCTGGGAGGGAAGATGAAAATCCGTTCCATCACCTACTTTTGCAATCCGGGATGGCCATTGCGGCAGGAAACCATGCAGCGCGCCGGACAGTTCCTGCAAGAAGCACGCCATCTGTTCCAAGAAGCCGGCTACGAGGTTCAAACCACCCGCCTGGCGACGGTTCCGTTCCCCTCTCTGGTGGGTGGAAAACCCAAAGAGACCGTTCTCCTGGCACAGGCAATGGAGAAGGCCATTGCCGAATACGGGATTGAATACGCCGCGCTAGGGCCGGCATTGGCAGAAACGCCGGAATCGTTTGAGGCGGTGGTCGAAGCGCTGGCAAGCACCCAGAACATCTTCTTTTCCGCCCTGCTGACCGATCGCCGCGGGCGGCTTTCGCTTTCTGCCTTGCAGGCGACTGCCGAAGCGATCGTGCTCTTGAGCACGGTGGAAGCGAACGGCTTCGCCAACCTGCGCTTCGCCGCTCTGATCAACGTCCCAGCGGGCACACCGTTTTTTCCGGCCGCCTATCATCAAGGTCCAGAAGAAGCGTTTGCGCTAGCGCTGGAAGCCGCTGACTTGGCCATCCAGGCCTTCGAGGGGATAGCGAACCTGGAGGAGGGTCAGCAGCATCTGATCGCAAGGGTGGAGCAGGAGGCGCAAAACCTTTCGCGCGTGGCCGATTTTCTCAAGTATCGTCACATGATCCGCTTCGGTGGCTTTGATTTTTCACTGGCTCCCTTTCCTGCGGCAGAGCGCTCGATTGGTATGGCACTGGAAAACATCGGGCTGCCGCGGCTCGGATTGCACGGTTCTATGGCAGCCGTGGCGCTATTCACCCAGGCATTGGAACAGGCGCAATTTCCCCACGCCGGCTTCTGCGGTGTGATGCTACCGGTACTCGAAGATGCAGTGCTAGCTGAGCGGGTAGCACGCGGCGAATTGACCTTGAAAGACCTGCTGCTTTATTCCGCCGTCTGCGGCACCGGGTTGGATACCGTCCCGCTGCCCGGCGATGTGACGCCGTCCCAGATCGCTGCCCTACTCCTCGATCTGGCCACGCTTTCGCTGCGGCTGAACAAACCGCTCACCGCCCGGCTGATGCCCATCCCCGGCAAACAAGCCGGCGAGCCGACAGCCTTCGATTTCCCCTTCTTCGCCAATAGCCGCATTCTGCCGATCCAGGCCGAGGGGCTTTCGTTGTCGCCGGGGAATGATTCGTGGAAGATAGAGAGTAGAGGGGTTAGAGGTTAGGGAGAGGGTAGATGCTCGAAGATCAGCACATCCGGCGTTTCGTAGATCAATCGGTAGGCCTGAGAGGCGCGCAGGGCATCGGCCAGGCAGCTGCTCTGACGCTCCCCGTTCGGTAGGCGTTGGGATAGGTAGACGTAGTCGAAAGTCTCGCCATGCTGCGCGGCCCATTGCTCTAAGCAGAAAGGTTGCTCATAGAGACAGGAATACAAAGCCTCATAGGCCTCCATGCGGGCCTTGAAATGCGCCTCGCCGGGCAACCATTCGCGCCCCTGAAGCGTGACGATATCCATCCGAGCGCTCAAAGCCGGGAACCACTCTTGGAGGGGCGAAAGGGTTGGGGTCTCCTGCCAATCCAGAACCAGAAAACGCGCCTCGGAAGGCGTATGTTGCGCCACCCAGGTCAAAGCTTGGCGATCGGCCTCGCTCAACACCAGCTTTTGTACCTGAAGTACGTTCCATTGGGCATTGAAGAGCAAAAGCAGCAGAAAATAGCCGAAAAAGACCTTCCCCCGCCTTTCCAGGAAGATCACCCGCCAATCGGCGCTCGCGTTTCCCAGCGCAGGGAAGAGGACCTCGTTCAGGCTGAGCGTGGCCAACAAAGCGACCTGCACGGAGATGACGTGCGGCGCGCTGCGCGGATCGGTGAGGAAAATCAACAAAAACCAAATCGCCAGCAAGCTTTTACCGAACTTCCAAGCCACAAACATTCCAAAGACCGCCAGAAACGCCAGAACCGGTGCCATCTCATCGGTGAAATTAAGCTGGAGCAACGGCGCCCAAAACAGCCAGCGATCACCTGCCGCCTGTGCACCCTGCGCCAGCGTCCCCACCCCGTAACGGGCTATGACGATGCCCCACCACGGGGCACTTACCAACAAGGTCCCGCCCCCGATGGCGAGCGCTCGCCGCGTGCCCGCCCACGAACGATCCAGCCAGAGCCAGAAAAGCAGACCGGAAACCGCGGCATGTAAGGCGCGTTCCGGGTGTGAAAGCAAGGTTAACCCGCCCAAAATCGCCGCCCAAAGCGCCGCCTTGCGCTCGCGGCGCGCAAAAGTACGGTAGCACATCCACAAGAAAAGTAGGAAAAAGAGCATTCCTGGCGCACGCGTGATCCCGCCACCCATAACCAACCACTCATAAGATCGCGGCAGGAGGGCAAAGAGCAAGGTCGCCAGCGCTGCCTGCGGAGCGGAATTCAGTAGTTCACGCATCAGGAGGAAAAAAGCCGGCAGGGTCAATAGGCTGAAAAACGCTGGCAGCCAGCGCAGGAGCTCGAGCAAATCCAGGTCTAGCGCCCGATAAACGATCGTTGCCAGGTAAAACGGCAGGGGTGGATAGGCGAACGGAATATCCAGGTGATTGTACGAGGTGCTCAGCGGCAGGCGAAAATCGCTCGCCAGTAAATCCCGCATCATAGTGTAGAACAACCCGCCATCCAAAACCGGGAATTTCGATTGAAGGGGAATCACCAGGCGCACATAAGCCCCGAACAAAACTGCCAGCAAAAGCAGGAATACGGTGAAAGAAGCCTCGCGTCGCATAACTCCTCGCTCCGCTACAGTCCACAGTCTACGGTCTACGGTCCGATCACGGCCGAAATTGCAACAAAAACGTCCACGGTCCGGTCAGCGCAAAGTTGGCCGGGTCATAGATCAAAGCCTGAGCCTGCTCCGCTGAAAGGTTCGGCGGGTAGCTCAAGAGGCGCACTTGCCACCCTTCCGGGGATTGAACACAATCGGCACGTACGCCTTGGGCCTCCAAGCGCGGGGACAGTTTGGGCAAATAAAGCGTGCACAAATCTTCAGGCAAAGGTTCGACCTGCAAGGTATCCACCTGTAATACGGCCGTAGAAAGCACCATTTCGGGAGGAATGCCGAAAGTTAGCATTTCGCAACGGCGGTGCACTTCCGGGTCAGTGACGATCTCGGTCAAGACACTGCCTAAAAACGGCATCTCCATCCCATCGATCAGTAAACGCACCGTTCCCAAGGTCCAATCCGAAGCATCCGGCGGTGTAAAGCAGACTTCCAGAAACGCTTCTTTGCCGCGGCGTTCCACCCCGCGCAGGAAGACCTGCACAGTCGAAGCCGGCGCTTTCTGGGTTTGCTGAACCACTGCCACCTGGGTGGGATAGAATCCCTGAGGGGCAGGAGTTGTGCCGCCACCCGGTGCACAGGCCGCCAGGATCAAGAGCATCACCATCCAAAAACGCATGGAACACCTCCTACTTGCGGTTGAAATCGGCCGGGTTTTCGCCCCAAGCGTTGGTATCCCATTTGCGCACCCAACCAATGGCTTGCGGATTCTTTCGCAGAAACTCTTCTGCCCGACGTACCAACTCAAAGACAGGGCGATTGCGCTCGTTTTCCGGCAGCTCACTCCGGCATTTTCCGCTTTTCACCCACCTAAGCGCGACGACCGAATCGGTATAAACGGGCATCTCCAATCCCTGACGCTGCAACCAAGCCAGGCCGTGGACGATCGCCAGGAATTCGCCGATATTGACCGTGGCCTCCTCAAAAGGCCCCTGGCGAAAGATCTCTTCGCCGCTTTCCGTCCACACGCCCCGATATTCCATCCTTCCCGGCGCTCCATCGCAGGCTGCATCCACGCAGATCGAGGGGATTTGCGGTGGATTGGAGAGCAGCAACCACGCCTGAGAACGCGAAGCGGGCGAATGCACCTTTTGGCTTTCGAGTTTGCCTTCAGGGGGCGGAGAAGCAAATGCGGCTTCTGCCAAGGCGCGCGAAGGGAAAGATTTGAATCGCGCCCCTGGGAATCCTTTCACCTGCACCTGACATTCTTCCCAAGAATCGAAAATTCCGGTGCAGCGACCCTTCCAGACCACGTAATACTTTTTTGCCATGAGCTCACCTCTGCACAAGAACTTCTGCCAGGTGCACTACCTGCAAGGGAGATCGGCGATGGAGAAGGCCTCCCATCAAATGCAAACGACAACCGCTATCAGCCACCACCAGGGTTTCGGCTTGGGTAGAAACGAAGGAATCCAGCTTGCGCGTCAGCATTTCCTGCGAAAGTTCCGGCATCACCACCGAAAAAACTCCCCCAAAACCGCAGCACTCCTCCGCATGGGGTAATTCCACCAATTGCGCTCCACGCACATGGCGCAAAAGCTCCAAGGGCTGTTGCCGAATGTTCAACCCGCGCAACAGATGACACGAGGGATGATAGGTCAGCCTGCCCTCCCAACGTGCTCCCACATCCACCACGCCCAGCACATCCACCAGGTACTCGCTGAATTCAAACGTGCGCTCGGCCAGCGCTCGAGCACGAGGCGCCCACTGTGCATCATGCTCAAAAAGCAAAGGATACCCATGGCGCACCATGTGGACGCAGGAACCAGAAGGAGCGACGATCTCCCCTTTCACCGGCTCAAAGGTGCGGATCATATGTTTTGCCATCTCCTGCGCTTCCCCTCGCAGGCCGGCATTGAAAGCCGGTTGTCCACAGCAGGTTTGCGCCGCCGCGAACTCCACGTTCACCCCCAAGCGGCGCAGCACCGTCACCATTGCCTGGCCTGTGGCCGGGTAGAACGTATCCGTCAAACAGGTAATGAACAATTGCACAGTCCGCATGTCCTCATTCTACTCCAGACTGCGATAAAATAGCGACATGTCGCGCTTTCGACTTTTCTCCGCTTTTTTGCTTCTCCTGGGCCTGGGCTGGCTCGTATTCAGCCGGGACCCGGAGCACAGCAACGCGGTCGGGCATATTCCGGCTCCGAAACAGGGATTCCTCGCCCCCGATTTCAGCCTGGAAACCACCGATGGTCAGATCATCCGCCTGAGCGAACTGCGTGGAAAAACGGTTGTGCTCAACTTTTGGGCCACTTGGTGCCCACCCTGCCGCGCCGAAATGCCCACCCTGGAGCGCATCGCTCAAGAATATGCCGACCAAGATGTGATCCTCTTGGGGATCAACTTGACCTTTCTAGACAAAGCCGCAGAAATCCAAGCCTTTCTGGAAAAATACGGAATCACTTTCCCGATCCTGCTCGATCGCCAGGGCGAAGTTGCGCGCCTATACGAAATCAGCGCTCTACCGACCACTTTCTTCATCGGGCCAGATGGGATGATCCGCTACGTCGTCATCGGCGGGCCGATCAGCGAGGTCACTTTACGTATACAAATAGAAAAGTAGCACAGGAAACCCTGCGCTACTTTCTGCGCTATTCCATCGGATGTGACTACTACTGCTGCTTCGCCGCCTCGGCTTCCTTATGCTGCCGCACCAGCTCGCGTCGCAAGATTTTGCCCACAGTGGTCTTCGGTAATTCGCTGCGGAATTCGTAGTGCGTCGGCACCTTATACGGAGCAAGCCGTTCCTTGCACCAAGCTTTGATCTCCTCTTCCGTAGCCGTTTCGCCGGGCTTGAGCACAATCCAGGCTTTGACCGTCTCCCCGCGGTAAGGATCGGGGATGCCGGCCACGCCCACCTCCAGCACCTTCGGATGAGCAGCGATCACTTCTTCCACCTCGCGCGGCCAGACCTGATAGCCACCCGGTTTAATCAGCTCTTTCTTGCGATCCACAATGTAGAAGTAGCCATCCTCATCCATGCGCGCAATGTCGCCTGTAAAGAGCCATGGCCCACCGCCATCGCCCAAATCGCGCAGCGCGTTCTCCGTCTCGGTGGGCATATTGTGATAGCCCTTGAAGACCTGCGGACCGCGGATCACCAGCTCGCCGATCTCGCCGACCGGCATCTCGGTCTTCCCGTCATCCAAGCTGATGATCTTCGCCTCCACATCCGGCAACGGCAGGCCGATTGAGCCAGTGCGGTTCTCACCCAGCAACGGGTTGCAGTGCGTGGCGGTCGGCGCTTCCGAAAGGCCATAGCCCTCGAAGACCTTGCCACCGGTCAGCGCCTCAAAGCGCTCTTTCGTTTCGCGCATCAACGGTGCGGAACCGGAGATGCAGGCCTTGATGGAAGAAAGATTGTACTTCCCGGCCTGGACGTCGGGATGATTGTTGATCGCGTTATAAAGCGTCGGCACGCCGGGGAAAATGGTTGGACGGTATTTCTGAATATTCTCCAGCACATCATGGAGATCGCGCGGATTCGGCACCATCACCATGCTAGTGCCGGTCCCTACGGAAAAATTCATACCAGCCACCATGCCATAAACGTGGAAGAGCGGAATGGCCATCAGGAGCACTTCTTCGCCCTCGACCAGGTTCGGCATCCAGTAACGAATCTGCAGCGTGTTAGCAACTATATTGCGATGCAGCGCGATCGCCCCTTTTGATATGCCTGTGGTGCCACCGGAATATTGGAAAAGACAAATATCATCTGGGCCTACTTCCACGGCCGGCCGCGAGGCCTGCGCATACTTTTTCAGCACATCTTGCAACCAAACATCCCCGCTCTGCAACCCTCCTTCGATACGAAAACCGCCTTTCTTTTCGCGCAGCAGGGTGAAGAGCAAGCGCAAGAAAGGCGGTAAAGTTTCTTTGAGGTTCGTAACGATCAGCGTGCGAAGGCGGGTTTTCGGTTGGACGGACTTGATGCGGGTATAGAAGTTGCTCATTACGAACATGACCTCAACGCCGGCATCGTTGACTTGGTGCTCAATCTCCGGCGGCGTATAGAGGGGATTGGTCGCCACCACCACGCCGCCGGCCTTGAGAATAGCGTAGTAAGCCATGACAAACTGCGGCGTATTGGGCATAAAAATTCCCACTCGATCTCCCTTTTTCACGCCCATATCCACCAAAGCTGCCGCCAGGCGATCGGTGATGGCATTCATCTCCTGGAAGCTGATGGTCGCTCCCTTGAAAATCGTGCAGGGACGATCCGGGTACTTGCGAGCCGATTCTTCTAGAAAGTGGAACAAAGGAACACGAGGATACTCTATCGTGTGCGGGACGCCCGGATCGTAATGAGCAAGCCAAGGTTTCGCACTCATCGTAACGCCTCCTTTGGGAAAGTGTTTTAGATACTTCCAGTATATAGAAAAACCGATGACACGTCAATGCTTTTCGCTTAACATGAACCATCGTTTTGCCTTGTCAGCACCGTGATGCCTAATGTTCCATGAATGGGGTCAAGAAAATTGGCCAATTTTACAGCAAAATGCTCAGCGCTCTTGGTGACCTTGGTGGTCACAAAAAGTCCTGGCCGTAGACCTGTTCATTTTTTCCGTGACATCCGTGTTTGTCCGTGTCCTATCGAACCGAGTCCATGCGGCAGAGATGGTTTTTGCAGTAGAGTCAACCTTGACATCTTCCCCCAGACACAGCATAATCTTCCCCATGCTGACCGAGCTCCAACTTCATGATCGCGTTCGGCTGCGCAAACCGCATCCGTGCGGTTCGTATGAGTGGGTGATCGTGCGCCTGGGAGCGGATATCGGGCTGGAGTGTCTGGGGTGCAAACGGCGCATCCTGATACCCCGACGTGAGCTCGCCCATCGCCTGAAAACCATTCTGCCGCGGAGCAATAATGAAGATTGAATTCTCTCGCAAACCGCACGTCGTCTTGCTGTTTTCCGATACGGGGGGAGGGCATCGTTCGGCTGCGGAAGCCATCATCGAAGCCCTGCAAATCGAATGGGGAGATGCGATCACCACCGAAATGGTGGATTTTTTTCGCTACTATGCTCCCCCACCTTTCCATCGCGCTCCGGAGCTCTATCCCCTGATGGTGAAAATCCCGCAAGTTTGGGGCGCTTCCTTTTACCTGACCGATGGCCGCGCTCGGGCACGAGCGATCACGGCCGGACTTTGGCCCTATGTGCGCAGCGCGGCGCGCAAGCTGATCCGCAACCATCCGGCCGATCTCTACGTGAGCGTACACCCCCTGGCTACCACCTTCGCCTTGCGGGCCTTGGGGACAAGAGATCGCCCTCCTTTCATCATCGTCGTCACCGATATGGTCACCACCCATGCCCTGTGGTACGATAGTCGCGCCGATCTCATCCTACTCCCCACCGAACAAGCGCGGGAAAAAGCGTTGGCCAATCACATGCCCCCCGAAAAACTCCGGGTTGTCGGTCTCCCCGTTTCCCAGCGCTATTGCACCCCTCCTGGAGAGAAACTCGCCCTGCGTCAACGCCTGGGATGGCCGACCGATCGCCCGATCACGCTGCTAGTAGGCGGTGGAGAGGGGATGGGCCCCCTGGCCGAAACGGCGCAGGCGATCGCCGCTTCGGGGCTGGACCTTGGACTGATCATCGTCACCGGGCGAAATCAGCGCCTGAAAGCCGAACTGGAAGCCCGCCCGTGGCCGATCCCGACGTTCATCTACGGCTTTACGCGCCAAATGCCGGACTTCATGCGCGCTGCCGATGTGCTCGTGACCAAAGCCGGTCCCGGCACGATCAGCGAAGCGCTCAACGCCGGCCTGCCGATGATCCTCTATGCCCGCCTGCCCGGTCAGGAAGATGGGAACGTCCACTTCGTCGTGCGCGAGCGGGTTGGGCATTGGGCCCCGCGGCCGCAGCGTGTGGTGAGCATTCTGCGGGAATGGATCGAAAACCCGGCCCTGCGCGAGGAATACGCCGCCCGTTGCCGGGCAAAAGCACGTCCGGAAGCTGCGCTCACCATCGCCCAGATCATCGGTGCCCGTCTCGGCCTGCCTGTGGAGGGAACTTCACCCCATGCCCATTTGGGATGAACATCACCTGGAATTCTTCAGCCGCAGCCCCCAGCAAACCCATCGCTTGGGCATACGCTTGGGAAAAGAATTGCGCTTGGGGGACCTGATCTGCCTGCAGGGCGAACTGGGGAGCGGCAAAACCGCCTTTGTGCGCGGCATAGCCCAGGGCTGGGGAAGTCCGGATGCCGTCTCCAGTCCTACGTTTGTGCTGATCAACGAATATCGCCGCGCCGATGGAACGCCCCTGCACCATTTAGATGCCTACCGCCTGGAAAACGTGCAGGAAGCCGCCGAACTCGACCTGGAGACCTTGCTCACCCAGGGCCCACTAGTCATCGAATGGGCCGATCGCCTGCTCCCCATCCTTCCCGGAGAGAGGCTCTGGGTCGAGATCGAGTACA
Source organism: Chloroflexota bacterium (assembly GCA_037447295.1). GTDB lineage: Bacteria > Chloroflexota > Anaerolineae > Anaerolineales > Villigracilaceae > 630D-37. The sequence goes on along the minus strand of JBBIGZ010000012.1, from coordinate 24,341 downwards.
TAGACGAGGAAATGCGCCGTTTTTCTTTCACCGCCCAGGGTGAACGTTATGACACCTTGCTCCGCGCGTTGCAAAAATCCGTCTTCGGAGGCGATTGATGCTCCTGGCAATTGATACTTCCACATCCTGGAGCGGATTGGCGCTCTACCGGCCCGGCGAAGTGATCGCCGAATGCACCTGGAAAAGCCAAATGCACCACACATCCCAACTGGCGCCGCAATTGGATCACCTGCTACGCCAAACCGGCACATCGATAGAAGCCATTCAAAGCGTGGCCGTGGCGCTGGGGCCCGGCTCCTTCACCGCGCTGCGCGTCGGGTTGGCGCTGGCGAAGGGCATCTGCCTGGCGCGCGGACTGCCAATTATCGGCATTCCCACTCTGGATATTCTCGCGGCTTCTCAGGTGTCACGCGCCGGGTTTGAAACCCTGCTGGCCGTGCTTCAGGCCGGGCGCGGCCGACTGGCAGTGAATCGCTATACGTCGCAAGGCGGGGAATGGAAAGCCGAGGGCGAGCCTTCGGTGCTTTCATTTGAGGTCCTTTTGGAATCGCTCGATGCTCTTACCTACGTGTGCGGCGAACTGACGATCGAGCAGCGTACGCAGCTGGAAAAGCATCCACGGGTGTACCTGCCCCCGGTCCCGGCCTGTGTGCGGCGCCCGACGGTGTTGGCCGAGCTCGGGTGGAGGCGTTTGCAAAAAGGGGAAATCAGCCCCTTAGCGGCACTTGCGCCGATCTATCTCCATATCCACGAAACAATCTCATGAGCACCTTAGAGATTCGCCCGATGAGGCTGACGGATCTGGAGGCCGTGGTCACGCTGGATCGGCTGTCTTTCACCTTGCCGTGGTCGGAACGTTCCTTCCGCTATGAGCTGACCGAAAACCCGGCGGCGCGCGCCTGGGTGGCCGAAAAGGAAGGGCAAGTCGTGGGCATGCTCCTGCTTTGGCTGATCGTGGACGAGGTACATATCGCCACCCTGGCCGTGCACCCCGAACACCGTCAGCAGGGGATCGCCCGTCGCCTGTTGCTGCAGGTCCTGCGCTCTGCCTGGGAAGAAGGGGCACGACAGGCATTCTTGGAGGTGCGCGTGAGTAACCTGGCCGCGCAACATCTCTACCGGCAGCTCGGCTTTGAAGTCAGCGGGCGCCGGGCACGCTACTATCGCGATAACAACGAGGATGCCTTGCTGATGACATTGAAAGAGGATACAATGCAGGCATTATTGAGCCATTTCCCTCAGGAGAATATCCCATGAATGCGGAAGAAATTCTGGCACAAATCGCCCGCGAGGTCTCGGTGTGCACCAAGTGTCCGCTCCATCACTCGCGCAAGAAGGCCGTGCCGGGGGAAGGGCCGGCCAATGCTGAGATCATGTTTATTGGTGAGGGGCCGGGATTTTACGAAAACGAGCAGGGACGACCGTTCGTCGGCGCGGCAGGGCAGTTTTTGGATGAGCTCCTGGCACGCGCCGGCCTGAAGCGCGAGGAGGTCTGGATCGGGAACGTGGTCAAGTGCCGGCCACCGGGCAACCGCGATCCGTTGCCGGAAGAGCTGGAAGCCTGCGATGAGTACCTGGAGCGGCAGATCGCCGCCATCAATCCGAAGATCATCGTCACGCTGGGGCGCTTTTCAATGGCCAAGTTTCTGCCGGGGGCTAAGATCAGCGCCATCCATGGGCAGATGCGCCGCGTGGGGAATCGCTTTGTGATCGCCATGTACCACCCGGCGGCGGCACTCCACCAGGCCTCGCTCAAATCCACCGTGATCGAGGACTTTATGCGTCTGCCGCAGCTTTTGGCGCAGGCGCGCGCCGAACTCTCCCGTCCGGCCACGCCCCCGCCGCCCAAAGCCGAGGACGAGGGACCGAAGCAACTTTCCCTTTTTTAGCCGAATCTATGCGAAAAATCCTTTTACCCGTTGTGCTTAGCATCTTTCTGCTGATGGCCTGTGCCACCCCTTCGACGCCGACGGCCGATGCGAACCAAATGCTCACCCAGGCCGTAGCCACCGTTTGGGCAGCTGCCACGCAGACCGTAGCCGCCCAACCTACAGCCACCTCCACTCCCCTACCCCCTACCGCCACTCCTACGCCGCCGCGCACCCCATCGGCCTTGCCCCCAATCTACACAACCTCGTTGCTCGATCCCCTGGATACACCCCACACGTATATCCAGGATACCTGTCAATACCTGAAAGCCAAATGGGACCCAAACAACGCTGCGCCCGGCACCGTAGTCATGGTGATCATGTTCCACTCGATCACCAAAGGGGAGGCCACCAATCCGTATCAAATCAGCGCCAGCGAGCAACGCCTGATCCTGCGCGACCTGAAGGAACAAGGGTTCGAGGCGATCAACATGCAGCAGCTGGTCGATTTTCTTTACCGCAACGCCAAAATCCCGAAGCGCTCGGTGGTGCTGATCGTGGACGATCGCCACTACGCCGAATACTTCAACACCCACTTCCGTCCGTTCTATGAGCAGTGGGGCTGGCCGGTGGTGAATGCCTATATCGCCAAAGATGAGCGCCAGGACCTTTGGCAGGAAAACGCCGCCCTGAGCGCGGAAGGTTGGGTGGACTACCAGGCGCATGGCGTCTTCCACAACGATCCGATCGGCCCGAACTCTACGGAAGAATATATGCGCAGTGAGCTTTTCGGCGCTATTGAGAATTTCCAAAAATATTTCCACAAGACCCCCATTGCCTATATCTGGCCGGGCGGTGGATTCACACCGCGCGCCGTGCAGATCGCTCGCCAAGCCGGCTATCAGCTTGGATTCACCATCAACCCCCGCGGTCCGCTCATGTTCAACTGGGTACCCCTGGCCGATAGCCAAGACCCGAACCGTCCGGCTTACATTCCCGAAGGCCCGGCCGGCGATCCCTTGATGACGCTGCCGCGCTATTGGGATAAGGACGTACGCGCCCATATGGACACCGTGCGGCGCATCGGGAACGAGGCCGCGGCTTACGCCGAGCAGAACCGGGCAATCGAGCGAGAATACTACGATATCGTTTGCGCTCCTACCTATGGTCCCTTACCCTGATCGCCGGAGGTGAATCATGGAACTTCAACTGGTCCAAATTCAAAAACCGGAAAACGTCAACTTCATCCTGGGGCAATCCCACTTCATCAAGACGGTTGAAGACATCCACGAGGCCCTGGTCAACGCTGTGCCGGGGATCAAATTCGGGCTGGCCTTCAACGAGGCCTCGGGCAAATGTTTGGTACGCTGGTCGGGCACCGACGAGGCGATGATCGAGCTGGCGCGCAACAATGCGCTGGCGATCGGCGCCGGGCATATGTTCATCGTCTTCCTGGCCGAAGGCTATTACCCGATCAACGTGGTCAATGCCATCAAAGCCGTCCCAGAAGTCGTGCGCATCTACTGTGCCACGGCCAACCCGGTCCAGGCAATCGTGGCCCAAACCGAGCAAGGGCGCGGCATTCTGGGCGTGGTGGACGGATCGTCGCCGAAAGGCATCGAAGGCGCCGAAGACATCGCCTGGCGCAAAGAGTTCCTGCGCAAGATCGGCTATAAGATCGGCTGAGCGGCGCAATAGCCGGCCTTTCTGAACACACCAAGCCCTCAATCGGAAGCTACGATCGTCGCTTCCTATACCTCCACGGTCCCATCCGACGGAAAGCCGCCAAGCATAGCCGTGACACACCTCCCAGAGCCCGCACGCTCCTCCGGCCGGCATCATCCCACCTATCCTCATCGGCGACGATGGTCCGCAAAGATCGCTTCGGCACTTGAGGACCTGCTCCTTCCATTTGCCCGATTGCGTCTGGTTTAAATCATAGTAAAATAAAACCAAGCCGCTCGCTCCACCGTGTAGCATAGGTAGGCTCTGTTCCAGATTCGAGAGCCGTATGGCCATCCGACTCTTCCAAGGTCCGACTGCTTTCTCTATTCCCTTCCGGCCCTACTTGCCGAAGATGGGCGAAAAAGCCGCCGAAGAGGCCGGAAAGCAAGCAGGCAAAGCTGCCTGGGGAGAAGCCAAGACACCATGGAGCAAACTGCTCGGTCGCCATCGGTGGGAAGGTGAGCAGGAGTGTCATTCTTACCAGTGATCGCAACAAGGTAAAAAATGACAGAGGAAACCGTCCGCTCCGAAGGGGAGCGTTCCGTCGCTATCGGCGGGAATGCGCAAGGGAATATCATCCTCACCGGGGATATTCTGATCCAGACTATCACCCAAGGCATCCGCACCCTGCCTACGAATTATGCGACGAAGATCGAGAATTTCATCCACGCTTACCTGGGCACGCCGCAGGAACCCGTGCCTTTTGGCGGACGGGATGCCGCCCTGCGGAGCCTGAACACCTGGCTGGAGGATCCTAACGCCCCGCCGCGATTGTTGCTCACTGCCCCGGCCGGCCGCGGCAAATCGGCCCTGTTGGTGCGCTGGCTGGCTGCACTGGAGCAGGAAACGTTGGAAAAGGTCTTCGTGCCGATCAGCATCCGCTATGAGACCAACCTGGCCAGCGTGACCTTGGCTTCGCTGGCTGCTCGCCTGGCCATCGCACACGGCGAGAAGGTCTCCAGCGACACCAATACCCCTGATGAGATTTGGAAAGGCCTAGCCGCCGATTACCTCCGTCGCCCCCTGCCCGATGGCCGTCGCCTGTTGGTGGTGTTGGACGGGCTGGATGAGGCCGCCAACTGGGACGTCACCCCGGCCCTTTTCCCTCATGACCTGCCGCCCGGCCTGCGCCTGGTGGTCAGCGCACGCTTGACCGCCGATCGCCCCACCGCCGAAGCTTGGCTGCGTGCCTTGGGTTGGGAGCGCTTACCAACCTACCGCCTGAGCCTCGAAGCGCTCGACAAACCCGGCGTGGCCGATGTGCTGCAGAAGATGGGCGTGCCGCTCGATCAATTGGCGCGCAACATAGACCTGGTGGCCGAACTGCACCGCTTGAGCGAGGCGACCCTCTGCTGGTGAAGTTGTACGTGCAAGACTTATGGCAGAAAGGGGACGCTGCCACACGCCTGAAACCGCAAGACCTGCGTGACATCCACCCTGGCTACGAAGGTTATTTCGAAAAGTGGTGGGAAGACCAGCGGCGCCTGTGGGGAAAAGAACATCCCTTGCGCGAACGGACAGTGCAGGAAGTATTCAACCTGTTAGCGACGGCCATGGGAGCGCTGACGAACGACGATCTGCTCACGCTGGCCGATCCGGCGGTGTTGCTCGATTGCGCCCAAGCCCTCTCCGACCTGGCGGCGCACCTGCCACCCGACCTCCTGCCTGAAGCCCTGACCGCCGCAAGGGAAATCCGGGATGTAGACAACCGCGCCCGCGCCCTCTCCGCTCTGGCGCCGCGGCTGGCGGAATTGCCCAAAGCACAAGCCTATCCCCTCTGGGCCGAAACCCTGCCCGTCTTGGCCGGCCGCACGCGCCGCGATTTGTTGAGCGACCTGGGCGCGCTAGCGCTGCTCATCGCCGCGTTGGGCGGCGAGCAAGCCTTCACCGAAACCGCCCGCGCCATCCAGGATGTCGCCCGCTGGTGGCCGTAGGACCCAGGCGAGCGTTTGCCTCACATTGTACGCTATTCGTTCCCTTTCCCACAAAATGGCCGTTTCGTGGTAAATTTAGCGCATCCGATACTCTTGCGGGAGGCAGTATGGCAACCAGAGAAAACGTGCCCGATATCATCGTCGGCCGATTGCCGCTCTACCTACGCACGCTAGAGCGCTTAAACGAGGCCGGGCGGCAAAGCATCTCATCCCAGGAGCTGGGCGATATCATCGGCGTTTCGGCCGCTCAGATCCGTAAGGATATTTCGCAATTCGGTGAATTCGGCAAGCAGGGAATGGGATATTCGATCCCGTTCCTGATCCAGAAACTGCGACATATTCTCAAGGTGGACCGCACTTGGGATGTGGCGCTGATCGGCGCCGGTGACCTGGGGCGGGCCTTGGTCCACTATCAAGGCTTCCGCAACCGGGGCTTCCAGATCAAGATGGTCTTCGATAACGATCCGAACAAGATCGGCAAACCGCTCGGCGATTTCATCATCCAGGATGCGGCCAAGATGGTGGAGATCATCCGCGAGGCCGGCATCCAGATCGCCATGGTGGTGGTACCGGCCGCAACGGCTCAGGAAGTCGCCGATCAGCTGGTGAAGGCCGGCGTGCGCGCCATCTTGAATTACGCTCCGACCCATATCAACGTGCCGCCCGGCATGCACATCGAGCATGTGGATCCGGCCATGCATTTGCAGCACATGACCTATTACTTATAGCGTGAACCTTTCAATTTTCACCCCTCATTACGTTGCTTTTGCCGGTGGCGTGGGCGGTGCCAAATTGGTCCACGGCCTGGCACAAATTTTGCCTCCCACGGCGCTGACCGTGATCGTCAACACCGGGGATGACTTTGAGCACTTCGGCCTCACCATTTGCCCCGATTTGGATACCGTTTGTTACACCTTGGCCGGCCTGGCCAATCCGGAGACCGGCTGGGGAAGGCGCGAGGAAACCTGGAAAGCGCTGGAAAACGTGCGTCGGCTGGGAGGACCGGACTGGTTCCGCCTGGGGGATCAGGACCTGGGCACGCACCTGGAACGCACCCGTCGGCTGCGCAACGGGGAACGGTTGACGCAGATCACGCTGGATTTCTGCCGCGCCTGGGGGATCGAAGCCCGCATCCTGCCGATGAGCGATGACCCCGTGCGCACGATCGTCTATACCGCCGAATATGGCGAGCTCCCCTTTCAGGAATACTTCGTCCGATATGCCTGTAAGCCTCGGGTGCGCGGCTTTCGCTTCGAGGGCGCCGCGGCGGCTCGGCCCGTCCCGGAGGCGCTGGAGGCGCTCGCTCAGGCGCAGGCGCTGATCCTTTGCCCCTCCAACCCCTGGGTCAGCATCGATCCCATCCTATCCGTCTACGCTCCCCATCTCCCGGCCGGTTTGCCAGTGATCGCCGTTTCCCCGATCATCGGCGGGCAGGCGGTGAAAGGCCCGGCAGCAAAAATGTTCGCCGAGCTGGGCATTTCCCCTTCGGCGCTCGCGGTCGCCGAACATTATCACTCCCTCCTGACCCACTTCGTGCTCGACGAAGCGGATGCGCCCCTGCAAGAGGCCATCACCGCCATGGGGATCCGCGTGCTGGTCACCCAAACGCTGATGCGCAGCGAATCTGACCGTCGCCGATTGGCCGAAGATGTGTTAAACTTTGTGCGAGAATCATGACCCTTTGGGCAATCGTCCCGGCAAAATCCCTGCGGAGCGGAAAAAGTCGCCTGGCCAAGGTGCTTAAGGAGAGCACACGGGCCGAATTGAACCGGCAACTGCTCATCCACACCTTACAGGTGTTAGATGCGCTACGACCGCGCCTCGAACATGTGCTAGTCACCAGCCCGGACCCGGCCGTGCTCAGCCTGGCACGCAAGCACGGGGCGCGCACCATGCGGGAAGAAAGCGCTTCCGGCCTGAACCCGGCGCTAGCCGGCGCCACCTTTTTGGCAAAGGAACGTTACACCGAAGGCGTGCTGATCCTCCCCATCGATCTGCCTCTTTTGGAACGCGAGGACATCGAGCGCATCCTGGAACTTGGGAAAAATCCGCCGGTGGTGGTGATCGTGCCCGATCGGCACCTGCGCGGCACGAACGCGCTCCTCGTCTCCCCACCGGGATTGATCGCCTACGAATTCGGCCCGAATTCCTTCCATCGCCATTGTGAGCAGGCACGTCAGGCCGGTGCCCGACTGGAAATCCTTTTCCTGGAGCGCGTCTCTTTTGATCTGGACGATGCCGAAGACCTGGCATTGCTGCAGCAGATCTCTTCATCCACTCCAACCTTCCTATAAGGAGAGACCATGTTCCCTCGTGTTGCCCTCTATTTACAGGATGCTCACGATCTGCGTGAGGGGCTGAACTACGTGCGCTATGCTGAAGCGCGCGGCTTTGAGGCCGTCTGGCAAGCGGAAAGCCGCCTGGTGCGCGATGCGATCGTGCCGATGGCCGCCTATGCCGCCGTAACCGAGCGCATCAAGGTCGGCTCCGGCGTGATCAACAACTGGACACGCAACATCGGCCTGCTCGCCGCCACCTTTTTGACCTTGGACGATCTGGCCCCCAACCGTATTATCTGCGGCATCGGCGCCTGGTGGGATCCGCTGGCGCACAACGTCGGCATTGAGCGCCGCAAACCCCTGACCGCCATGCGGGAAACGGTGATCGTGCTGCGGCGCCTGCTGAACATGGAACGCGTCACCTTCCACGGCGAGATCATCCACGTCGAAGGCATCGAGCTGGATGTGGTCCACGGGCGGCGCGAACCGCGCAACGTGCCGATCATGATCGGCGCAACCGGAGATCAAATGCTCGAATTGAGCGGCGAAATCGCCGATGGCGTGGTGCTGAATTACTGCGTCCCGCCAGAATACAACGATCACGCTCTGGAGCTAATCGATCGGGGGGCAAGGCGTGCCGGGCGGCGCGTGGAAGCGCTCGATCGGCCACAGCTCGTCGTTTGCTCGGTGGATCACGATCGCGAGCTGGCCATTGACCGCACCCGCGAGTTGCTCTGCCAATACCTAGCGCAGCAACCGCACATTGCCAAAGCCTCCGGCGTCAAACCCGAAATCGTACAGGAAATTCAATCCATCCTCGGCTGGCCGGCCACCAAAGAGCAAATTCAGCGCGCCAAGCACCTGGTGCCGGAATCGCTCATCCATCGCATCACCGCTTCCGGCACGCCGGAAGAAGCGCGCGCCAAAGTACAGGAATACATTAACCACGGCGCAACCTGTCCCATCCTCTATTCGGTCGGCGGAGATGTCAAATTGCTGATCGATACCTTCGCCCCGCAATGATACTTTGAGGTCGGCGTGCCGCGCACCCGCATCCTGAAAGTCCACCCCGATCATCTCGACTCTGCGGCCCTGCAAACGGCCGCAGAATTGATCCGCGCCGGGAAACTGGTCGCCTTCCCCACCGAAACGGTCTACGGGCTGGGCGCCAATGCCCTGGATGCCGAAGCCGTGCGCGCCATCTTTCGCGCCAAAGGCCGACCGGCCAGCGACCCGCTGATCGTGCACATCGCCGACTTCGGGCAGCTTTCCCAGGTGGCGGGCGAAATCCCCCCCTTGGCAAACGAGCTGGCACGGCACTTCTGGCCCGGACCTTTGACCTTCGTCCTGCAAAAGAGCCGCCTCATCCCATCGGAAGTGACCGCTGGCGGCGAAAAAGTAGCCGTGCGCTGGCCTTCGCATCCGATCGCCCAGGAGCTGATTCGGCTGAGTGGCGTGCCGATCGCCGCGCCCAGCGCCAACCTGTTCGGTCATACCAGCCCGACCACCGCCCAACATGTCTACGCCGACTTGCACGGCCGCATTGACCTGATCCTGGATGGCGGCCCAACGTGGATCGGCCTGGAATCCACCGTGCTCGACCTGACCACTTCCCCCCCTCTCATCTTGCGCCCCGGCGGCATCCCATTGGAAACACTGCGCCCCTTCGTGCCGCAAGTCACCCTGAGTTTGCGCTACCATCCCGAATCCGAAGCGGCCGAGTCACCAGGACAGATGCTCCGTCACTATGCGCCTCATGCCTTGTTGCTCCTTTTTGAGGGCGAAGGCGAATCCCTCACATTGGCTATGCGGAATATTGCGACAGAATACTCGCGCCAGGGGCGCCGCGTCGGCCTGCTCACCGTGGATGAAGAGCAAGAAGCCCTCAGCCTCCCCGATTGCGAAGTGCTCTCCCTCGGCCCCCGTCACGATCTCCTCACCATCGGTCGCAACCTCTTCGCGGCCCTGCGCCAATTAGAAGAAAAAGGCGTCGAGATCATCCTAGCGCGCACCTTCCCCCGTCACGAACTGGGGCTCACCATCTGGGATCGCCTCTATCGCGCCGCCCAAGGAAGGATCATCCGCGTGTGAGTAACATCCACCCCCGACTAACCGGCCAACCGACCATGCTCGATTTCCTCACCACCCGTCGCACCATCCGACGCTTCCGTCCTGATCCGGTCCCTCCGGAGATCATCGAACGCATTCTGGACACGGCCGTCTATGCGCCCTCGGCGCATAACCTGCAACCTTGGCGCTTCGTCCTCCTGGAATCCGTTGCAGCCCGTCAAAAGCTGGCCGAAGCCCTGACTGCCACCATGCAACGCGATATGCGCGCCGAAGATGCCCCGGAAAGCGAAATCCAAGCGCGCGTCGCTCGTTCCAAGCACCGCATGCTGGAAGCCCCGGTCGCCGTGCTGCTTTGCCGCGATCGCACTGCCCGCCGCGCCGATCGCCTGGAAGAAGACCTGATGGGCATTCAATCCGTGGCCGCGGCCGGGTTACAGCTCCTGCTGGCTGCGCATGCCCTTGGCCTGGGCGGGAACTGGATCTGCTGGCCACTCTTTGCTCAAACGGAAACGCGTCAGGCGCTGGATTTGCCGGAAACTTGGCAGCCGGAAGCCCTCTTCTTCCTGGGCTACCCCGCCGAAAGTTCCGAAACCCCACTGCGCTCGGTCCCCATCCTGCGCCGCTGAGCACTGTCAAGCGCAGCGTCGATGATCTCGCGAGTGACCACAGGACTAGCCCGTTTTAATCGGCCAATTCTGTCATTTAACATGGTAAAATTAGGCATCCCCACCTCGGATAAACGTATGGAAACCCGCACCCCCCTCCTGAGCATACAGAATCTCAAAACATATTTTTACACCGAAGATGGCATCGTCAAAGCCGTGGACGGCGTGGATCTCGAGGTCTATCCCGGCGAAGTGCTCGGCTTGGTCGGCGAATCGGGATGCGGCAAGAGCGTCACCTCGCTCTCCATCATGCGCCTGATCGCTCCACCCGGCAAAATCGTCGAGGGTGAAATTTGGTTCGATGGCCAGAACCTGCTTGAACTGAGCGAAAAGCAGATGATCGCCATGCGCGGCAACCGCATCTCGATGATCTTCCAGCAACCCCAGACTGCCCTCAACCCCGTCTTCAGAGTCGGCGATCAGATCGCCGAGGTGCTCAACATCCACCGCCACATGGATCGCAAAACCGGCTGGCAACGCGCTGTGGAGCTACTGCGCATGGTCGGTATTCCGGATCCGGAGCGGCGTGCCCAGGCCTACCCCCATGAGCTTTCCGGTGGCATGGCGCAGCGCGTCATGATCGCCATGGCGCTGGCCTGCGAGCCGGCCCTGCTGATCGCCGATGAACCCACTACGGCGCTCGATGTCACCATCCAAGCGCAAATCCTCGACCTGATGCGCAACCTGCGCAGTCAGACCAACGCCGCCATCATCCTCATCACCCACGATCTGGGCGTGGTTGCCGAAATGGCCGAACGCGTCGCCGTGATGTATGCTGGCCAGGTGGTGGAGCAAACCGATGTCCACGCCATCTTTGAGACCCCTCTCCACCCCTACACGCGCGGCCTGCTCGAATCCATCCCCATCCTAGGAGAATTCAAGGAGCGCCTGGCGGTCATCCCTGGCAACGTTCCGAACCTGATCAACCTTCCGCCCGGCTGCCGTTTTGCCTCGCGCTGTCAGGCCCGTTTGCAATACGGCCTGGAAATCTGCAAGCGCGAAATGCCCACCCTGGAAGAAGTCATCCCCGGTCACAAAGTGCGCTGCTGGCTCTATCAACAGGCTCCCGGCCATCAACCCCCGCTTCGGCCGGCAGAAGCCCAAATGCCAAAGGATTGAAGCATGACGTCCCAACCCCTTCTCGAAGTCAAAAACCTGAAAACCTACTTCCCCGTGCGCGCCGGCCTCCTGCAACGCGTCGTTGGCCAGGTCAAGGCAGTAGACGATATCTCCTTCACCGTCTACGAAGGGGAAACCCTGGGGCTGGTCGGCGAATCGGGCTGTGGCAAAACTACCATCGGACGCTCCATCCTGCGCCTGATCGAACCGACCTCCGGCCAGGTGCTCTTTGAAGGCAAAGACGTGCTCCGTCTGCACGGCCAAGCGCTCAAGGCCCTGCGCCGCAATATGCAAATCATCTTCCAGGACCCCTACGGCTCTCTCGACCCGCGCCTGCCGATCGGCGAATCCATCATGGAAGGGTTGCACATCCACAATATCGGCACGCAACAGAAACGCTATGAGATCATGCTCGAAATGCTCCGCAAGGTCGGCCTAGAGAGCTACCACGCCCGGCGCTACCCTCACGAATTCTCCGGCGGTCAGCGCCAACGCATTGGCATCGCCCGCGCCCTGGCGCTGCGTCCCAAATTCATCGTCTGCGATGAACCGGTCTCGGCCCTGGATGTCTCCATACAATCCCAGGTACTCAACATTCTCAAAGACCTGCAGCAGGAATTCGGCCTGACCTACCTCTTCATTGCCCACAACCTGAGCGTCGTCGAACACATCTCCAATCGCGTTGCCGTCATGTACCTGGGCAAGATCGTCGAAATCGCCCCGCGCGAGGAAATCTTCCGCGCCCCTCTCCACCCGTATACGAAAGCCCTGCTCTCCGCCATCCCCATTCCCAACCCGAAAATCCGCCGTGAGCGCATCATTCTCAAAGGCGATGTTCCCAGTCCGCTCAACCCACCGCGCGGTTGTCGCTTTCATCCCCGCTGCCCATGGGCAAAGGAAATCTGCAGCCAAGAGGAACCTACCTTGCGTGAAGTCGCGCCAGGTCACAGCGCCGCTTGTTGGTTGATTGAATGAAAAAAAAGGGAGACGATGAAACGCGCCTGGCTGCTCCTTTGGCTTTTCCTCCCCATCCTGGCCGCCTGCCTGCCCGTGGCTTCGCCCCCTGCGGATCAGGGAGGGACCGTGAGCCCCGTCCTGCCATCCCCGGCTCCATCCGCCACCGCAACTGCCGCGCCCCGCACGCTCACCATTTGCTTGGGCCAGGAGCCGAACACCCTCTACCCCCTAGCCCGCCTGAACGCTGCTGCCCGTAGCGTGCTCTCCGCCCTCTACGATAGCCCGGCCGAACGCCTGAACTACACCTACACCCCGATCATCCTGCAAAAAATCCCCTCGCTCCAGGATGGCGATGCCAAGATCGAAAGGACCACCCCGCGCCGCGGCACAGAGATCGTGGATGCCGAAGGTCAGGTGCGCCCACTAGCGCCGGGGGTGCGCTACCTGCCGGCCGGCTGCCGCAATGCCAGCTGCGCCGTCACCTGGGATGGACAAGCCTCGGTGAACATGGAGCATTTGCGCGTCACTTTCAAGATCGCTAAAGATGTCTATTGGTCGGATGGCGCGCCAGTCACCGCTGCCGATTCCGTCTTCGCCTATAACCTGGCTCTGGCGCAGAAAGATGCCATCCACGCCTACCTGCTCGATCGCACCGAATCCTACCAAGCGCTCGATGAGCAAACCGTCGAATGGGTAGGGAAACCCGGCTATATCGATCCATCCTACGTAGAAAATTTCTGGCTCCCCCTGCCCGAACATGCCTGGAAAGACTACAATCCCTCCGAACTACCCACCCTAGATGTAGTTAGCCGCACGCCGCTGGGCTACGGCCCCTATGTGATCCAGGATTGGCGCCCCGGAGAAGCGATCACCCTGCGCAAAAATCCCTCGTATTTCCGTGCCCGCCAGGGGCTACCGCACTTTAATGCGCTCACCTTCCGCTTCTTCAGCGATGTCAACCAGGCCATCAGCGCGCTGGTTGCCGGCGAATGCGATCTACTCGACCCCACCTTGCCGCTAGAGGGTCAGGTGGGCTTGCTGCGCTCCCTGGAAGCCGAAGGCAAAGTCCGGCTTTGGATAACCCAGACCCCGATCATCGAGTGGCTTGGGCTGGGATTGCGCCCGGCCTCTTACGATGATGGCTATACCCCACCGCAATACGATCGTCCCGATTTCTTCGGCGATGTGCGCTTCCGCCAGGCGCTGACCCTGTGCTTAGATCGGTCGCGTGCGGTGAAAGAAGTGCTCTTCGATACCACCCAGGTTGCCGATAGCTTCTTCCCTCCAGGGCATCCCATGCACGCAGCCGATTTGAGCACCTACCCCTACGATCCCGCTGCCGGGGCGCAGCTCCTGGAGAGTATTGGCTGGCGCGATCACGACCAAAACCCGTCCACGCCACGCCGCGCCTATGGCGTCCCCAACGTGCCGGACGGCACGGAGCTGATCCTGCGCTATGACACCACCCAAGCCCTGCAGCGTCGCCAAGTCGCCGAAATCCTGAGCGCTTCGCTACAGGCCTGTGGCATCGGCATTCAGCTCACTTTCCACCCGGCGCAGGAATTCTATGCCGAAGGACCGCAGGGTCTGCTCTTCGGCCGCCGCTTTGACCTGGCACAATATGCCATCGGTGGTATGTTGGAAGCTACCTGCCATAACTTTATGGGCGATCAAGTGCCGAACGCCCAAAACCGATGGCTTGGGGCCAATGTCCAAGGCTTTCAAAGCGCCGAATATGATGCACTCTGTCAACAAGCACTACAATCCCTCCCCGAAGAACCGAGCTATCAGGATGCCTACCTGAAGCTGCAGCAGGTCTTTGCTGCTCAGCTCCCGGCCATTCCCCTTTACCCGCGCCCGCGGATCGCCGTCTCGCGCCCAGATCTCTGCAACCTGAACCTAGACCCCACTGCAAACAGCCCACTTTGGAATTTGGAGGCCATAGACTATGGTGAAGGCTGTCGCTGAGCGTGCATATTTACCATGCTATGCGCCAGCCTGCTCCCAAGCATAGGCGGCGCGTAGCAATTTTGCTTCCTGCCACGGCCCAGCCACCAATTGCAAACCGATGGGCAAACCGTTGGCGTCCCGTGCACAAGGCAGCGAAATGGCCGGCAGACCGGTCAAGTTGAAGGGGGCGGTGAAGCGCGTCATCTTGGGTGCAAAAGCCGCCGAATCTAATCCCTCGATCGGCGCGGCGGTGGTGGCCGTCGTCGGCAAAAGGAGCAGATCGAATTCACGGAAAAAGAGCTCAAAGTAGCGTCGGGTTTCGCTCTGCGTGCGACGCGCCAACACGTAGTCGGCGACGTTCGTGGCACGGCCGCGTTCCAAGCGTTGACGCACGTCCTCGCCGAACCATTCGGGATATTGTGCCAAGCGCTCCCGATGAAAAGTCGCCGCGTCGGTGATCACCATCAGACCGTTGGCCTGCGCCGCCGTATAGAGAGGAGTTACTTCTTTTTCAACCACAATGGCTCCCAATGCCTCAAAACGCTCGGCAGCTTTGTGCACGTGCTCGAGCACGATCGCATCGGCCTCTTCGATATACGGTCCCACCGCCAGCACGATCTGCCAGCCCTCCACTCCACCCTCCAGGTTGGCAAGCACATCTTCCAGGGGCACGTCTTGTGAGACCGGGTCTTGTGGATCGTAGCCGGCCAAGATTTGGAAGAGGAACGCAGCATCGGCGACGGTGCGCGTGAGCACCCCCACATGATCCAGGTTCCAGGAAAGCGGCAGGACGCCGCGCGTGCTGATCCGCCCGAAGGTCGGTTTGAAGCCCACCACACCGCATAAGGCAGCCGGTATGCGCACCGACCCGCCCGTATCCGTGCCCAGCGCTGCCGGCACCAATCCGGCCGCCACCGCGGCCGCGCTCCCGCTGGAAGAGCCACCGGTGATGCGTTGTGGATCGTGGGGATTGTGCGCCGGGCCGTGATGGGGATTGATACCGGTAATGCCCAAGGCGATCTCATGCGTATGCGTCTTTCCCAGGATCGTCGCACCGGCGCTCTTCAAGCGTCGCACCACTTCGGCATCCTGCAAGGCAGGCTGCGCGCCGAAAAAGTGCGGGGAACCGGCCGTAGTCGGCAGGCCGGCCACATCGATCAGGTCCTTAATCGCTAGCGGCACGCCGGCCAGGGGAGTCTGAGGGGAGGGAAACACTGCCGGTGGCTCGGCCAGGCTCAGAAATGCGTTCAGGCGCGGATTTTCGGCCTCCACGCGCCGAAGATAGGCGGCAAACAACTCGGCCGCCGTCCATTCACCGCGGCGAACGGTCTCAACGGCAGATAGCAAATCGCTTGGGAGCATGATACCTCCACAGGGCTGGAATGCCTGAATTCTACCAGAATAGACATCCGCAAGGTGAATCCTGCGCCTTAGTAAATGGAAAGAATTTACAGGTTCGCGGGAACTCCTCATGGAAACACAATCCCGCGGATACGATTGCCCTCGTGCCCCCTTCCAATCGGCGATCTTCCCATCACGCCGAAGGCTCCCGTGCTACTTCCACCGTCCACCGCCTACCGTCCACCGTCCACGGTCCACCGTCTATTCTTCACCGCCCACCATCCACCTCCACGGTCTACCGTCCACTTTTCACCGTCCGCGGTCTACCGTCCACCGTCCAAATATGCTATAATAGTTGCACATGTTAACTATTAGCATATGCAACCAATAGGAGAAACGCACATGGTCTCCCCGCCCCTGGATCGTCTGGTAGATACCTTCTGGGAAAGCGTGCCGCCCAGCTGGCACCGCACGCGCAGCGTCATCCGACGGATCGCCAATGAAAAATTCCAGATGAGCACGGTGCAATTCCAGACCTTGCGCCGCATTCGCAAGGGATTCCATTCGGTCAGCGCGCTGGCCGAAGAAGGGCACATCAGCCGCCCGGCCGTGAGCCGCATCGTGGATACGTTGGTGCAAAAAGGCTGGGTGACTCGCCAGATCAACCCTGCAGACCGACGTCAGCAACACCTGCAACTCACCCCGGATGGTGAACGCGTGCTCTGGGCAATCTATGCAGATGCCGAGCTGTGGCTACAAGAGCGCTTTCGGCATCTTTCACCGGAAGAACAACAGAGCCTGTTATACGGTATGGAACTTCTCAAAAAGGCTTTTCTGGAATCACTATGAAATATTTACTGAAACTACTACCCTTCCTGCGCCCCTACTGGGGCAAGATCCTGCTCAACCTTTTGCTGTTGCTCAGCCTGACCGGCCTTTCGTTGATCGTGCCGATGGTCTTGCGTCAGGTCATTGACGTGGGCTTGAGCCGACAGGATATGATTTTCCTGCGCAATGCCGGCCTGTTTCTGCTGGGATTAGGAGGCTTGACGGCCCTCCTGTCCTTCGCACAGCGCTACCTTTCAGCCTGGATCGCCACCCACGTTGGTTACGATCTGCGCAATCGGCTTTACGATCACATCCAGCGATTGTCGTTTTCCTATCACGATCATGCGCAAAGCGGTCAATTGATCAGCCGCGGCATTGAAGATGTGCGCGCCATCCAAAACTTTGCCGCCGATAGCCTGATCCAGCTGATTCAGTTGCTGGTAATGAGTATTGCGATCATCGGTTTGCTGATCGCCGCCCATCCACGCCTGGCGCTCCTTTCTCTGTTGCCGCTGCTGCCGATGGCCTGGATGACCACCCGCTTCGGTCAGCGCATAACGGTGCTATTCTACGCCGTGGATTATGCCCTGGGCGTGCTCTCCACCCGACTGCAAGAGAACGTCAACGGGGTACAGGTGGTGCGCGCCTTTGCCCGTGAACCCTATGAGATCGAGCGCTTCGATCAGGCCAACCGCGAATACTACCAGGCACGGCTAAAGGTAATCGGGGAATGGTCTAAGGTGATGCCCACCACGAACCTGCTCATCGTTTTCAGCACAGTGATCCTGCTCTGGGTGGGAGGTGGGATGGTGCTGCGGGGAGAAATGAGCATTGGCGAGCTGGTCGCCTTCAACTCCTATCTCCTGATGCTCTCGGCGCCGGTGCAGCAGCTGACCTGGCTGGTCAACGCGGCGGGTGAGGCCGAGGCCGGGGCGCAGCGCGTGTTCGAGGTCCTGGATACCGAGTGCGAGATCCGCAACCCGGCTCAGGCGCGCGTGATCCAGCCCTTGCGCGGCGAGGTCGAGTTCCGGCATGTCTCCCTGCGCTATGCGCGAGAAAATCGGAGTTCATTGGAGGATGTGTCCTTCCACGTTTACCCGAACCAGGTGGTCGCGCTGGTCGGGCCGACCGGCTCCGGCAAGACCTCGATCGTCAACCTGATCCCGCGCTTCTACGATGCGACCGAAGGTCAGGTGCTGATTGACGGTCACGATGTGCGCACGCTCGACCTGGTCACGCTGCGCCGCCAGATCGGGATCGTGCTCCAAACTTCCTTGCTCTTTTCGGATACGATCCGCAACAACATCGCCTACGGGCGTCCGGATGCCTCGATGGATGAGATCATCGCCGCGGCCAAAGCGGCTCAGGCGCATGACTTTATCATGTCCTTCCCAAAAGGCTATGACACGATCGTCGGTGAGCGGGGCGTGACCTTGAGTGGAGGCCAGCGCCAGCGCATTGCCATTGCCCGAGCATTGTTGCTCGATCCGCGCATTTTGATCCTGGATGATTCGACTTCCTCGGTGGATACACGCACCGAATGGCTGATCCAGCAGGCGCTGGAACGCCTGATGGAAGGGCGCACGACATTCGTCATTGCCCATCGCGTTTCCACCGTGCGTCGCGCCGATCTGATCCTGGTTCTCGATCAGGGGCGCATTGTGGAGCGCGGCACCCATGAAGAGCTCCTGGCGCGCGATGGCTTTTACCGCCGCATCTACGAACTCCAGATCGGCGCAGAGGAAGGCCTGGATCGCCTTTGGGAGCGAGTTGAAGAGAGTTCTTTCGCCGAAGAGAAAACGTTATGACGACGATCGCCCCTCCTGCCTATATCACGCAGTCCGAAGAACAGGCGACGGCTCGCTACGATCGACGCGTGCTGAAGCGCCTGGTAGACCTGATCCGCCCCTATCGATGGCAACTTTTGCTGGCGCTCGTGCTCATGCTTGGCAGCTCGTTGATCTCGGTGGCCGGCCCTTACTTCGTGCGTATGGCCATCGATCAGGGCATTTTGGGCAAAAGCTTGGTGGCGCTGCGAAATATCGTCCTCCTATACCTGCTGAGCGCCGTTCTCCAATGGGCCATGATTTACTGGCGCGTTAACCTGATGGCACGCGTCGGGCAATCCATCATCTACGATCTGCGTCGCGATCTGTTTGCCCATTTGCAGCGCCTCTCGCTGAGCTTCTATGCCCGTTGGAGCGCCGGCCGCATTTTCACCCGCGTGATCAACGATGTCGAAACGTTGCGCGAGTTCATCACCTGGGCGATCCTGGCCATGGCGCGCGACTTTTTCGTGCTCTTCGGTATCGTAGCCGCTATGGTGGGAATGAGCAGGCGCCTTTCGCTTTTCACCTTCAGCGTGCTCCCGATCATGGTGATGGCTACGATTCTCTTCCGCCGAGCGGCACGGCAGATGTATCACCGGGTGCGGACGGCGGTGGCCTGGGTCAACTCGGTGCTGGCGGAAAATATCCAGGCTGTGCGCGTAGTGCAGGCATTTGCCTGCGAGGAATATAACTACCACTTCTTTAGAGATCAGGTCAACCGCCACTATTTGGAAACTTCACTGCGGGCCTCACGCCTTTCGGCGATTTTCCCTTCGGTGGTGGACCTGCTAGGGGGGATCGCTACGATGCTCGTCGTCTGGCTGGGCGGCGGCGCAGCGTTGGGAGAGCAGATCACGGCAGGCGTGCTGGTAGCCTTCGTGCTCTACGTAGACCGTTTCTTCGAGCCGATCCGCGATCTCAGTCGCCGCTTCGATACGCTCCAATCCACGATCACCGCCATGGAGCGCATTTCGGTCCTGATCGAGACGCCAGTGGAAGTGCAGGATGCCCCAAAAGCGATCGATCTTCCGCCAATCCGCGGCGAAGTGCGCTTTGAGCATGTCTCCTTCCACTACCCGAACGACGAAACCTTGGTGCTGAAAGATATTAACTTGCTCGTGCATCCGGGGGAAACGGTAGCCCTGGTCGGGGAAACCGGGGCCGGCAAGAGCACCTTGGCGAAATTGGTGGCGCGCTTCCACGATCCGAGCGAGGGCTGCGTATACGTGGATGGATACGATCTTCGGACGGTCACCCAGGCCAGTCTGCGCCGACAGATGGGCATTGTCCTGCAAGACCCGTTCCTGTTCAACGGGACGATCCGCGAAAACATCCGCTTTGGGCGTTTGGATGCCAGTGAAGAGGAGATCATCGCCGTGGCAAAAGCGGTTGGCGCCCATGATTTTATTGTTTCGCTGAAAAACGGTTACGATACCCCGGTTGAAGAAGAGGGAGCCGTGCTCAGCGTGGGGCAGCGTCAGCTGATCTCCTTCGCTCGCGCCCTGCTGGCTGATCCGCGCATCTTGATCTTGGACGAAGCCACTTCCAGCGTGGATACGCAAACCGAAGAACTGATTCAACGCGCCCTGGTCACCCTACTGAAAGGACGGACGGCTTTCATCATCGCCCATCGCCTTTCAACCGTGGTCCACGCCGATCGCATTTTGGTGATCGAGAAAGGGCAGATCATCGAAGAAGGCACGCATGAAGAGCTGCTGGCACTCGGCGGGAAGTATGCTCGTGCGTTCTACCTTTCGCGCCACGCAGTGGAGAATTAGAGCCTCATTTGGACGTTAGGATCTTCATTGTGACTTCGCTGCAAAAACTATGCCTTAGCCTGATGATTTATCGTCGAGCGAGGATCGATCATCGGGCAAGTTCTCTTCCAGGCTTAGATAGCCAGGGGATAGCGTTCCTGAGAGGGTGACTTTACCGACAGGCAAAAAATCACAACGTCCAAAACATTGACAAAATCTGGCATTGCGAGTATATATAGCGCCAATCTATGGCTAACCAGTTCACTCCCCGCTCCCGTCGTCCAAAGCCCACTTCTCACCGAGAAGGTGGGCATGACGGGTTTGGAGCAGTGATCTAGGTCAGGCTTCTTTCCGCATACCCTATCAGCCCTCCTTCTCGGAGGGCTGATTTCGTTTAATCCCACGTTTGAGGAGTTGAACATGTCTAAATCCAAGTCCAAACCATCTGTTCAAAAGGTCGTTCTTGCCTATTCGGGGGGGTTAGATACCTCGATCATCGTGCCCTGGCTGCGCGAAAACTACGGCTGCGAAGTGATCGCCTTCTGCGCCGATATCGGTCAGGGGGATGAAGACCTGCGCGGCTTGGAGCAAAAGGCGCTGAAAAGCGGCGCCAGCCACTTTGTGCTGCGCGATGTGAAAGAGGAATTCGCCCGCGACTATCTCTTTCCGCTCTTGCGCTCCGGCGCCGTTTACGAGCGCAAGTATCTGCTGGGCACTTCGATCGCCCGCCCGTTGATCGCCCGCCACCTGGTGGAGGTGGCGCATGAGTTCGGCGCGGATGCCGTGGCGCATGGCGCCACCGGCAAAGGCAATGACCAGGTGCGTTTTGAGGTCACGGTGATGGCGCTCGACCCGCGCCTGAAGATCATCGCTCCCTGGCGCGAATGGGATATCCGCTCGCGTGAGCAGGCGATTGCCTATGCTCAGGCGCGCGGCATACCGGTCACCGCCACGGTGAAGACCATCTACAGCCGCGATTGGAATCTCTGGCATCTTTCCCACGAAGGCGGCCTGCTCGAAGACCCCTGGAACGAGCCGGAGGAGAGCATGTATCAGGTCACCACTTCACCGGAGAACGCCCCGGATGAACCCGAATACATTGAAATCGAATTCGAAAGCGGCACACCAGTGGCGGTCAACGGCGAGCGGCTCTCACCGGCGACGCTTGTCCAGCGGCTAAACGCCATCGGCGCCACGCACGGCATCGGTCGCACCGACCTGGTGGAAAACCGCCTGGTGGGCATGAAATCGCGCGGCGTGTACGAAACTCCCGGCGGGACGCTCCTCGCCTATGCCCATCGTGAGTTGGAATCGCTGACGCTCGACCGCGAGACGATGCACTTCAAGGAGATGCTTTCCATCCGCTATGCGGAACTGGTGTATTACGGTTTGTGGTTCTCACCTTTGCGCGAGGCGCTGGATGCCTTCTTCGCCGCCACCCAAGGACCGGTGAGCGGAACGGTGCGGCTCAAACTGTACAAAGGCAACATTATCGTCGCCGGGCGCAAGTCGCCGTTCAGCCTGTACCGCGAGGATTTCGCCACGTTCGGCGAAGAGGATGTTTACGATCAGAGCCATGCCGAGGGCTTCATCCGCCTGTTCGGGCTGCCGCTCAAGGTGCGCGCGCTGAATAACCTGCCCGTGGCCGGCCTCGACCTGCCGCAGCCCGATTACAGCCGCTTCAAACGCGACTGAGGAGGAAACATGCTTTGGGGCGGACGCTTTTCCCAATCTATGGATGCCCTTGCCTGGCAACTCAACGAATCGTTGAGCATTGACCGCCGCATGGCGCTGCAGGATGTACGCGGCTCGCAGGCGTGGGTGAAGGCGCTGCAGGGAGCCGGCCTGCTGAACGCGGCGGAGGCCCAAACGCTGCATCAGGCGCTGGAGCAGATTGCCGCCGAATTTGCCGAGGGACACTTTGCCTTCCATGAGACGGATGAGGATATTCACACCGCCGTCGAGCGGCGCTTGGGAGAGTTGATCGGCGAGCTGGCCGGCAAATTGCACACCGGCCGCAGCCGCAACGATCAGGTGGCGACGGATTTCCGCCTGTGGCTGCTCGATCACCTGCCGCGGCTGGATGCGGCACTGCGTGACCTGCAAGAGGTGCTCTTTCAGCGCGCTGCTGAACACGTGGAAACGGTCATGCCGGGCTATACCCATCTGCAGCGCGCCCAGCCCATCTCGCTTGGACATTGGTTCCTTTCGCATTTTTGGCCATTGCAGCGCGATCGTCAACGCCTGAACGATTTGCGCCCGCGCCTGGCAGTGCTGCCCTTGGGGAGCGGCGCGCTGGCTGGCTGTCCGTTCCCGGTGGACCGCCATGCCCTGGCGCGCGAATTGGGCTTTCTGGAGGCTGCGCCCAATAGCCTGGATGCGGTGGCCGATCGCGATTTTGTTGCTGAATATCTCTTCATCGCCGCGTTGCTCGGCGTGCACCTGAGCCGCCTTGCCGAGCAGGTCATCCTCTTCACCAGCGCCGAATTCGGCTTTTTTGAACTGAGCGATGCCTTTGCCACCGGTTCCAGCCTGATGCCGCAGAAGAAGAACCCGGATATTTTCGAGCTGGCACGCGCCAAAGCCGCCCGCCTGAACGGCCTGCTGAGCGGCGCGCTGAGCCTGCTCAAGGCGCTGCCTTCGGCCTATGACAAAGATTTGCAGGAGGATAAGCGCTATGTCTTCGAGGCGGCAGATACGCTCTTGCTCCTTTTGCCGGTGATCGCTGCGGCGCTGCGCGAGATGCGCGTCCACCCCGAACGGATGACAGTTGACCCGACCATGCTGGCCACCGACCTGGCGGACGAATTGGTGCGCCAGGGAATGCCTTTCCGCCAGGCGCATCGGAAAGTGGGCGAACTGGTGCGGATGGCTGCAGAGCAAGGGGTGCGCCTGGATCAACTTCCGGCGCAGGTCTGGGCCGATTTCGGAGTGATCCAGCCCGAGGTCCAGTTTGACCCGCTGCGCGCTTTGGCACGGCGAAGCGCCTGGGGCGGCACCGCGCCCGAGGCGGTGCGCGCCCAGCTGCGGCTGGCAGCGTCTTTTCTCTATTCTGAAAATTCCAATTCCAAATCATAGGAGGTTCTCATGTCTCAAGCAACTTGCCCTGAATGCGCTGCTGAAATCACCCTGGAAGCCTCGACCGAGGTAGGGGAAATCCTGGTCTGCCCGGATTGCGGCATTGACCTGGAAGTGGTCAGCCTGGAGCCGCCTGTGCTCGAGCCGGCGCCGATGGAACAGGAAGATTGGGGAGAGTGAACGAGCGGCGATAGGGAGGCTTCGGCTTTCCTATCGCCCATTCCATAGAAGTAGGACAAATGCAAGCGTTTGTCCTACAGGAGGTTTTCTATGCAAAGACGGTATCGTATCGGCGTGCTGTATTCGCGGTTGCGGGTGGAGGAGAAGTGGATTTTCGCCGCCCTGGAACGCCGCGGCGTGGACTACGAACGCCTGGATGACCGCGAGGTCCATTTTGATTTGCAGCATCCGGGCAATTGGCTGGCCTTTGACGCCGTGCTGGAGCGGAGCGTCAGTTACTATAGCGGGCTCTACGCGCTGCGCACGCTGGAGGGGTGGGGCATCCCAACGGTAAATACGGCGCGCGTGGCGGAGATCTGCGGCGATAAGTGGAATACGAGCGTGGCACTGGAGCGCGCCGGCGTGCCACAGCCGCGCGTGCGGCTGGCATTTTCCACCGAAGCGGCGCTGCAGGCAATGGAAGAGATGGGCTATCCGCTGGTGCTCAAGCCGGTGATCGGCTCATGGGGGCGGCTGTTGGCAAAGGTCAACGACCGCGAAGCGGCGGAGGCCATCCTGGAGCATAAGGCGACGCTTGGCTCGGCGCAGCATAGCATTTTTTACATTCAGGAATACATTCCCAAGCCCAACCGCGATATTCGCGCCATCGTCGTTGGAGATCGGGTGCTGGCGGCTATTTACCGCAACGCCGAACATTGGATCACGAACACGGCGCGCGGCGGGCAGGGTACGCTTTGCCCGATTACGCCGGAGGTCGAAGA
>JBBIGZ010000011.1:0-55903 GCA_037447295.1 Chloroflexota bacterium | reverse complement strand
CCGGCGGCAGGGATGTAAGGAAAAGGCCGGAAAGGTCAAGGCTCGTTGCACCACGTTTAGCGGCTTGGCGGATGCGGTCTAGGGCGGTTTGGTAGGGGTCGGGCATGGGGGGCTCCGGGGAGAGGAGTGACCGTCAACGGATAGGAGAATGCATAAGCAAAGAGGGGCGCGTGGCGGAAGTCTTTGGCTTGCGTAGGAACAAGTTGGAAACCTGTTCTACGATGCAGGTGAGGGTGGTTTGATAGAAGCCAGGCATGGTGATCCTCGGCAGGCGGAAAGGGAGGGAGCAGGATGGCGAATGTGTCGGGTTGATCGGGTTGAAGGAGAAAGATAAATTGCGGCCGGGATCGTTGAAAATTATACTGCACCTTGAGCACCGCAGGCATAGTGGACGCTAAGGGAATAGGGCAAAACGCATACGGATGCGACAATCGGTCCACGCTCCACGGTCCACCGTCTGGTATACTTAGCCTATCTTACCCTTTCCGCTAACCCTGTATGGAGGTCTGCCATGCCCACCGTTCCCGGAATTGATGTTTCCTACTGGCAATCCGGCATTGATTGGCCAAAAGTGCGTGCCGCCGGCATGCGCTTTGTTTTCATTCGCGCTGGCGATGGGGAGCGCTATACCGATCCCACCTTTGCGATCAACTGGAGCGGCGCCGGCAACGCTGGATTGTTGCGCGGGGCATATCACTTCTTCCGACCGAGTCAGCACGCGGAGCGACAGGCCAACACCTTCCTCAAGGTGCTGCAATCGGCCAGCGCCACGCTCGAGCTGCCGGCGGTGCTCGATCTCGAGGTGCCGGAAGGTCAGAGCACGGATCGCATCGTCGGCCGTGCCAAGAGCTGGCTGGATGCGGTGGAATCGGCGCTGGGACGAAAGCCGATCATTTACTCGAATTTGTCCTTCTTGCGCACCTATTTCGTCGTAGCCGGTGGTCCACCTGCCTGGGTGAACGATTATCCGCTTTGGATCGCTTGGTATCCGAACAACTACGTGGAAGGGATGAGCCCTCCTCTGCCACCGGGCTGGTTCCGCTGGACCTTCTGGCAATATTCGCAGACCGGTCGGGTGAACGGGATCAACACGGCGGTGGACCTCAACCTGTTCAACGGCACCTTGGAAGAACTCTATCGCTTTGCCAACGCACAAATGCCGGCTGCGCCTAAGTCGATCGAGCACACAATTGCGCCCGGCGAGACCTTCGAGACAATCGCCAATAAATACGGTGTGACCGTGCGGGAGCTGGTGATGGCCAACCCGCAGTTGCTGAAGGTGGGCGAAAAGCTGAACGTCCCCACTCCGATCGCCATTCCCCAAGAAAGCACATCCCCTGGCCCGACGACGTACATCGTTCAGCCAGGGGATACGTTGACAGCCATTGCGATCAAATTCAACACGACGATCGCTGCGCTGGTGGCGGCAAATGGCTTGAGCGATCCGAATCGGATCGAAGTCGGTCAGCAGCTGATCATCCCTTGACCGTGACCGAGTGCTCCTTCTGGAGGCTTTCCAGGTAACGCGTCGCCTGAATAGCCGCTGCCGCGCCCATGCCAGCAGAAGTGATCACCTGGCGGAAGTGCGGATCGGCAGCCTCGCCGGCGGCAAAGACGCCGGGCACGTTGGTTTCCATCAGGTGGTTGACTTTGATATAGCCGCGCTCATCCATCTCCAGTTGACCGCGGAAGATCTGCGTATTGGGGGTATGGCCGATGAAGATGAAGACCCCATCGGTCTCGAAGATGCTCTCCTCGCCGCTTTCCACGTTCTTCAGGCGCACGCCTTCGACTTTCTCGCTGCCGAGGATCTCGGTCACGACGGTATTCCAGATGAACTGAATCTTGGGGTTTTCGCGGGCGCGCTTCTGCAAGAGCGGGCCGGCACGCAGCTCGGAACGGCGATGGACAATGGTCACCGAAGTAGCGTAGCGGGTGAGGAAGAGGGCCTCTTCCAAGGCGCTATCTCCGCCTCCGACGACCACCACCTTTTTATCCTTGAAGAACCAGCCATCGCACGTCGCGCAGTAGGAGACGCCTTTGCCGGTCAGCTCGCGCTCGCCGGGGACATTGAGATGATTCGGGCTAGCGCCGGTGGCAATGATGAGGGTCTCAGCTTCGTATTCGCCGGCATCGCCGATCACATGGAACGGCCGGCGCGAGAGGTCCACCGTGTTGGCCGTATCGAATTCAATGCGCGCGCCGAAGCGCTCAGCCTGCTTCTGGAAGAGTTCGCCTAGCTCGGCGCCGCCTACGCCTTCCGGGAAGCCGGGATAGTTCTCGATGGTATACGTCAACGCAGCTTGCCCTCCCAACTCCGTACCGGTCAGGACGAGAGGCTCAAGGTCCGCGCGTGCGGCGTAAATCGCCGCCGCCAAACCGGCCGGGCCGGAGCCCAGGATCAGCACTTTGACCCGTCGGCGGGTTTCTGAATCGGGTAAAGATACGCTTCCTAAGTTAAACATAACACCTCACATCGTAAGGAATTTTCTCATTCATGAGCACATACTTCTGATGTGCAGGCATGCCAAAAGTTGCAAAGCGCTCTATTCACAACGGAAGCGTTGCAGTGCCTCTTGGAGCAGGCTCTCTGCCACTTCGTCGTTAGGCGTATAGGCCTTCCAACCGAAGGCACGATCGCCACATTCCCAGGCCGCAATGGCGCCGCGCGGGAGCAACAGGGTGGCCGTAGTCTGCAGCGGCACGAACCACACCTCCCGTCCGGCTAGTGTGCGCTGAGCAGCTTGGGCGGTGGAGGTATCGAAGCGTACATCCAAGAGCGAATCCAACAGACGTTGTGGCGTTTCTCCCTGCTGCCAGCTGAGCAGGATCAACAAGTCCTCGCGATAAGCAACCAGCATCCCTTTCGCCACCTGGCTCGGCTGACGCTGATCCTGTGCCGCCTGCAGATCGTAGAAGGCCACGGTGGGCGGATGGCCCATGCAGAAGCGATATTCGCAGAAAAGCCCTTGCAGGCTAAAGGGCGTTGCCGTCGGCGAGGGGATAGGGCGTGGCGTCGGCGGCAGGGTGGGGGTCGGCCAGGCGGTGAGCGTGGCGGCCACCGCGGCGGCTACCGTCGCTTCTACCTGCGGAGTCGGGATCGGCTGACAGGCGATGAGCAGGCTGAAGAGGACCAGGAGGGCAAAAATCTTGTCCAAAGCGGAACGTTGTGACATAATCGAATTATAGCCGATGATCAAAACGATCCATCTCTGGTTTGAACCGGCCCTCACCCCTCTGCTTCTGCCCTCCTATCGCCATGGAGAATTTGACTTCCACTACCGCGGCCCGCAGTCGATCAAGCACCTGATCGAATCCTTGGGCATTCCACACACCGAGATCGGGGAGATCGAATGCGGCGATCGGCGCGTTGACCTGGGCTACCTGCCCCAAAGCGGCGATCGGCTGCGGGTTTGGCTGATCCGCTACCCGGAACCCGGACCGAACAGCCCGGAACCACGCTTTATCCTGGATAATCACCTGGGGCGGTTGACGGCGCACCTGCGCATGCTCGGCCTGGATGCGCTCTACCGCAACGATTTCCAGGATGACGAGCTGATTGCCCGTGCCTTGGAAGAGGGGCGCATTCTGCTTTCGCGCGATCGGCGCCTGCTGATGCACAAATCGCTCCGGCAAGGATGCCTGCTCCATAGTACAGACCCCGAAGAGCAGCTGCGTCAGGTCATTGAGCGCTATCACCTTTTGCGTTGGGTTCGCCCCTTTCAGCGTTGCATGCGCTGCAATCATCCCCTGGAGCCGGTAGCAAAGGAAGCCATTCTTGATCGCCTTTTGCCGTTGACACGGCTATATTACGACGAATTTTCCCACTGCCCGGCCTGCGATCAGATTTACTGGAAAGGCTCCCATTACGAACGGATGGAGCGCTTCATTCAGGAACTGCGCCGGGGCAAATAGCCCGCCATCCTCTAGGCTCAAGCACCGTGCCATGTCCACGGTCCACCGTCCACCGTCTATTAACACATCTCTTACACCCCATCTACCCGTTTTTGTTATAATCCTCAACAGAGGAGTAATTCCCATGATGCGATTTGACCGATTTACCGAACGAGCACAAGAAGCGGCCCAGCGCGCCGCCGAGATCATTCAACGTTACGGACACACCCAGATTGATACCGAGCACATCCTGCTCGCTTTACTGGAACAGCCGAACGGTGTGGTGCCGCAAATTCTGGAGCGGCTGCAGGTAGATCCAGAGGGGCTGATCGCTCGCTTGGATGCCACTCTGCGCGCCACCACGCGCGCCAACATCTTCGCTGGGGGCGTTGGCCAAATCTTCATTACCCCACGCGTCAAGCGGATCATTGATTTGGCCAATGAAGAGGCCAACCGCCTGAACGATGAATTCATCTCCACCGAGCACATCTTCCTGGCCATCCTGACCGAGCGCAACACGCCTGCGGCGCGCATTCTCGAAAGCGCCGGCGTGACCCGCGAACGGGTTTACGATGCGATCAAGGACCTGCGCGGCGGGCAGCGCGTCACCACGCCACAGGCCGAAACCCGCTACCGCACCCTGGAAAAATACTCCCGCGATCTGACCAAGCTGGCCCGCGAGGGCAAGCTCGACCCGGTCATCGGGCGCGATCAAGAGATTCTACGCCTGATCCAGATCCTCTCTCGTCGCACCAAGAACAACCCCGTGCTGATCGGCGAGGCCGGCGTGGGGAAGACGGCCATCGTTGAAGGGTTGGCGCAGAAGATCGTGGCCGGCGACGTGCCGGAAATCCTGGTAGGCAAACGGGTGTTGGCGCTCGACCTGGGAGCGATGATCGCAGGATCACGCTTCCGCGGCGAATTCGAGGAGCGCCTGAAAGCGGTGATCGAAGAAGTGCAGCGCGCCCGCGGCGAGATCATCCTGATGATCGATGAGCTGCACACCGTGATCGGCGCCGGCGCGGCCCAAGGCGCCATGGATGCCTCCAATATGCTCAAGCCGGCCCTGGCGCGCGGCGAGCTGCAATGCATCGGCGCTACCACGCTGGACGAATACCACAAATACATCGAAAAGGATGCCGCCCTGGAGCGCCGCTTTGCCCCGATTTACGTCGAAGAGCCGAGCGTCGAGGAGACGATCCAAATCCTGCGCGGCCTGCGCGATCGCTACGAAGCCCATCACAAAGTGCGCTTCTCCGATGAAGCCCTGGTCGCCGCCGCCCGTCTGGCCGATCGCTATATCACCGACCGCCGCCTGCCCGATAAAGCCATTGACCTGATCGACGAAGCGGCCGCGAAGCTGCGAGTTGCCCTCTACTCCCTACCGCCGGACCTGAAGGCGATGAAAAACGAAATCGATCGCCTGCGCGCCGAAGAGGAACAAGCCGGCCTCGAACGCGATTATGAGCGCGCCGCCCAAAAGAAAGCTGAACGTCTGCGGCTGGAAGAACGTTTCAACCGTCAGCGCGAACAATGGGAACGCGAACAACAGCTGGATGACGTGGTGGATGTAGATGACATTGCCGAAGTCGTCCATCAATGGACAGGCATCCCCGTCGCCCAGATGCTCGAAACCGAGGCCGAAAAGCTCCTGCACATGGAGGAACGCCTGCATGAACGCATCATCGGCCAGGACGAAGCCATCCGCGCCATCGCCGATGCCATTCGCCGCGCCCGCTCAGGGTTAAAGGACCCGCGCCGTCCGATCGGCTCTTTCATCTTCATCGGGCCCTCCGGCGTTGGCAAAACCGAGCTGGCCAAAGCCCTGGCCTGGTTCCTGTTTGACGATGAGGATGCCTTGGTGCGCATCGATATGTCTGAATACCGCGAACAGCACACCGTCAGTCGGCTATTCGGCGCGCCACCGGGCTATGTGGGCTATGAGGAAGGCGGTCAGCTCACCGAGGCCGTGCGCCGTCGCCCCTATCGCGTCCTGCTCTTCGATGAGATCGAAAAAGCCCATCCGGAAGTCTGGAACGCTTTGCTTCAAATTCTGGATGACGGGCGCATGACCGACGGCCAGGGCAACGTGGTTGACTTCCGCAACACGGTCATTATCATGACCTCCAACCTGGGTACCGAGTTCGTGCGCAAAGGCGGGACCTTGGGCTTCCTGCCGCAGACCGAAGATCGCGAGGAGCGTGAAGCGCATGATAAGATCGAGCGCGCCCTGAAGGAGACCTTCCGGCCGGAGTTCCTCAACCGCATTGACGAGATCATCATCTTCTCGCCGCTCTCGCCGGCTGATATGGAGCGCATTGTCGATCTCCAGATCAAGGAAGTGCAGCAGCGCCTTGAAGATCACGATATTCGCATTGAGCTGACCCCTGCCGCCCGTGCCTGGCTAGCACGCATCGGATATGACCCGGCCTTCGGAGCTCGTCCGTTGCGCCGTGCTATTCAGAAGCATTTGGAAAGCCCGCTCTCGGTGCAGCTGCTCAGCGGTGCATTGCATTCCAGTAGCACCATCCGCGTCGACCTGGATGAGGAACAGCAAAAGCTCATCTTTCAAACCGTCAACGAGCCGGCCATAGCTGAGTCCTCGGTCCAAAGCTAAAATCGCCTGGAGAGAAAACGATCCGCGGATACAAAATGGGACAGGTTGCTGAAACCGGTCCCTTTTTGCTCTCTCCATAACCCACGGTCCACCGTCCACCGTCTATCGTCTACCTTATGCGCCTCCTCGCCTTTCTCCTCCTCTTCCTCATCGCCTGCACGCCTGCGAACACGGGTAAAGTACTCCCTACCGCTACGGCCATAGTTGCCATTCCCTCCCACACCCCTGTGCCGCCAACCGTTACACACTCTTCGACCCCTGCTGCCCTTTCTGCCCTGCCGGTAGCCGATCCATACGATCTGAGCTGCCGACTGAAGGGCCTCTGTGGCCTTTCGCAGATGGTCCCTGCCGGTCCGTTTGAACGCGGCGCACGGCGCTCCTTTTGGGTGCTCAACACCGATTCCCGGCAGGTCGCTCTGGTGAACGCTATCCTGAGATACGTTACTCCCCATACCTATTTTTGGATCGAGGAAGGGGTAACGTATTCAGAAAGCGCCCTTGCCGCTTTGGCCGAGACGTTTGAGCAAAAAATCTACCCTACCACGCGCGCCTTCTTCGGCTCCGAATGGACGCCGGGCGTAGATGGCGACCCGCACCTTTCGATCCTGTATTCGCGTGCCCTCAGCCACAGCGTAGCCGGTTACTTCTCATCGAACGATGAGCTTAACCCGCAATTGCACCCGTACTCCAATGCCCAGGAAATGTTCTTGCTGAACGCCAACGTTTTGCCGCTTTCTGGCATGGCTACGGCTTCCACCCTGGCGCACGAATTCCAGCACATGATCCATTGGAACCTGGATCGCAGCGAGTCCACCTGGTTGAACGAGGGGATGGGTGTGCTGGCCGAAGCGGTCAACGGCTATCCGGTTTATAACACGGCTGCTTTCTTGCTGCGACCCGATCAAAACTTGACCGGTTGGGGAGATTCGCCGGCGCAAAGTGCAGCGCATTACATGCAATCCTATCTCTTCCTGGCCTATTTGCTGCAGCGCCTGGGGCCGGAGTTCATCCGCGCCCTGGTCGCCAACCCTCTTGACGGTCTGGAAAGCATTGATGACACCCTGCAACGGCCGCCCTTTGCCGCGCAGGCCCTCACCGCCGATGATCTTTTCCTCGATTGGGCCGCCGCGCTTTACTTGAACAGCAATGCGGAGGGAAAGCGATTCCTTTCTCCAGCTTCTCAGCCACCTCATGCCGAGACGATCTCTAATTGCCCGGCCAAATTGGCTACACGCAATGTTCAGCAATACGGCCTGGATTTTTTCATCATCACCTGCACAGGGCACTATCGCCTGCACTTTGAGGGAGATACCGAACAAGCTCGTTTTCCCACCTCGGCCCACTCGGGGCAATTCGTCTTCTGGTCCAACGAGGGCAACCTCTCTGCCACGCGTCTCACGCGCCGCTTTGATCTGACCCATGCCACACCACCGATCACCTTCTCCTACCGAACCTGGTATGACTTGGAAGCAGATTTCGATTACGTCTACCTGGAGGCCTCGAGCGACGGTCAACACTGGGAAATCCTGCGCACGCCGAGCGGGAGCGATCGCAACCCAATGGGCAATGCCTATGGCTGGGGATACAGCGGGAAGAGCAACGACTGGGTTGAAGAGAGCGTGGACCTTTCGCCCTTTGCCGGGCAGGAACTCTGGCTACGCTTTGAGTACGTCACCGATGATGCCATCACCGGCACCGGTTTGCTCCTGGATGATCTAAGCCTGCCAGCGGTTAACTACTATAGCGATCTGGAACAAGATGACGGCGATTGGCAGGCCGAAGGCTTCCTGCGGGTATCGGATCGGATCGATCAGCCGTTCCGCCTGTTATGGATTCTCGATGGAAAGCCACCGATCGTTCAGGAAATCCCTCTTTCGAGGCGCAACACTGCCGAAATCCCGTTTACGCTGGGCGAAGGTCAGCGCGCTACGCTCATCATCACCGCCACCGCGCGCCAGACCCATCTGCCGGCCATTTATCGCCTAAGCATCGAAGCCATTCCATAACCAGACGCCGCATGCCAAGCACGAGCACGAATTTTTGAACGAGATCAACATTCCGGGCATCTTTGCCGAGCCAACGATCAACCGTCTGCCATTCCCGGTGTTATAATAGCCCCAAACCACGCACAATCCCACCCCTATTTTTGAAACGGTCTCATAAAGATGTCCAATACCCCTTGCATCCTGCTTGTTGACGATCACCGTGAGGTCACGCGCTTGTTGCGTTCCACGCTCGATACGCTGGGATACGATTTGCACGTAGTCGAAGCGCCTTCCGGCGAGGAAGCGCTGCTCGAAATTTCGCACCGCAAGATAGATCTGCTGGTCGTAGACTATCGGTTGCCCGGCATCAACGGCATTGAGCTCATCGAAAAAGCCCGTGCGCGCCAGCCGGATATCAAGATCATCGTCATCTCGGCTGTGCAGGACCCTGCGGCGCGCCAGGCTATGCAAAAGGCCAATCCGATTGCTATTTTCAACAAGCCTGTTTCGCTAGGGGATTTCCTAAACACCGTTGAGCGCGCCTTAGGATTGCAATCGGTGATCTTGCCGGAAGAAGAAAGCGATGAGAAAGAACGACACTCTCTGGCAGACGCGCTGAGTCACCTACGCCGGGAAACCGAGGCGCACTGCGTCTACCTGATCAGCGAGCGCGGGCGTGTGATCGCCCGGGCCGGTGACTTGCCGGATACCAGCATGGAAGTCAGCTTGCTGGCCGCGCTGATGGCAATCTACAGCGCCGGGCTGAAAGTTTCGCGCCTGCTTCGCTCTACCCCATCCTTCCAGAGTCATGTTTTTCAAAGCGAACAACTGGATTTGATCTTCATACCGGTGGATACGGCCAACGCTTTACTGATCGCCGGTCCAGGTTTGGCCGCCGAACAACGCCTGGAAGCCACGCTCCGACAAGCGCAAGACGCCTGCGAAACGATCGAGCAGCTGTTGAAGAACATGGGGGTTGCGCCCTTGCCCGAAGTCACAGAGGCCGAAGAGCCTCTCCCGGCCACAGCCGGCATTCCGACGCAGAACCTGGAAGATCTATTGCGTCACGCCGCCAAACAGAAGGCTACCCTGGATGCCGATTCCTTCTGGGAACAGGCCGCCGAGAAACACAGCAATCTGCCTATCAATCCCGATGTCATCTCCTACGAGCAAGCTCGTCGCTTGGGGTTGGCACCGGATGCTGAAGAGTAGTTGCGTGGCTATTGGTCGCGTGGTTGTTTCGTGGTCAGCGGTGTAGTAGCACAGGCTAAAGCGCTGCGCTGCGTTCACGGGCTAAAGCCTGATGCTACGCCTACCGTCTATCGTCCACTACATACCGGCGCGCCTTGCAGGTCGCGGGCGTTCGGTTGGAGTAGGCAGTAGATCGGGCGGACAGTGTCCATTAGGCCTTGGATCGGTTCTCCGAGTTCGGTTTGGGCGATCGGGATGTCGGTGCGGACGTTGAGTTTGACGGGGATCTGCGCTTCGACCGGCACGCACAGGTCCAGGGCAATAGGGAGATCGACGCCGGCCGGCAGGCGAATGTTGGTGAGGGCATTGGTGATGGTCAGGCCGCCACTCTGCACGGTGACGCGTGCATTGGTAATGCCCACATCTCTGGTAAGAGTGACGCTTGTCTCGCGCCGGATGCACACTTCCAGTTGCACCGGCACCTGTGTGGAAACCGGGATGGTGGCACGGATGTGGGCCTGATACATTTTCTCAAAATTGGTGTAGAGGCCGCTCAAAAGGTTATTGGCCACATTCAGCACGCCGCTCAAGCTGCCAACCTGTTGTACCAATAGGAGCACGATGACGATGAGGACGATGTTCAGGGTCATGGAAAACAGACTGGCGATCGTCCAAAAAGCCGGGGCAAAGGCGAACTTTCGGCGCGGCACCGGGTTCGAGGTCCCAGAACGAGGCGATGGGGACGAAGCCGCGGGGGGCAGGCGGCGTGAGGGGGAAGAGGAAGCCGAGGTGGGCACTCTGCCCGTCTCTTCTTCTGATGATTCCGAAAGAATTTTGCGCAAGCGGGCAGCAGGATCGGGTTTCTCCTGGTTCATGAGGCCTCCATTTGTGTAGATTGAGTTAATAGTAGCACAAAATCTCACGATTTTGGTAGAATAGGTGGGTCGCAAGGCCCTTGTGATTTTTGTAACCAGGAGAAAGGTTCCATGGAAGAAAAATATCTAGTCGCCGTGGTTGGAGCAGGGCCGGCGGGGCTTTTCGGCGCCCGCGAGCTGGCTATGTTGGGAGCCCATGTGGTGATCTTCAACCGCGATATTAAACCCGGTGGTCTGGCCGAATACGGGATTTACCCTTCCAAGCACACGATGAAGGAGGGATTGCGCCGTCAGTTCCGTCAGGTTCTGGAGAATCCGAACATTGACTACTACGGAAATGTGACCATTGGACAAAAGGGCGATCTGACGTTGGACGACTTGTGGGCAATGGGTTTCCAGGCGATCCTGGTGACGGCCGGAGCGCAAGGAACAAAACGGCTAGGCATTCCGGGCGAGGACCTGGAAGGCGTGTACCACGCCAAAGATGTGGTCTATTTCTACAATAAGCTGCCACCCTATAGCCAGAAGAAATTCCGTTTCGGCAAACGGTGTGCGATCGTGGGCGCGGGGAATGTGATGGTGGATATTGCCCACTATCTGATCCGCGAGGTGCAGGTAGACGAGGTGATCGCTGTGGTGCGCCGCGGCCCGGCAGAAGTGAAGTTCGATAAAAAGGAGATGGAATACGTGATCGCCAACCTGGACCTGGAGGCGCTGGATGCGGAGATCGAGCGCGTGCGCCTAGTGATGGAGGCGATCGGCCAGGATGTGGCCGCGGCACGGGCAGCGATCCTGGAGGCGCTCCCCAAGGCCTTGCCAAAAGTCTCTGAAACGCGTTTCCGCTTCCTGTTCCTGGCTTCGCCGGTGCGAATTCTGGAGGATGAGCAGGGGCAGGTGGTGCAACTCGAAGTGGAAGAGAATACCCTGGTGCGGACAAACGGGGATACCAAGGCACGCGGCACCGGTCAAAAGCGCCTGCTGGATGTGGAGACGGTCATTTTTGCTATCGGCGATAAGGTGGATGAGAGCTTCGGGCTACCGGTGGAGTGGAATGAGTTTGTGAAAAATCCCAACCCGCGCTTCCCGGTGGATGGAAATTCCTACGAGGTATTCGATCCGCAGAGTGGAAAACCGATCGAGGGCATTTTCGTCGCCGGTTGGTCGCGCAATGCTTCCAGCGGCCTGGTGGGAACAGCACGCAAGGATGGGACGAACGGGGCACGGGCGGTTTGGCAATATTTGCAGCAGATGCAATCGCCCAAGCCGTTGGATCTGAAGGCGATCGAAGCGCGCCTGATGAGCTTAGGGAAACCGATCGTGCGCAAGAGCGATCTGCCGCGCTTGGAGGCCGCCGAGCAGGCCGAAGCCCGCAGGTTAGGAGTGGAGGAGTTCAAGTTCGCCAGCAATGAAGAAATGCTGAGGGTGATGGGATTGTTGCCGGAAAAAGTCGCCGAGTAGTCGCGTGGGTTGATCGGTCGCCTGGTCGGCTGGTTGGATCGTTGGGCGAAGCTCGCAATCCACCGCCCACCATCCACGGTCCACGGTCTACGGTCCACCGTCTATTCACGATGAACCATCTCGTTCACACAAGAGGTCGATTGGAAAGATGGCAAAGGGGCATAGTTCCGATCGGCCTCTTTCTTTTGGTTCTGTTCGGGTTGGCAGTTTGGGTGCTATATGACCTGCCTTCGCCGGAACAATTGCCACGGGCGATCCGCCCGCCTTCTATCCGCATTCTCGATCGCCATGGACTCCCCCTCTACGAGATGCGCGCCGAGGGAGAATACCACCTACCGTTGACGGCGCAGGATACTCCTCTATGCATGAAGCAGGCGACGATCGCCGTGGAGGACCAAAGTTTCTATACCAACCCCGGCATTGACCTGCGCGGCGTGATACGTGCCCTCTATATCAATTTGCGCGGTGGGGAGACGCTGGCCGGCGGTAGCACGATCACCCAGCAAGTGGCACGCAATCTGCTCCTGCCGGAAGAGCGCAATCAGCGCACATTGCGGCGTAAGCTGCGGGAGACGATCCTGGCCTGGCAATTGACCCGTCGCCTGAGCAAAGATGAAATCCTGGCGCTTTACCTGAATCAAACCTATTACGGCGGTTTTGCCTACGGTATCGAGGCCGCCGCGCAGACCTACTTCGGCAAATCGGCCGCCGACCTCTTCTTGGAAGAGTGTGCTCTGCTGGCCGGTCTGCCGCAAGCGCCGGCACTCTATAACCCTTTCGAGCATCCCCAAGCGGCGCGCGAACGTCAGCGCGTGGTGTTGGAGCTAATGGAAAAGCAAGGGTTTATCAGCACGGCAGAGCGTCAACAGGCCGAAGAAGCGCCCCTGTACTTCAATCCCCAGCCCTATCCTATCCAGGCGCCTCATTTCGTCTGGATGGTCAAGGCCGAGCTGGATGCGCTGCAATCGCAAGGG
Organism: Chloroflexota bacterium; assembly: GCA_037447295.1. Lineage (GTDB taxonomy): Bacteria > Chloroflexota > Anaerolineae > Anaerolineales > Villigracilaceae > 630D-37. The sequence continues at coordinate 42,909 of JBBIGZ010000011.1, read as the reverse complement.
AAATTGCCCTCCAACCGGCCACTGGTGGTCCACACCACTCTTGACCTGGCCGCACAACAGGTGGCGGAGGAGGCCGTTGCCCGTCAACTGGCGCACCTGCGCAACGATAACGGCCTGGATCACCAGGTGAGCAACGCCGCGGTGGTCGTGCTCGATCCTCAAACCGGCGATCTGCTGGCATTGGTCGGCAGCGCCGACTACTTCAACCCTGCCATCGCCGGCGCGCTCAACATGGCGTTGGTGCCCCGTCAACCCGGCTCGGCGTTCAAACCGTTCATTTATGCCGCCGCTTTTGATCCCTCCCTGCTCTCCGATCCCTGGACGGCAGCCACGCCGATCCTCGATGTGCAGACCCACTTCCTCACCACCGATGGCAAAGTCTACACGCCTCAAAATTACGATGGCCGCGAGCATGGGATCGTGCCGGCGCGCGTTGCTCTGGCTTCTTCGTTCAATATCCCGGCCGTCGCCGCTTTGCAAAAAGTGGGAGTAGAGCGCATGAGCCAATACGCGGCGCGTTTCGGCATCACCACGCTCACCGACCCGGCTGATTACGATCTGACACTGGCACTCGGCGGCGGACGGGTGAGCCTGCTCGAACTCACCAATGCCTATGCCGTTTTCGCCCGTCAGGGGCGCTATCTCCCCGTGCGCCTGATCCGAGAAGTGCAAGACCTGCAGGGCCACACCCTCTACCGACCAGCCGAAATCACCCCTCAGCCTGTGCTCGATGAACGCATCGCCTGGCTAATCACCGACATCCTGAGCGATCCGTTGGCGCGCCAGCCCGGCTTCGGCCGCAATAGCACGTTGCAAATCGAGCGCCCAGCCGCGGTTAAAACCGGCACCACCACCGATTTTCACGATAACTGGACGATCGGCTATACGCCCGATCTCGTCGTCGGAGTGTGGGTAGGGAATAGCGACTACCGTGCCATGCGCGAGGTGACCGGCTTGACCGGCGCCGCGCCGATCTGGCAATATACCTTGCGAACCCTGCTACGCAATCGCCCGACGCGCGAATTCTCCCTTCCGCGCGGCCTGGTGCGGCGGGAAGTATGCACCCTCTCCGGCCTTTTGCCCACCGATCTCTGCGCGCAAACACATGAGGAATGGTTTTTAGAAGAAACGGTACCGACACGCCCCGATGAGGCCTATCGCCGCCTTTGGCAAAACCCCGTCACCGGGCAAATCGTCATAACGCCGCCGGAGGGACCCGGAGCCTGGCAGCCGCTCACGGTGCTTCATCTGCCGGCCGAAGCTTGGGATTGGGCGCGGCGTCAGGGCTGGCCACTGGATGTGGACCTTTTGCGCACATCCGAAGAAAACGAAAACGCTCCGGCGCTCTGGCTGATTGCGCCGCGTCCCGGCGATGTGTACTTCATCACGGCCGAAATCCCCCTCGCAGAACAGCGATTGCACCTGCAGGCCATGAGCCGCATGGCGCTCCAATCCCTTACCTTTTGGGTGGATGCCCGCCCACTGATCACGCTCACCGCCTGGCCCTACGAGGCCTGGTGGCCGTTACAACCCGGCGAGCATACCTTCTACGCCGAGGCCGTGACGCTTGAAGGTGAACAGGTGCGCAGTGAAGAGATACAAATCGAGGTAAGGCAAAGATGAGGCGAAGTTATCGCCGTTGCAGTCGGTAACACTTCAGCGCCCGGAAGCAGCGCGGCGCCTGTAACGCCCCCATGCCGATTCACCGATCCACAATAGCCCGTAGCCAAGCATCACCCCCAGGGCATTCAAAAGCACATCGCTCACGTCCACGGTGCGATACGGCGTCCATAACGCGCCGAGCAGAAACTGTCCCATCTCGATCCCGAGGCCGGGCACCCAGCTCAGCCAAAGCATATGCCGACGGGCAGAGGGACAGATCAGAGGCAGGAAAACGCCGAAGGGGATCGTCGCTTCGATATTGCCCAACATTTCGGCCCGGATGGCGCCAGGGGAAACACGCCGATCAAACAGATAGTGAAAAGGTACCCATTCGATCTGCCGCAGCAGCCGGGTCACATTGCCCTTCCGGGGCGAGGCCTCTGGCGGAATGGGGAAAAACACCAGGCTGAACAACAGGGTCAGATAAAGCCAGAAGCCACTGAAGAGCACAAGAAAGCGCCACGAATGCCCACGGCGAGCCAGAAGCCATAAGATTGGCAGGAGCAATAACAAGCTCCAGCCCCATTCGCAGAGCGTAAACTCGTACATCATCGCACCCTAAAGAGCAAGCCGGCGCTCCGACCGCTCACATCCGGGAAGTAGAACTCACGCGCTTGGGCCGGCAGGACGTGGAACGTGCCGCTCAGCCCGGCACGCGCCAGGTAGGTGAGCACATAGGTGCCGGCCGGCAGGTAATCGGCGCTGAAGACGACGCGGTCATCGTAGATTTGACGGTAATTGAAATACCAGCCGCCCCACCCCGTTTGCTCGTAATCCCGGCTCTCAAAGCGCTCCGGCACCTGCACGGCAGTCAACAGGGTGGCATCCACCGCTTCCAGGCCGGCCGGCAAGGGATCGTCCAGCACCACGTAGAAGCGATCCTGCGGCACCACGAGGGTCAACCGCACCTGCACCAAATCCCCACGCGCCACTTCGGTGACCGGCTTCTTCAGGTCCGGCAGGCGGAAATAGGCACGCTCGACCAGAATGCCGTGATCCTGAGCCGCAACTTGCTCGGCCGGAAGGGCATATTCGACGTAAGCGGTGTAGAAAAGCGTGCCGGGACCGGCGCTGCGCAGGATGGAGAACAGATTGCGCTCCGGGCGCATCTCATCCCCTGTAAAAGTGAGCATCCATTTTTCGAAGACATTCTGCGGAGTGATCCACTGCGTTTCCAGCAGGGTCCCGTTCCACCCCACTCCGAACTGATAGTTCCCCTGCAGTTCACCCGAAATCTCCAGCCAGCGCGCCAGGGCGAGCAAAGACCAGGTCATCTCCTGGGTAGAATACCAGCCTTCCGGTCGCCGTTGGCTCATCAGCCAGCGAATGCCGCCCGGCAGGAACGGATGATGCGGGTCGGCCTGCATCAGAGCGTGCAAAATGATGGCTGTGCTTCGCAAGTCGGTGTTCCAGTTCCAATAGTCGTTCTCCGTTTCTTCCCAATGTACCCCGGCCGCAGATGAAACGGCCGCACTGCTCAGGGAAGAAAGCAGGGCAGTGGTGTACGTCTCATTCGGAGCGCTGGAGAGGAAGGCCTCCAGCAAGAAGGCACGCGCATAGAGACTCAGCCTCTCGCGCTCTTTATAGAGCGAGTTCAGCACGTTGGCCGGAGCCTGCCCCTGCTGCGCCAACACGAAGACGCCGAAGGCGGCCTCGTTCTTCTGCCAGAGCGGCGTCTCGGCACCGACCGGCCGCAGGTTGCGCCGTAGGTATTCCAGACCACGGCGCAGCGTCCCTTCGGGAACACTATATCCCTCGGCCTTTGCCTCGCTCAATCCCCAGACGACGTAGGCCGTGGTGCGTAGCTCACTCTCACCGCCCGGCCACAGGCTCCAGCCGCCATCCCCGTTTTGGGTGCGCACAAGGCGCTGCAGCGAGGCCAGGACCTCGGTCTCGATCTGCGGCAACCGATCTGCTTGCCCGCTTTGGCGCCACAGGCGGCGCGTCAGGAGATTCGGCAGGAAGCGCGAAACGGTCTGCTCACTGCACAGGTAAGGATAATCGCGCAACACCTGCAGATCGCCGATCGCCGTGGCAGCCAGCGAGGGGGAGATCTCCAGGGTCAATCGGCTCTCGGTGGGTTTGACCTGCGGCGGAAGCACCACGCTCTCGGTGATACTCCCTTCGCCCAGGAGCACCCCGGCGCTGCCAACGGTTTCGTGCGCCAAATAGCGCAAGACGGGAATTCCTTGCCCCGGCAAAGTGCCCAGCACGGGGCGCGTGGCATCTTCATAACTGTCTCCGCGCACCTTAGCGATCAAGTCCACGCGAGTAGCGTCCTCTTCTACGCGCCCGCTCCAGGTGACGAAGGCCTGCGCACCTGCCCGCACCGTCAGCGATTGTTCGGCGGAATCCCGCAACACAAAGCCTTGAGTCTCCAGCGAAACGGACACGTCCAGGTCGGTATCCGTGTTGTTGTAGATCGTCGCACCCAGGGTCACTTCATCGCCGGCGATGAAAAAGCGCGGCGTTTGCAAATCGATCTGCAAGGGGCGATTGCTGAGGAGATCGAAAGTGGCTTCGCCCACCTGCGTATCCTCGGTGACGGCGCGCACCGTCAGCTGCCAGGTGGTCAGGTTATCCGGCAAGGTGACCGTCACCTGGGCCCGGCCCTCGGCATCGGTCAGCACCTGTCCCTGCCAAAAAGCCGTATCCTTAAACTCGCCGCGGATGGTCAGAATCCCGAATTGATCGCTTCCCTTTTCGCCGCCACCGCTACCGCCGCGTCCGCCTTCGCCGGGCATCCCCTCTCTCAGGGCAATATTCAACAGCTCGGCATCCAGCGGAACGGTGATGGCGGTGAAAACGTTCAAGCCGCGTTGCGGATAAAAGGCCTGGAGCAGGGGCGGACTGTTTGGCTCGGCCAGCGCCAGTACAGCCTTATCCACCAGCGCCAGCGAAAGATCTGCTTGGATCGGTTTCCCGTTGAGATCGCGGGTGCGAATGGTAAATGTGACGCGATCGCGTGGATGGGCCACTCTGTGATCGCTCTCAATCTCCACGAAAATTTGCTGCATGGTAGGCGCCACGTTGAACTTTGCCAATCCCATCGCATAACGTGGCGGAGCAATCCCCTCTGCCGGTTGAACGGTCAAAACGGAAACGTACATCACCGGCGCCATCTCGGTAGTGATCGGGATTTCGAACCGATTGCTGCCGGGCTGAAGTGTAATCAGCCTCTTTTCATCAATGCGGCCGCGTTCGAGCGTCAAGAGGGCTGTGGTTTCCTTCTGGAAAGGCGAAACAACCAGGACCTGTGCCTTTTCGCCGGGGTTATAGGCGCTTTTATCGCCGATCACTTTGAGCGTATCATCGGCAGTGCGCTGCAAGTTCATCTCTTCGCCGATCACCCAGAGGAACGTGGAAGCCCGCGCCGTGCGCCCTTTCTCATCGGTAGCACTGACCACGATCTTGTACTCGCCAGCTGTTGGGGGGATCAGCTGAGTCGTTGCTTTCCCTTCGGCATCCGTGGTAACCACCGTGGAGGCGCGCAAAACGCTCTGCACCGAGGATTCCCAATAGATCACGCCGTTGGCATTCTGCTTTTGCACGTTGGACCAGCGCTGCTCATAAAGCGCCACGGTCAATTGTCGCTTGGGAACAGGAGTCCCCCCAAGGCCCAAGGCCACAAGCTCAATGGAGACAGGCTTCCCAATCTCACCGAGATACGATGACGTGCGCACGCCGGGAAACAGGCTACTGCCGAAGACGGTCACAGTGGCGTAACTGCCGACCACGTTCCCGCCGATATCCTTCACATTGACATTGAAAGTGTAGTTCAATGCGGCCACGTTCTGGGGGAGCAGAAAGGTCTCCCGATGTTCAAAATTCCCCTCTTCGTCCGTTTGTCCACTCCCCTGGCGATAGAGAGGCGGCGCGACAGGCTGGCACGGATACCCATAGGCACAGCGGGGGTTATCTTCCCAGTAATAAAAAGAATACGTGTTGTAGGGTTGGGGAGGAGTGTAAGAAGCCGGTGAGGTTTCGATGAACCATTCGAGCGGCGCCTGGCTCAACTTGCCACCGGCATAATAGGCAGCACTCAGGCGGAAGGTGGCCATCTCACCGCTGACCAAACGCGACGGCTCGGCATCCAAGCTCACTTGGAAACGCGGCTTGACATACGCGGCCACACGGAAATAGACATAGCCGATAGCCTGTTTCTTCGCCGCATCCGCTTCGGAAACCTCATCGGCATGGACCTGGATCGTGTAATTGCCCACCGGAGCATCGTCGCTTAAGGTGCAGGAGCCGGAAAAGGTCCCTTGCGGGGAGAGCGAGAGAACCTGACGGCATAACACGCCTTCCTCGTTGGAAAGGAGCACCGTCACCTGAGAGATCGTAGTGGGCAGCGAATAGCGCAGATCGTCCTCAATGCGCACGACGCCCTTGAAGAAAACTTCCTGGCCGGGGCGGTAGATCGGGCGCTCAGTATAGAGGACCGCTACCGGGCGCCTGGTTTCAGTCTGATAGGCCGCATAAACACCGAAGCGCTCCGGATAGAGCCAGCTCCAGTTTTGGGAGATCATCGCCAGGTGACCCTTGCCTTCGGCCAGGGCGTATTGCGCCCGGTCGTTCTTTTCGCTTCGCCAGTGAGCCAGTCCCTGAGCATCTGTGGTGGCTTCGCCGATCGGTCGGAACTCCTGATCGTAGAAAGAGACCTTTACGCCTTCCACCGGCCGGCCATCGGCGGCGTTCAATAGCCAGGCCAGGGCCTCGCCGGGGGCCGATTTCAACATCAGGATGTCATCGGAGACGATGATCAGAGCGGCCGAGGCAAAACGACCATCCGTTTTGATAGCAGGAGAACGCACGCCGAGAAAATAGAAGCCGGTCGGGAGCTTCTCCCGGTCATCCAGCGGAATGGCGATCAGACGGGAACGGTCCGGCGATAGTTCGAGGCTCACCTTCCAGGTGCGCCGCGGCGATTTGGATGTGCGCCAGTCCTCCGGTGGGATGCTCCAATCCGTCAGGCGGCGCAACTCGGCCGGAGTCAGATCATAGAGGCTGAATTCGAGCGTATCCAGGTTGGCATATTGCAGGTAAACTTCCTGCTTGCTCGCATTTCGGAAAATGAGGGGTTGGGTAACCTGATAGGTTCTGAAGAAAACAAACGGCTGATAGTAGACGTTCTTACGGATGAACGTATACTCTTCGGTGATCGCATTGCCGTAAATATCCCGGGCGCCTGGCAGCAGACGAATTTCATAGGTCACGCCGGGCTCTAGCCCTTCCAGGATCAAGGTACGATTCTGCTCATCCAAGTAAGTTTTCAGCGAAGATGGCCGGGGAGTGATGCGCAAGTGGGAGAGCACGCTTGCCTTGTCCATCAGGGTGCTGAATTCCAAAACCACTTGCGGCACGTAGAAGGTTTCTTCCTCCGTCGGAAAGGATCGGGTCACGCTCGGATAGGGGAGTGTACGAAACAAAACCTGTTCCGCTTCATCCATCTGGCTGCCATCCTGGGCGCGCAGACTGGGTGAGATGGTGAGGGTATAGCGCGTGTCAGGTTGGTAGCGCGAGAGAGGTATCAGGGTAACCGTATCAGAGGCATCGTTCCATTTCGCGCGGAATGGGATAGAACGGTTTTGCGGATCGGTGATGCGCAGCGCCTGGTTGAGTGTGGCACGTTCCAGCGGATGATCGAAACGCAGGATGATCTCCCCATCCAGCCGCACCCGCTCCTCGCTATCGGTATCGTAATAGAGCGAATTCGGGAAGATCACCTCCAAGATGCGCAAAGGACGGACGCGAAATTCCCAAACGAAGTCTGCCTCCAGCTGCGTGCCGAGCGGCTCTTGGAGGCCGGCCGGGATCACACCGCGATAGGTCTGCCCCCCTTTCAGGCGCTCTGCCGGCTGGAAAATATATACCGAAGTGCTCACCCACCGTCCTTCGCCAGCAATCGGGGGTTCAAATCGCACCGGCTGCGGGAGCGCTTGTGGGTTTTCTTCGGGGCTGAGAGGCACAACAGGTTTGTTGAAGATGATGGTCAGTGCCGTCGCCGGATCGGCATCGGTGACGCCGTTGGCCGGGTAAACCTGGCTAACCTGCAACGCGTCGGTGGTGTAATAGACGGATTGCCATTCCCGGCCCAAAAGGGTCCCTTGCGCATCGGCGGCCTGCGCACCCAGGGTAAGGGTATACGCCCGACCGGGCGAAAGGGGAGCCGCCGGCCGAAAGCGAACGGTACGCTCATCTATCCATTGAAAAGTTCCAGGGAGGGATTTGCCGCTCTCATCTGTGAATTTCCACGCCTTCTCAACCGAAGCGCGGTTCATTGCCCGATCGAAAACCAGCTCCAGGATCGGCGTGGTGGAGAGCCTTTCTTGCGGCAAAGGGCTCTGGCGAACGATTTGCGGTTTATCAGAAGGGGTGGGAAGGGTAAATTGGATCGCTGTGGGGGTATTTTGGACGTTGGGTGACTCCGTCGCCAGGGTGGCCGGGCCGCAGGCCACCATCAGGAAGAGCACAATGCACGCAATACAGGATTTCAAAAAAGCCTCCCGGGCAAACGCTGCAGTTTGTCCAATGGATCGCAAAACGAGTGAAGAAACACCTACAAGGACGTCAAGAGACGCCCTGAAGTTCCCACTTAGTGTGTTTTGACGGGGAGCATGAGCAGAAACCCAAGCAGGATAATGCCCTGGCCTAGCATTACACCATAAGCTTGCCAGGGGCCGAAGAACGGAACTTTAGGCAGTGACTGGCTGCCAAAGCCGAAAACATCCGCCATGCCGGCAAAGATTGCGATCACATAACCGGTTGCCACCAACCGCAAACCGATATCGGCCAGAATAGAACGAGCTCGATTCTCCCATAGTGCAACGAACGTTGTCCACCCACCGAGGCAAAGGATGCCCAACCCAATAACAAAAACCGCCGTCTGCACAAAGCCGACCACCGGGCTTCGATCCAGACCCAACCAGCCGGGTTTAGCCCCTACGATCAGCACAAAGAAGCCGAAGAAGCTCAGGAAAAGTCCGGCACGCACCCGCCAACGCCGTGAAGGACCGTTTAGAGCACCTGGAGAAGGAAGTGAGTTCGCAGACATAGCCTAAGGCAAGGTTCGGGAGAGGTGTCTTTGCCAATTTGTCCCCAAGATGGCGGCTATCGAATCTTCCGAATAGCCTCTTTCGGCCAACCCGGAGGCGATCTTCTGCAGATCGGCAATGCTTTCGATCTCTTGCGGGACGGATTCCAGGCCGAAGCCGCCATCAAAATCCGTACCCAATCCGACATGCAAAGCGTCACCGGCCAGTTGACAGATATGATCGATATGTGCCAGCAGAGAATCCAACGACAGCCGCGGATCCCCCTTTTGCCAGCCGGCGCGCAGGAAACGATTAAACGGGACGACACCGATCACGCCATCTCGGTCGATCACGCGGCGGATGACGAGATCGCTCAGGTGACGGTTGCTGTTGCTACTGCGCAACAAAGTAGCACAATTGGCGTGACTAACCAGGATCGGGCCTGGATACTCATCCAACGCTTCCAGCGCGGCGCGTTCATCCATATGGCTGAGATCGAGAGCAAAGGGGAATTCGGCCATAGCACGTAGCAAGCGGCGACCGTCATCGGTCAACGGACCGGGTTCGCCCGTCCCGCCGCAAAAACGGGTGCCGGCCCAGGCCAAGCCGATCTGCCGCAAACCCAGATCCCACCATTCTGTCAATTCGTCCGGCGTGCGAATGCCCTCCGCGCCCTCCATGAGAAGGACCAAGCCAACCGGCCGTCCATCTTCGGAAGGGGCCTGCCACTCGCGCAGATGAGATTCCATTTCAGCACGAGAAGTGAGCAGGCGGAAATGCTGCGGGTGACGCTCACATAGATTCCGGTAGACCCGCACCTGATGTTGGTATACTGCGCGCGCTTCGTCAAAAGAAGCGTAGCTCACACGTTCCCAGGGCTGTTTGCGACGCGCCGGAGTGGCAAACAGGGTGGCGAAGACAATAGCCACCCTGCCTTGTTGATACTCTGGCCAGCCAAGTAAGGTGTTTCCGTTGTGTTCCACAGCCTCCGTGCCGGCCTCTTGTGCTCGCGTCTCTTGAACCGATAAGGTGTAATCGCGGCCGAACTGGAGGATGTTCCAGGCCAGATCCTCGTGTGAGTCTATGATCCAGGGCATAGAATGTGCCAGAAGCTACGCGCAGAACGGCTCAGTTCTCATCCCTCGAGCCTTCGCCTTGATCCTTTTCGAGCTCTTCCAGCTCCTGGGTTAGCATCTTGAAATCTTTATCGGCGAAAGCGGCAGAATCTACCTGGCGCAAGCTCAATCCGATGCGGCGCTGCTCGTGGTCAATGCGGATAATGCGCAAGGTTTTGACTTCGCCCTCATGCAACACTTCCTTAGGATGCTGAATGCGCTGATCGCTGATCTCGGAGATGTGGATCAGGCCTTCAACGCCGCTATCCAGGCGGGCAAAGGCGCCGAATTTGGTCAGACGGGTGATCACGCCTTCGACCAGTTGCCCGCGGCTATAGTGCGCCACTTTCTGCTTCCAAGGGTCTTCCATCGTCTGGCGGATCGAGAGGCTAATGCGCAGGTTCTCGCGATCGATCCCGATCACTTTGACTTGCACCTCTTGCCCAACCTTGAGCACCTCGCGCGGGTGAGAGACATGCTCCCAAGAGATTTCGGAAAGATGGACAAGACCATCCGCTCCGTTGACATTGACGAATGCGCCGAAATTGGCCAAACTGGTGACACGACCGGTGTAGACTTTACCCTCCTCCAAAGCGGCGACGGCGCGCATTTTCATCTCCTGGCGCGAGGGTTCTGCGGCACGTTCGGAAACGACCAAGCGATGACGCTCACGGTCGAATTCCAGGATACGAACATCAATTGGCTCGCCGATCCATTGCTTCCAGCGATTTTCGCTCGTTTCTCCCGAAGATTGTGCCCGTCGCAGAGTGCCGAGTTGCGAGGCCGGTAAAAAGCCACGCAGCCCGAAGATGTCCACTTCCAAACCGCCTTTGTTGTAACCGGTGATATGGGTGTGGATGACCTCGTCGTTTTGCTTGGCCTCTGCCACTCGCTGCCAGGCCATGTAATCTCGCGCTCGGCGGTAGGAAAGGATGACGTTACCGTTCACATCCTCAGAGCGCAGTACATAGACCGGAATTTCCTGCCCAACCTGTAAGGCAGAGCGCTCCTCTTCGGTCATTAACTCTAGCTCCCGGGCGCTGATCACGCCTTCAGATTTGGTGCCGATGCTTACCAAGATTTGGGAAGGGCTGATGCTGGCAATCACCCCTTTCCGAATTTCACCAGCTCGAGGCACTTCAATGTGCAAAGCATCCTCGCTAAGCAAGGATTCTAGATTTTCGGTTGCTTCTTCTTGCGCAGCCCCCGGGTTTAGGGTTTCCTGTTCGTTCATACGGTTCACGACTCCACAAAGGAATTTGATCAGGTGAATTATAAAGGCGAATGGGCAAGTTGGCAAGTGAAAATGATGACGTGTAAAATGCGATAATCAAATTTTAAAGTTAAAAATAGATAAAAATAAAGAGAGAGCCCGGCCAGAGCTCCAAACCGAATTGTAAACACATAAACTCTCTACCCCCTTCTTTTGATCTCGCTGTCCCTCCAGGGCTTTTCATCGCCCTAACGGTTTTGATCGACAAGCCTCATGCCAAAGCAAGTGCCTCGTACTCCCGAATTGCCTACCCGATGATCCTAAGCCACAACACGAGTTTCGAGAAGTTTGGTAAGCGGATATAGCTTTTGCGGAAAAGCCCGAAAAGCTCTGTTCCCCAAAATTCTCTCGATGAAAGCGGATAAAATCGTCACAGCTACACTCCTCACCCTCTCGTGTTCTCGTCTTCTGATGTTCTCACGTCCTCACATATTCTCATGTTCTCATGCTCTCCCACTACCAAGGAGGTCTCATGAAACCTTTCCCTCGTCACGGACAATCGAAAGAAAGCGTGTTGGAAGCGCTGCACATGGCTCGCGAAAAAGATATTCGCTGGCAGCAAGGACGCGTCTTTGGACTGGTTTATCACATCTCTGAAGAAATCGATGCCTTGCTGAAAGAGGCCTACACGCTCTTCTTTGCCGAAAACGGTCTCAATCCAACCGCCTTTCCCAGCTTGCGCAAATTTGAGAACGAGGTCGTTTCGATGACGGCCTCCTTGCTGGGAGGCGATGAACAGGTTCGCGGCAACATCACGAGTGGCGGTACAGAAAGCGTGCTCCTGGCCGTCAAGACGGCACGCGATTGGGCGCGCGCTCATCGCCCCCACATCCACACTCCGGAGATGATCCTACCCCGCAGCGCTCATCCGGCCTTTGAAAAAGCAGCTCATTACTTCGGCGTGCGACCCGTTTACGTGCCGCTGCGCCCTGATTTTCGCGCCGATGTGGAAGCGATGAAACGGGCCATTACAGATCAGACTATCCTATTGGCCGCTTCGGCGCCTTCTTATCCCCATGGCGTGGTGGACCCGATCACCGAGATCGGGGAACTGGCACAAAAATACGGCCTGCTCTTCCATGTGGATGCTTGTGTGGGTGGATTCATGTTGCCATTCGTGCGTAAGCTGGGTTACCCGGTGCCACCTTTCGATTTCCGCGTGCCCGGCGTGACTTCGATCTCGGCCGATCTGCACAAATTCGGCTATGCGGCCAAACCGGCCTCGGTTTTGCTCCATCGGAGGCCCGAGCTCCGACGCTATCAAATGTTCGTCTCCACCGATTGGCCAGGTGGCGTATATCCTTCGCCGGTCATCAGCGGCTCGCGCCCGGGTGGGCCGATCGCGGCCGCCTGGGCTTTGCTCCACTTTCTCGGCGAGGAGGGCTATCTAGAAATCACGGCTCGCGTGATGGAAACGACAAAATACCTTCAGGCCGGCATTCGTGCGTTGCCAGGGTTGAAAATCCTCGGTGCACCGGAGATGAGCGTCTTCGCCGTGGCCTCGGATGATCTGGATGTTTATGAGCTGGCCGATGAATTGAGCCTACGCGGCTGGCACCTCGATCGTCAACAGTTTCCGCCTTCGTTGCACATGACCGTAAACTACGTACACACCGCGGTACGGGCAGAATTCTTGCATGACCTGGCCGAATGCGTTGAAATCGTCCGTCGCCCCTCTTGGCGCAAATCCCTCTATCGCGGTCTAATCGGCGCGAGCAACCTCGCCGCGCGTCTGCTGCCATCCCCATGGATGAGCCATATCATGGAGAAAGCATCGGCATGGCTGGGTGGCGGCAAAGGTTTGCCAACGCGCACCGCACCCCTCTACGGTCTGGTCGGCACCCTGCCAAATCGTGGCGATTTGCGGGAACTGGTGCTGGATTTGCTGGATGAAATTTTTTCATAGACGGTGGACGGTGGACCGTAGGTTGGACGATGAACGGTGGACGGTAGACGGTGGACCGTAGTGGTAGAAGGTCCGAGATGAAGCTTGCTCAAAATCTTTTATCACCTCCCCAGGATCCACCACTGTAGAATTTCCCGGCCGATCTGGCTCGCCAAGGAGGGATTGTTTTCTTCCAGCAACACCACCAGGGTCAACGGCAAGCTACCCTGCCATTCCGGCAAGGTGCCGGTTAGATACCACGTCACCGGTTTGCCGTTCTCTTCGGCCACGGCCAAATGCTCCCAGGCAAAATCTTGTGGCCTGGCAAGACGTTGCGCCAGATTGCGCGCCTGAAGTGCGGAAAGAACCTCCTGCGCTTCGCCCTCCGGCGTAACAATCACCCACCCCTGTAACGGCGTGTTTACCGCCAACACCGGCCGCGGCGCCGGCTTGACCCCATCGGCACTCAGCGTCGCCGCCACCTGAGCCACTTCATACGGGGTGGGTCGCAAAGGTCCAGACCCGATGCCCGTGCCCAACAAGAGCCGATGGACACGCTCCACTTCGGATGGCAGGTAAATGCCGCCACTTCCCAGCAACGCTTCTTCCCAAGGGAGCAACACGTCCCCAGGTGGATAACGCCCCTGCATGGCACGGTTCAGGAAAGGCGAAGCCGGATCGTTCATCCAACGATCCCAGTTTTCATCCAGCCGATTCGGATCGAACCAGGGATGGGAAACCACTGCCAACACATCACCATTACGGGCATTCAGTGCAACGATGGCTCCAACATGCGAGCCTAGACGTTCATCGGCAAAACGCTGCAGTTCCAGATCGAGGCTCAAGCGCACATCCAACCCCGGCGGTGGCGTGCCGTAAAGCAACCGATTCCACCATAGGGCCAAAGAGGGATTGCCACGCATTCCCCGCAGCCAGTCATCCAGCTTGGCCTCCAGCCCGGCCTGCCCGTATACGGCATGGGTATAGCCGAGAAAGGTGCTCAAGGGTGGGTAACGATAGACCCGTTGATAGCTTCCGGAGCTCCCGATCGTCTCGTTCAAAGGGCGATTCGTGCGGTCCAAAAGGCTTCCACGCCGCACATAGCGATCGGCAATCGCCCGCCGCGGATTATCGGTGCGTGCCAGCAAGCCTTCGGCGCGTATCACTCCCCACCAGCCGGCAGCCAGTGCCATCATCATGGAGAGCAGGAGAAAGCCAATTCCCAGATGGTAATAGGTATGCGGGCGACGCAGCGGAATAGGCTCTACATCGGGATGGTGGTCGATCAACAGCAGCAGGCAAATGCTGAACATCCCTGCCAGCAGAGAGGAACCGCCATAGGAAAAAAGAGGCAGAGTGACACCGGTCAGAGGAAAGAGGCGCAAATTGCCCCCGATGATCACCAACCCTTGCAGGCCGAGATAGAGCGAAATGCCGGCGGCCAACAGGCGCTGAAAACGCGTCGGGGCATTAAAGGCCACGATCAGGCCGCGGAAAAACAGCAACGCCCAGGCAGATAAGAGAGCAATCACCCCCAACAACCCGCTCTCTTCGGCAATGGCACTAAAGATGAAATCGGAATAGGCGATCGGCACCAGACCCGGGGACCCTAAGCCCGGCCCGCGGCCAAACATACCACCGTTGGCAATGGCGATCAGCGACTGGACGATCTGGTAGGCGCGGCCGCTCGGCTCCTGCCAGGGGAAAAGCCAAACCTCCACGCGTCGGCGCACAATCGGTATGCCAAAATACCCGATCGCCGCCGCCAAAACTAAGCCAACCAGGGTCAAAAGGGCGATTTCGCGTCGCCCTGTTCCCAGGTAAAGCATCGTCGCATAGATCAAGAGCAACAGCAAAGCCGTACCCAGGTCGCGTTGAACGATCAAGATCAATACCGCGACGCCCATCAGGGTCAAAGTCGGCCGCAGAAAAAGAGCCATGCGCTGCAGCGGGCCGACATATTCGGCAAAGTAGGCCGCCAGATAGATGACAAAGAGCAGTTTTAGGGCCTCGGAAGGCTGAAAATAGACTCCACAACACCCCAACCACAACCGCGGCCCATTCCCCACCGGATTGCGCCCGAGGAGCAAAGTCAGCGCAGTGAGCAAAATGCCGGCGCTGAGCCAGAGATACTTATAGCGCTGAAGGGTCAGAAGAAGCCTAGGATAGAAGATCGCCAGGCTACAGCACACTACTCCGACCAATAACCATAGCGTCTGTCTCCAGCCCAGGGCCACATCCAGGCGAAAAACGGTCAACAACCCCCAACCGCTGAAAAGCGCCAGGAGAGGGAGCAGATACGGATCATGCTCCCCTAGCCGGCGCGCGGTGAGAAAATCCAGCCAAAAAAAGCCAAGTGCCCAGAAAAATAAACCGCCCCAATGAGCCCAACGGTACGCCACATCCCAAGAACGCGCCCGCACCGCCGGCGAGAGCGTGAGCACCAGAGCATAAAAAATCAGGAAAAGCGCGGCCCAAAAAAGTAGGCGACGCTGAAGTAGGAGGTTCACTGCCGCAAGTATTTTCCCACCAACAGGTCAAGCTTTTGGCGCGTTTCAGCCGGGATCACGGCAGGATTAGTGATCAACGCCGTGGCCAACGCCTGATCGCAGGTGCAATGACGTTCTGGGCGCAAATGTTTGGCCAAATAGCGCACGGCCTCCTGTGCCAACATCGTATTACGATTCAGAATCTGGATCACCATTTCCACGGTCACCGGCTCTTCGCTAACATGCCATACGTCGTAATCGGTGACATGGGCCATCACCGCATAGCACATTTCGGCCTCGCGGGCCAAAAAGGCCTCCGGCGAAGTGGTCATGCCGATCAAGGACATCCCCCAGGCACGGTAGACGTTTGACTCGGCACGCGTGGAGAAGCGTGGCCCTTCAATGGTGATCATCGCCCCACCGCGATGCACCTTTCCACCACAAGCGCGCACCGCCGCCTCCACCTGATCCGAAAGATCGGCACAGAACGGGTCGGCCACGCTCACATGTCCTACCATCCCCTCGCCGAAGAACGAGGAAACGCGGCGACGGGTGAAATCAAAAAGCTGATCCGGGATGACGATCTCACCCGGCGCGTAATCCTCGCGCAGCGAACCACAAGCGCTAATGCTAACTATACGCTCCGCCCCCAGGCTTTTGAGCGCATAGATATTGGCCCGATAGGGAACCTCGGTAGGCATAATGTGATGCCCGATGCCATGCCGCGCCAAAAAACCTACCCGCAATCCCTCCAGAGTTCCGATGACGATCGGCGCACTGGGACGACCGAAGGGTGTCTCCGGATACACTTCACGAGTATCATCCAACCCGCTCATCTGATAGAGTCCCGATCCACCGATGATGGCAAGCGAAATCTTTTCCGTGCTCATTTCTGCACCTCATCATTGCAAAATTTTGATAGTTACCGTCACCGCTCCGAGCTGCAGCACATCTCCATCAACGAGAACAGTGGCGGTCGAAAGACGTTCACCGTTCAAAGTCGTGCCGTTGGTGGAATTCAAATCTTCCACCCACCAGTGACCGTGATGAAAGGAAAGGCGCGCATGATGCGCTGAAACGGTCGGATCCTCCAAGAGAAAATCGCTTCCCATCTCCCGCCCCAGGATCACTTCCGGTTGCTGAAAGGAACAGCTCTCACCATGGGCACTTAGGAACAGGGTGGGAATGCGGAAAAGCGCCAACATCTCACCACGCTGACGCAGATCCTGCCAAAGCACATAGAAAGCCAAGCCCAAAAAGGCGTAGAGCGCCAGCGCCATCAACGCCCGCAGGATCAGCGCCAACACTCCGCTCATTTAGGCTTGCTCCAGATGATGGTATCCCGTTCACCGCTCTCAGGGGAGAGAGGCTTTGTATCAATCAGATCGTGGCGCGGCGGCGGATTATCCTGACCGTAGATCAGCGGCACACCGGCCAACGAGATGACATCGCCCGGATAAAGGATACTTTGCGTGACGCGCTGACCGTTGACATATGTCCCGCCAGTGGAATTCAGATCGAACAGGATATACCACCCCTTAATAGCCCGTAGCTGAGCATGACGACGCGAGACGCGCGGATCGTCAATCACAATATGGTTATCCAATCGCCGCCCGATATTGATCACGCTTTGCGTCAGAGGAAAAACTTTCGTCCCTTCCACGATCAGAAAAGCGTTCGGTGGGATTCCAGGTTCGGCTTCTTTTGCCTGTTCTCCCATCCCCTGGGTTTCGCCCACCTTTTCTACTGAATAGGAAGCGATGACCCGCATTTCGCCCGGCTGTAAACTTGTATCCTCGCCTAGGGTTAGGGTGGGAGGAGCGGCGAAGGTCAGTCCCTGCTCTTCGGCCACGCGCTTAATCCCCTCTAGGAACGCATCCAACACCCGTTTATCCTGCCAAATCAGCAGCTCACCGGGCGGGAAAAGCAGGGTGTAGACATTCGGCACAAATTCTTTCCCTTCGTGGACCTGGATACCGTTCTGCATCGCTTGAGCAAGTTGCTGAAAGGCCTGCTCTTGGGGTCGATAACCGGGCATGAAGATATTCAGATGCAGCTCCACAAGGGATTTCAAACGTTGTTCCAGCGCCTTTAAGTCCATGGCACCTCCAAAAATAATTATAACGGAGATCGCCTAATTGAAGATTGCAAAACGTTGTAGGTCGCCGCCTACGGGAGCGGGTAACCGCCCCAGGTCCCCGTCAGGCGGAAGCGCAATAGATCGATGCCCCCGATCAGCAACAAAGCCAGGGTCAGGCCGGCAATCAACGGTAGCCAAAGATCGTCCACACATTCAAAAGAATTTTCTCCTCGCATCACCATCACCCAAAGCAACGCAAAGACCACCACCAGCAACCCCAACGCTCCCAATGGGCTGAGCACGGCAATCGGATACAAGACGAGGGGATGTTCCGTCAAAATGGCTAGGTCCAGCAGGTAAACTCCTCCCAGCAAAAGGACGATCGCTTCCCGCTTCAGGGCCGGACGGGGATCTACCTCCCGCCAAAAAGTCTGGTTTGCCACGGGATACAGGATCAGGGCCATCGCCAGGCCCATGCCGCTGCCGGTGAAAAGACGCAGCGTATTGTTCGGTGTATAGAGGGTGGGCAGAGAAATAACATTCGAGCCCACCTGTTTGAGAAGATAAAAGTAAGAATTGGTGCCATCCAGCGCCCAAAGCAGAGCAAGCAGACCAAAAAGTGCCAACCATGGACGAGAAGGCAGGCCAGAGCGCCGCCGAGCCACTCCCAATTGAACCATCAACCCCAGGAAAGCGCCGCTAAACGTGCCTGTGCAGCGCGCACAAAGTGGCATTTGCCGTCCATCCACATGGAACGAACGCTCCTCGATGCGGTGACAGACGGCATAGCCGATCCCATCCATCTTTCCCAATAGGCCGGGAGGAGTCAGCTGGAACCACCAAATAAGGACCCCCACAGAAAAAAGAGGGATCAGGTATTGCCAAAGGGAGTTTCGGAACGCCATGTGGCGATTATAACCGTGCACGTGGTAAAATGTCCACATGCGCCATCTGGTCTTCCTCAAGCTAGGTGGGTCATTGATCACCGAAAAAAGCCGTCCCTATACGGCACGCATCGATCAAATCGAGGCCCTCAGCGCCACGTTAGCAGATGCCCTGCGAACGCTCCCGCGGCTTTCTCTCGTGCTCGGCCATGGCTCCGGCTCGTTCGGGCACCATGCGGCTCAGGAAGGCAAGACTCAAAATGGGATAGCCACCCACTCCTCTCCCGAAACGCGCCGAAAATACTGGCAAGGTTTCACCGAAGTAGCCCATCAGGCGGCAACCCTCCACCGGCTGGTGATGGAATCGCTTCATCGCAACGGGTTCCCGGCCATCTCCTTTCCCCCTTCGGCTATGATCTACCGTCAACGTTCAGGGAGCTTGCGCTGGAACCTTGCCCCGTTGCGAGCGGCCCTAAAAGCCGATTTGGTGCCGGTCCTCTATGGAGATGTGATCTTCGATGGGCGGCAAGGAGGCAGCATTCTCTCGACCGAGGAAGTGTTCGAAGCCCTGGCATTGCACCTGCACCCTGCCTGCATTCTGCTGGCCGGATTAGAAGATGGAGTGTGGGCTGATTTTCCCCAACGCACCCAGTTGATCCCGCTCATCACATCCTCCAACTTTGAGCGCCTACGCCCTGCCCTGGGCGCTGCAGAAGGCATTGACGTCACCGGTGGCATGCTCGGCAAAGTGGAAGCCATGCTGCGCCTGACTTGCCGCCTGCCGGGACTGCGCATCTTTCTCTTTTCGGCCAGGGATCCGGCGCGCCTGAAAGCGGCACTACAGGAGCAGGCCCCCGGAACGTGGATCACCTGCACCTGAAAGCACTTGGTGACGATCTGAACGAAAAGAGATGACAAAAGTTTCTTGAAAAAGTGATAAACATCACGGAAAATACAAAAAGGAACTCTGTTCAAACAAGGAGCAACTATGTCTCGCCCTTTCATCCCTACTCCTCTAAAACTTCGCCGTCCAGTACCCTCGGATATTGAGATCGCCCAAGAGGCTACCCTGAAACCGATTGCTCAGGTAGCCGAGGAGATCGGCATCCTGCCGGAAGAACTGGAACTGCACGGCAACTACATGGCCAAAGTGCGCCTAGAAATCCTAGAGCGGCTTAAAAACCGCCCCAACGGCATCTATGTGGATGTGACCGCCATCACCCCCACGCCGCTCGGGGAAGGCAAAACGACGACGACGGTCGGGCTTTCGCAAGCGCTCGGCGCCCACTTGGGGAAGAAAGTTTTCACCTGCATTCGTCAGCCTTCGCAAGGACCTACCTTTGGCATCAAGGGAGGTGCAGCTGGTGGTGGCTATTCACAGGTGGTGCCAATGGAAGATTTCAACCTGCACCTGACCGGCGATATTCACGCCATCACTGCGGCAAATAACCTGCTGGCAGCTGCGATCGACGCTCGTATCTATCACGAATCGCGCCAAACGGACGAACAGCTCTTTAATGCTCTCTGCCCTCCGGATAAAGAGGGCAAGCGACGATTCTCCCCATCCATGTTACGCCGCCTGCAGCGCTTAGGGATTGACAAAACCGACCCGAATGATCTCACCCCAGAAGAACGCCGGCGCTTCGCCCGTCTGGATATTGATCCCGCTTCGATCACCTGGCGCCGCGTGATCGATACCAACGATCGCTTCCTACGCGAGATCGAGATCGGACTCGGCCCAGAAGAGCAAATGCCGCGTCGCACCGGCTTCGATATCACGGTCGCCAGCGAGGTGATGGCCATTCTGGCGCTCACCACCAGCCTAGAGGATATGCGCGAGCGCATGGGGCGCATCGTCATTGGCACCAATCGGCAGGGTGAAGCCATCACCGCCGAGGATCTGGGCGTCGCCGGGGCCATGACCGTGCTGATGAAGGATGCGATCAAACCGACCCTCATGCAGACACTGGAAGGAACACCTGTCTTCGTCCATGCCGGCCCCTTCGCCAATATTGCCCATGGCAACTCCTCCATCCTGGCCGATATGATCGCCTTGAAATTGGTCGGGCCGGATGGGTTTGTCATCACAGAGTCCGGTTTCGGCGCCGATATCGGCATGGAGAAATTCTTCGATATCAAATGCCGCTACTCCGGCTTGATCCCCCAGGTGGTGGTACTGGTGGCGACCGTCCGCGCCCTGAAAATGCACGGTGGTGGGCCAAAAGTGGTCGCTGGAAAACCGCTCGACCCGGCCTACACCGAAGAAAATCTCGACCTACTACGCAAAGGCCTGCCCAACCTGGAGCGACATATCAAGAACGCACTCAAGTTCGGCGTGAACGTAGTCGTGGCGATCAACACCTTCAGCACCGATACCCCGGCCGAGCTGGAGGTAGTCCGCAAGGCGGCGATCGAGGCCGGTGCAGTGGATGCCGTGGTCAGCACGCACTGGATGGATGGCGGCGCCGGCGCCAAAGCGCTGGCCGAAGCGGTGGTCAAAGCTTCGCAACTGCCCTCGAATTTCCGCTTCCTCTATCCGTTGGATATTCCGATCAAGGAGAAAATCGAGATCATCTGCCGCGAAATTTACGGTGCCGATGGGGTTGATTTCCTACCGGAAGCCGAGAAGAAGATCGAGGTCTATACTCGCCTGGGCTTCGACAAATTGCCGATCTGCATGGCTAAGACGCACCTTTCGTTCACCCACGACCCGGCCATCAAAGGGGCACCGACCGGTTTCCGTGTACCGATCCGCGATATCCGCGCCTCGGTAGGAGCCGGCTTCCTGTACCCGTTGGTCGGTGAAATGCGCACCATGCCCGGCCTGCCCACCCGCCCCGTCTTCTACGATGTGGATATTGACCTGAAGACCGGCCGAGTAGTGGGATTATTCTAACGATCCATCGAAACATGACTAGACAAATGACCCTTGCAGAGAGGGTCATTCGATTTAAGTGCTAGATTTTAGGTATAATAAACAACGCTGCCCTTATCTTTCCGAATCTTTGTACCTTGCTCCTCCATTCATCACGCCATAGGGCATTATAGTTCGTCGAGAAATGGAGGCAAAATGAGACAATTATTGCACACGCTAGAAAAAGTGGACCCAGAAGTTCGGGAAGCGTTTCTGCTCCTTCTCGAGGAGATGGAGAGCTGGAAAAAGACTATGGCATCTCAGGTAAGCAGAGATGAATTCGGCGAACTAAAGCAGATAGTCGCCGAGTTGGCCGAAGCCCAGAAGCGCACGGAGGCCAAAGTTGCCGAACTGGCCGAAGCCCAGAAGCGTACAGATGCCAAAGTCGCCGAGTTGGCCGAAGCTCAAAAGCGTACGGAGGCCAAGGTCGCCGAGTTGGCCGAAGCCCAGAAGCGCACGGAGGCCAAGGTCGCCGAGCTGGCCGAAGCCCAGAAGCAAATGGCGGCAGAATTTCAGCGCTTCCGCGAAGAAACTGCCACCGAGTTCCAAAAGGTATGGAAAGCTATCTACGAGCTGACCGAGGCTCAAAAGCGCACCGAAGAAGAACTGCGTCATTTGACCATTGAACTTCGACAGACGAAGGAACGAGTTGAAGGCGTCTCAAACGCCGTAGGATATACTCTTGAAGATCGAGCCATGCAAAGCCTGCCAAGTCTGCTGCGTCAACAGGGCATTGAAGTAGAGGGGCGGTTGATCCGGCGTTATCTGCTTGTTGGCGAAGTGGAACGACAGTTGAACATCTACGGGTACGGAAAGCGCGATGAGCAACGGGTCCTTATCATCGGAGAAGCAAAGGTGCGTCCTTCGCGGAAAGAGATCGATCGTTTTGCCGAGCTGGCCGCACAATTGGAAGCCGATGAGGGTCTACCTACTGTTCGGCTCTTCGTGGCGTATGATTTTCCGCCCTCAATTGAAGCCTACCTACGAGAAAAATCCATCCTGCCCATTTGGTCCTACGAACTGGCTCTATAGCAAGGCCTCTTCTCACCTTTTCAATAGCCAAATAGAAAAGCGGGTATGACCCGCTTTTCTCATGCAGCCTTCTTTTGATCCCAATCAACACTGAGACGTTCGGATGCTCAACACCAAGAACTACGCTTCTGCGTTCACATAGCAACGAGAACAGATCGCTATCGCATCAGGGTTCACCTGCTTCAGATTTCGCGAATATCCCAAACCTCCTCACAACATTCTCCGAGTACTTGCTTGAGCTGCTCTTTGCTGACACCCTGGACCTTGAACGTGACCAGACGAGTGCTCGGATCCTCGCCGCTGAACTGTCCAAAAGCAATGAAATTACCGCCTAGATCGGCCACGGCTTTGGTAATGCGCGCCAGCTGACCTGGTTTATCCTCTACCAAAACGGTGACCCGCAATCCTTTCTGTCGCGCTCCCATGAGCTCCAGGAAGATCTTGAAGAGATCGGTTTCGGTGATGATGCCGACTACCTGACCATCTCGCATTACCGGCAGCCCCCCGATTTTATTATCGGCCATAATGCGGGCCGCTTCCTCGATCGGGGTATCTTCCGTGACCGTAATGACGTTTTTGGTCATCACTTCAGCAACGGTGATCTTGCTCAGCAAATAATGCATTTCCCAGATGCTCAAAGTGGTTGCCGGCGAAGGAGATGCATTGAGCAGATCTTTCTCCGAAACAATCCCAACGAGCTTCCCATCCTTCACTACCGGGGCACGGCGAATGCGCTCCTTCTTGAATAAGTCAAGCGCGTCATGAACCGGCATATCCGGGGTCAGGAAAATCACCGGGTGGGACATGCGCTCACCGACAAACATAATGACCTCCTTACATCAGAAGAGTGAATTGGAGCAACCAACTATTTTTTATCATATCAAATGAACTTTGACAATAGACAAATGTCACAGATTTCTCATACAAGCTCGCATCATAACCAGCTTTATTGTCACTTTGCGCCTGAAGTATCGAAGGCGGCTCATGAAGTCAAACTTTCAAGATTGTAAAGATAAACAAAAGCGAAGTATGCGATAATTGTACCCGGAGGTATACATGGGAATACGTATTTTAGTTATAGACGATGACGAGATGATCATCGAACTCTTCTCCCTCCTTCTGAAAAGCCACGGTTATGATGTTTTGAAAGCCTACAATGGACTCGATGGAGTAGAAAAAGCTAAAAACGAAAATCCCGATCTGATTTTGCTGGACCTCATGATGCCAGAAATGGACGGACTACAGGTCTGTCAGCGCATACGCACTTTCAGTCAGGTGCCGATTATCGTTATTTCGGCTCTTGATCACCCGTCTATGATCGCTCAGGCTCTGGACAGCGGAGCAGATGATTACCTGGTAAAGCCGGTACCAAGTGGAGTACTCATGTCGCGCATCGCTCGCTTGCTCTGGCGCACCGGGCCGCTACAAAAAAACATGCCTGAACTCATAACAGGAGCCTAAAACATGCAAACCTGTGCGTTGTGCAACACTTCTACCCATGACTATGCTACTCACTGCCCAAACTGCCGAGCCGATCTGAGCGAACATTCGTTCACCGCGGTGGCGCTAAAGCGGCTGCAGGCTAACCCGCGCGTGCGCGCTGTGCGGATCAGCGTCGCTGCCGATGGCTGTTCTTACTGCGCCGATCAGCTGCGGGTTTATCCAAAAGAACAAGCACCCCGCCTGCCTCACCCCGGATGTTCTCATCCGCAAGGCTGCCGTTGCTTCTACGAACCGGTGCTAGAACAGATCTTCCCTTAGAACTGCCCTATCCTGTTCCAAATTGACGATCACCGGCATCGCCCAAACCGGGTACGATATACCCACGTTCGTTGAGGTGATCATCAATAGCTGCCAGGTGGATCGGCACATCCGGATGATGGGACTGCATGGCACGGATACCTTCCGGTGCCCCGATCAGGCCTACAAACTTAATCCGTTTTACTCCCCAACGTTTGAGAATATCCGCCGTCGCCACAGCCGAGCCACCGGTGGCCAGCATCGGATCCAAGATGAAGCACACCGAAACGCGTGGTTCGAGCGGTAGCTTATTGTAATATTCCACCGGCCTGAGCGTCTGCTCATCGCGATATAGCCCAATATGCCAGACCTCAGCCATCGGTAAGAGTTCCCAAACACCCTCCACCATACCTAAGCCGGCACGCAGGATCGGCACCAATCCAACCTTATCGAAAAGGTCATAGCCGGTGGTCGATGCCAACGGAGTCTCTACCGCGCGTGGCTGAAGACGCAGATCGGCAGTGGCCTCGTAGGCCAAAAGCGCAGCGATCTCTCGAACCAGTTCCCGAAACTTCTTCGGATCCGTGTTCTTATCGCGCAGGCGGGTCAACTTATGAGCAACTAGCGGATGAGTAGAAACATATACATTCGTCATTCCAGGGCCTCAAAAGTAAGGTTCACGCAGCACGTGTGATTACAGCCTCCCGCTCCGGGCCAACGGAAATCCAGCTCACCGGCACGCCAACAAGCGCTTCCACACGCTCGACATAGCGACGGGCATTTGGCGGCAAAGCATTATACTCTCGAATTTGCCCGATCTCCTGCCCCCAGCCCGGCAATTCCTCGTAAATCGGTTCCACTTCTGCCAATTGATAGCTATCGAGATCGTGGTAATGGACAACTTCCCCCTGATAGCGATACCCCACGCATATCTTAATGCGTTCAAATGCGCTCAACACATCCAACTTGGTCAAGAACAGGCGATCGACCCCGGCAATTTGGACGGCAAAGCGTACGATCTCGGCATCAAACCAGCCGGCGCGTCGCCTACGTCCGGTCGTCGCCGCGATCTCACCCAGCACTTGCAAAGCATAGGGGTCATCGTGGATTTCGGTTGGCATCGGGCCGGCCCCCACGCGCGTGGTGTAGGCCTTGGTCACACCGATGATCTGGGTAATGGCCCGCGGCGGGATGCCCAATCCGCTCGTGGCCGCCGAAGCAATCGTCGTCGAAGCCGTGACGAAAGGATACGTTCCCCAATCCGGGTCCAGGCAGGTGCCCATGGCCTGTTCGAGCAAAAAGCGCTTCCCTTCCCGCAATCCTTGCTGCACAATGGGAAATAGCTCGGCAATGTAAGGGCGCAGCTGCTCATAGTAAGCGTAGTATTCCTCCAGAATCGGTTCCAGAGAAAGCGGCTCGCCGCCCAAGGCGCGGATGATGCGATTTTTGAGCTCCAATTGAGTCGCCAACTTCTGACGTAGCACCGGCAAATGGCGAAAGTCACTCCAGCGAATACCGTTATAGCCGAACTTATCGGCAAAGGTTGGACCGATTCCACGGCGAGTCGTACCGGTCGCCGCCGCGCCCTTGGCCTCTTCATAAAGACCATCGAGAATTTTATGATAGGGAAAGATGACGTGCGCACGCGGCGAGATGAAAAGCCTGCCTTCTAAAGAGATACCGGCCTGATGGAGAGCGCTCATTTCTTCCAAAAGCACCTTCGGATCCATGACCATCCCGCTCCCCATTAGGCAACGCGTATGGGGATAAAAAACGCCGGAAGGTATAAGATGAATCTTGAACGTACCAAGGTCATTGATCACCGTATGGCCGGCATTGTTACCACCGTTGAAACGGGCGACGAAATCGTAATCGGCCGCAAAGACATCGATTGCCTTTCCCTTTCCCTCATCCCCCCACTGCATTCCCGAAACTACCGTGACTGTCATATATCCTCCGCAAATTCGTCTGTCAATGCTTCTCCTTTTTCCTTCTTCTGTTCAGGCAGAACATGATGGGGCAATTCCTGTTCCGAGAAACCGGAAAGCAAAATCAACACATTGCTCACAGTGTTCCCAGGGTTGCGCCAGCGATGAAGCAGATGCGCCGAAAAGAGCAGACTATCTCCCGGCTCCAGGAGGTAAAATTCGCGCTCCACCATATATTCGATTTGCCCTCGCAGGCAAAACACGAATTCATGACCGCTATGGCTCATGTTGAAAAGTCCGCTGGAGGCCCCACTTTCCAGAGTCAGCAAGAAAGGCTCCACCCGTCCGACAAATTCTTCCCCGCCAAGGCCTTCCCACAAGCCACGCATGAAGGGAACACGCCGTCGCGCATCGTGTTTGACAAAGACCACCGGCCGGCGCGGTGACTCAAGATTGAAGAAAGCCGTAATGGAAACCCCTAACGCATCCGCCAGCTTATACAGGGTACTGACCGAAGGAGAAACTCGCCCGCGTTCGATCATGCTCAAAGCATTTGCCGAAAGGCCGCTTTTGGCGGCCAGCATGCGCAAAGACATTCCTTTTTCCTGGCGCAATCGCTTTAGGACCTCGCCAACATCCACAGAAATCGCATCTCTCATCCTACCCACCTTTCTCAGGAATATGAGGAGCCTGCCAGGCCGGTGACTTATGGACATGCACCACTTTCCAGGCTCCATCCAACTTGACCATCACCCGGCTCTCATTGTGCGCTGCTACCCGCACTCCTTCAGAAGTAGCCGTGCTGACAAGGAGAGTATAACTAGCAATGGCTGTATCACCATAGCGCTGAATGCGTAGATTCGCCAAATCAAAGCGGCTGGCGGCATTCTCTCCCCCCTCCGCGCCGAAGACCGTACCACGGGCAGCATTCGAACGCATCATAAATTCGTGAAACGGAATCCCATCGATTCGGTGGGGAGTCACCCACCACTCGTAGAGCGTCAGGTCCTCGGCTGTTGTTTCACGATAGGCCGCAATATCGTTCTCCTGAATGGCCTGCAAATGACGCAAAAGGAATTCAAGCACTTCTGAATCGTTCATAAGCACCTCCACCGATTATCCTCACTCGTATTTTACCAAGAGATACCCGCTTGACCACCCTTTTCCACATTTTTTGGTAGCCGCTACTTCCTCGTGAGCCAAGGTCTACGGTCCACTATCTCCGTTCATCAATTTTTCCTCCACATACACACATGACGGTTTATAATAACCACGGAGATTTCCTATGTCCTTCCGCCTGTTCTCTCTGTTTTCCCTTGTGCTATTCAGCCTCGCCTGTAGCGCCAGGCCCACCCCCGCTCGCAGTCCTATCCCCACACCATTACCCGTTCTTGCCGGCACTCCGAGTGCGGTGGATGACCTTTCTGTGGTCGGCCCGACGGATGGCATTGTGATCCTGGGAGCGATCCTATTGGCGCTGATCGTGCTTACAGCACTAGTACGTCATCAAGTGTGGATGGGAGAAGAAACTATCGAAGACGAGGACAAAGAAGATGTAGAGTCTTCGGAACGCTTAGGCGGATAGAAACCGTCCATCTGGAAGGCTCATCCTATTTTTTCTCCACCCATGATTCCCTATGTTTCCTCCACGACTTTCCTTCGCTCATCTTCCCACACCGATTGAGGCCCTTCCCCGGCTGAGCCAAGCATTGGGAGGGCCGCAAATTTTCGTCAAGCGCGATGATCAGACGGGATTGGCCTTCGGCGGGAACAAAACGCGCAAACTAGAATTCCTGCTGGCCGAAGCCCAGGCACTCGGCGCCGATCACCTGGTGACGGCCGGAGCGGTGCAATCGAATCACTGCCGACAAACGGCCGCAGCCGCGGCCCGTTTTGGGTTCCGATGCACCCTGATCCTGTTCGGCGATCCGCCGCCCAAACCGGAAGCCAATCTCTGGCTCGATCACCTTTTTGGCGCAAATATCCACTGGACCGACCGAAGCCGGCGCGACGCGAGGCTGGAACAGGTCTTCAACGAGCTCAAGGAGCAGGGAGAAAAGCCCTACCTTGTACCGTACGGCGGTTCCAGCCCAACCGGCGTGTTGGGATACGTCTTTGCCTTGCAGGAATTTCTGCAGCAAGGGTTGGACGTGGATGCGATCGTTTTCGCTTCCTCTTCCGGCGGCACACAGGCAGGATTGGCGCTGGGAGCCCATCTCTTTGGTTATCACGGACGGGTGATCGGCATCAGCGTAGATGAGCCACGCCACGTGCTCCAGGCGCGCGTCGCCGCGTTGATCGAGCAAGTAGCAGAACGTTTGGGAAAAAACCTCGCTATGCGCCCAGAAGAGATCGAAGTGGAAGATGCCTGGGCCACAGCCGGCTACGGCATATTAACCGACGCCGAAAAGGAAGCGATCCGCCTTTTCGCGCGTCTGGAAGGTTTGTTGCTCGATCCGGTTTATACCGGACGGGCGGCTGCCGGATTGATCGGGTTGATCCGTCAAGGAGCCTTCGCTCCCCACCAAAAAGTGCTTTTCTGGCACACCGGCGGCACCCCAGCGCTCTTTGCTTCTCGCTATGCAAGTATCCTGGAATAACCAGATTCTACGGCCACTTTGCCGTTCCGCTTACCGTCCACAGTCCACACCCACGATCTACTATCCACCGTCTGTCGTCTCCTATGTCCCATCCCATTCGTGCCTCTGAGATCGGCACCTATCTATACTGCCGCCGGGCATGGTGGTATCGGCGACATGGGTATGCTTCCGAGAATCAGCAGGAAATGGAAGCCGGCCAAGCGTTTCACCGTCAACATGCTCGATTGGTGTGGCAGGCAAACTTGTTTCGGCTGACTGCATTGTTTTTGACCCTGCTAGCAATGGTGCTCTTCGTTTCCTATTGCACTGCGCACATCTAGAATATGCTTTTACTCGGATTGGTATTGTTCCTTTTGGCGCTGTTTTTCTTCTGGCAATCGGAACGTCAACGCAAAGCAAGCGGCCTGCCTTCTGTACGAGTGATCTATAGCGATACAGCCAGTTGGCGCAAACCCGAAAAACCACTTTACGATCCAACACTTGGGTTAGCAGGGCGTCCGGATTACCTGGTAGAGGAAAAGGGGATGATCATCCCGGTAGAGGTCAAAAGTCGGCCGGCGCCGCTTGCGCCTTATGATTCACACATCTACCAGCTAATGGCTTACTGTTTGCTCGTCGAGCGCACGTTTGGCCGCCGCCCCGCATACGGTATTCTGCATTACGCAGACATGGATTTTGCCATCGAATATACCCCAGAACGAGAGCAGGCTCTACTGGACCTGTTGGCGGAGATGCAGCGTGATCACTTACGCACTTCCCTACCCCGCTCCCACGAAGAACCGGTCCGTTGCCTACGCTGTGGCTTTCGCGAGATCTGTGAAGTTCGCTTAGCGTAAACCCTGGATGGACTATTACCCAGGATCTCCAGCCACACGAAAGGCGATCAAAATAAAAAGAACCGCTCGTAAAAGCGGTTCTTTTAGTTGCGGGGGCAGGATTCGAACCTGCGACCTCCGGGTTATGAGCCCGACGAGCTGCCGCTGCTCTACCCCGCGTTGACTGTTATTATTGTAACGAACTACAGCAAATGCGTCAAGGGTACGCAACGTTTGTTTTTAGTCGGAGAGATCTTTCGGCCTTAGCCAGATGGCGAGCAGGGTAGTGATGGGAACGGCACCGATGAGCGCCAGGGAACCAACGAGGGTACGTACGATCTCTTCGGCGATGAAGGAATAGTTCAGCAAACGCAGGTAATTTCCGCCTCCGAGGGAGAAAAGGAGGAGCATGGGTAACGAGGCGCCGGCATAGGCCAGCACGAGAGTATTGACGGTAGCGGCCACGTGATCTTGCCCGACACGCATGGCGCGGCGATAGAGCTCACGCCAGGAAAGGGTAGGGTGGCTTCCCAGATCTCAAACACGGCCGCCGATTGGGTGGTGACCAGATCGTCCAACACCCCCAGCGTGCCGATCAGCATGCCGCCGAGAAGCAAGCCACGCAGGTTGATGCGGCCGGGTAGGGATTGGAGAAGGATCAAAGCATTCTCATCTCCTTGACCGCTCAGGCGAGCAACGGTGAGGAAAAGATCGGAAAGCAGGCCGGCCAACAATAGTACACCCAGCATACTTAAAACAGAAGCATGGGTTTTGCGATCCCACCCGTAGGTCAGGTAAAGGGTGACGCCGAGCAACAATGCCGAGCCACTAATGCTCACCCACAGCGGATCACCGCCATTGAGGATGGACGGAATAATATAGCGCGCGATGACGAGCAGACTGAATCCCATGCTGAGAAGGGAGCGCAAGCCTTTCCAGCCGCTCAGCCAAAGTATGGCCAGAACGAAGATCCATCCGAGCCAGAAGATCGCCGGGGTGCGCACGTGTTCGACAAAGTAGGCATGTACCACGTTGTCCGGCGTTTTGCTGAGCGAAACCAGAATGCGATCGCCGGGGCGCAGCAAAACGTCATCGGAGCGCACCTGACGGCGACCGTAGTCGATCTCCATCAGCACCTGCCGATAAGGTCCCTCCAAGATGCGCACGCGCAGGAGCTGGTAGGGCTGAGTGACATCACCGAGAGTGACCAGACCTTCTTCCAGCACCTCTTCCACCCGTGCCATATAAACCTGGCTACCTAAGGTGGATATATTGGCAAGCGGCGCCGGCAAGGGAGCGAAGATCAACAATAAGCCGGCCAAAAAGAAAATCAGGGGGATGAGAGACTTGGAGCGAAACATGGGGAGATTATACTGTAGAGCAGAGAAACGATTGGCCGCTTAGGCAGCGTGAAGAATGCCAAACGACACTCTATTTCCTGGTAATGGTACAATTGATTCTCCAATCCCATCCCCAAACTTCTGACATCCTATGAGCCACGCACCTTCCCGTACCCGTATTGCTCTGGCACTGTTGATCGCCATCCTGGCCGTCTCAACAGCCTCGATATTCATCCGTTTGGCCCAGCGAGAGGCTCCCTCGCTGGTGATCGCCGCCACCCGTTTGAGCCTGGCGACGCTCACGTTGCTACCGATTGCCTGGATGCGGCATCGGGAAGAGCTGCGTCGCCTGGTGCAGGCCGGGCATTTGTCGCTGGCCTTCTTCAGCGGTGCTTTTCTGGCCCTGCACTTTGCCACCTGGATCACTTCGCTGGAATACACCACCGTAGCCAGTTCGGTGGTCTTTGTGAGCACGGGGCCGCTTTGGGTGGCGCTGCTTTCGCCGCTCTTTCTGCGCGAACCGCTCCGACGCCAAGTGGCGCTGGGGTTGATCCTGGCAACCATCGGCGGGATCACCATTGCCCTGGGCGATGCTTGTGACTGGCAGAACGGCTTACGCTGCCCAACATTGGCCATTGCGCTACAGGGGCGCGCCCTATGGGGCAACTTCCTAGCCTTAGTGGGAGCCTGGGCAGTGAGTGGCTACCTGATGATCGGGCGCAAATTGCGTGCCGAGATTTCGCTCGTGCCGTATATCTCGGTGGTCTACGGCATGGCTGCCATCCTGCTGGTGATCTTGGCGCTCTGGCGCGGCCAATCTTTCACCGGTTATCAACCACAGACCTATCTCTGGATGTTGCTTTTAGCTTTGGTGCCCCAACTCGTCGGGCATTCAACCTACAACTGGGCCCTGCGCTATCTTTCGGCCACGTTGGTCGCCATTACCACCCTGGGCGAGCCGCTCGGTTCGGCGATCCTGGCCTATTTCATCCTGAACGAAATGCCGACCCTCTTCACCATTTTCGGCGGCGCTTTGATCCTAGCCGGAATTTACCTGGCCTCGCGCAGCGATTGAGCTACAGGAGCAACGCCGATGTACCTGATCGTTGGCCTCGGAAATCCAGGACGCGAATATGCCGAAACTCGGCACAACGTCGGGTTTATGGTGATCGATCGCTTGTGCGTGCAGCTGAATGCGCGTTTGACGCGCTATCAGTTCAAATCGCTGACCGGCGAGATCGAATACGAAGGACAAAAGCTCCTGCTGGTCAAACCGCAGACTTACATGAACCTATCCGGCCAAGCAGTGGCCGGCCTGGTGCGCTTCTACAAGCTCCCCTTGGAGCAATTGCTGGTGATCCACGATGATCTCGACCTCCCGCCCGGCACCATTCGCCTGCGTCCCGCTGGGAGTTCGGCCGGGCAAAAAGGGGTGCAATCCATTATCGATCAACTCGGAACATCCCAATTTCCCCGCCTGCGCATCGGCATTGGCCGTCCGTCTGGACATATGGATGCGGCGGCTTACGTGCTGCGCCCTTTCGATCGCGAGGAGTGGCCGATCGTTTCAGATGCGCTAATGCGCGCCGTGGATGCGGTGCTTTCGTTCGTCACAGTGGGGTTGGAAAAAACGATGACGCGCTTTAACGCTTCGCCCTTGGTATGAACGCTGCGATCGTTCTGGAAACGCTTCGTCGTTATGCGATCTATCGCGAGTGGTTGGAAGCGCTAGAGCAGAAACAAGTTTTGCCGGCTCAGGGCATTCCTAGAGCGGTGCGCTTGCCCCTTCTAGCCGCGCTGACTCGTGACTGGCCGGGGCCGGTGCTCTGGATCACTGATCGCGGCAATCATGCGCTAAGTCAACGCGAAGAGGCCCGCGCCTGGCTGGGTGAAGGGATCAACCTTATGCTTTTTGCCGAGCCAACACCCCTCTTCTACGAACAAGCTTCCTGGGGTGCCGCCACACGGCAGGAACGGCTGCAGGCGCTCACTTCTTTGGCAGTTTATCATTTACCTTTTGCCGAAAAACCGCAACAACCACCGCTCATCTTCACCTCCGTGCGCGCGCTGATGACGCGCACCATGCCGCGGCGCGAGTTTCTCAAAGCCTGCAAACGTCTCACTCCCGGTACCCAGATGAGCCTTCCGGCACTGCTCCGCTGGGCCGTTCAAGCCGGATACACACCGGTGAATACCGTCATCGAAGTCGGACAAATTGCCCACCGCGGCGGGATTGTGGACCTCTGGCCACCTTCGGCACCGTCTCCCTTACGCCTGGATTTCTTCGGCGATGAGATCGAGAGCATTCGCCGATTCGACCCTGCCACGCAACGCACAACCGGTGAAGAACCCGCCCTGCTCCTGCCCCCAGCGCGCGAATACCTGCTCCCGGAAGCGGAAAATCCCGACTCCTATTACGAATTTCATATCCCTATTCTTCATCCTCAACCGGCCTCAGTGCTGGATTACCTGCCTGCTTCTGCCCTGATCCTGCT
The DNA here is from genome assembly GCA_037447295.1 of Chloroflexota bacterium. Classification (GTDB taxonomy): domain Bacteria; phylum Chloroflexota; class Anaerolineae; order Anaerolineales; family Villigracilaceae; genus 630D-37. The sequence goes on along the minus strand of JBBIGZ010000011.1, from coordinate 9,623 downwards.
TGAAGACGCCTCCACGCTGGAAAGCATTGCCGAAAATCTCGAGCACGAAGCCATCCGCTTGCGTAAGGATGCCGAAATTCCTCCCGACTTCCCCTTGCCTTACCTTTCCTGGTCGGAGCTTTGGGATCGGGTGCAAGATTACGCCTGGAGCGATCTCGGGCACAGCGGCGCAGCAGAAGAAAATCCCTGGACCCAGGGCTTCGCCCCGCTCCCACACTTCGGCGGACGACTGAAGCACTTCATCGAGCACATCGTAGCACGGCTGAGCGAGGGGGAAACGGTGGTAATCGCCTCCCGACAGGCGGCGCGACTGTGCAAGGTCTGGCAGGAGCACGGCTTGAGCGATGTCCCGCCTCCGCTGTTTTGGGAAATCAGCCTCTCGCAAGGCTTCCAGACACGGGTCCCTCCCCTGCCTGCGCTCCACCTATTTACGGATGCGGAGATCTTCGGCTGGGAACGCGCCCAGCCCCGTCCGCGCCCGGTACACGGCGTGATCGAAGCACCGGAAAGCGTCTACGGAGATTTGCGGCCGGGGGATTACGTGGTACACATCGATCACGGCATTGGGCGCTATCTCGGCCTAACGCGCCGCATGCTCGAGGGGGTAGAGCGCGAGTTCCTGGTAATAGAATACGAGAACGGCTCGCAGCTTTTTGTCCCACCCTATCAGGCCGATCGCCTCTCGCGCTATGTGGCACCGGGGGAAGAAAAGCCCACGCTCGATCGGCTGGGAGGGGAATGGTGGTCACAACGCAAAGCGCGCGTGCGTCAGGCAGTGATCGAGGTCGCTCAAGAATTGCTCGATCTTTATGCCCATCGTCAGATCGCCCGTGGACACACCTTTTCGCCGGATAACGATTGGCAACGTGAGCTAGAAGCCAGCTTCCCCTATATCGAAACCGAGGATCAGAAACGCGCCATTCAAGAGATCAAGCGCGATATGGAGCGACCACGCCCGATGGACCGCTTACTTTGCGGCGATGTAGGCTATGGCAAAACCGAGGTTGCCTTGCGCGCTGCTTTCAAGGCAGTGATGGACGGAAAACAGGTGGCGATGCTCGTGCCGACGACCATCCTAGCACAACAGCATTACGAAACCTTCTGTCAGCGGCTGGCGGCCTTCCCGGTCAAGGTGGAGATGCTCTCGCGCTTTCGCTCACCAGGGGAGCAAACGGCCATTTTGCAGGACCTGGCCGAAGGGCGGATTGACATCTTGATCGGCACCCATCGCCTGTTGCAGCCCGACGTGCGATTCAAGGACCTGGGACTGGTGATCATTGATGAAGAGCAGCGCTTCGGCGTAGCCCATAAGGAGTACTTCAAAAAGCTGCGCACCGAGGTGGACGTGCTCACCCTAACCGCCACCCCGATCCCACGCACACTTTATATGGCCTTGAGCGGCATACGCGATATTTCGATGCTGAACACCCCACCCGAAGAGCGCCTGCCGGTGGTGACCTATGTCGGCCCTTATTCGCCACAGTTGGTACGGCAGGCGATCTTGCGCGAACTGGAACGTGGCGGGCAGGTATTCTTCGTCCATAATCGCGTCCAGACGATCCACGCCATGAAGGCCCATCTACAGCGGCTGGTGCCGCAAGCCGAGATCGCCGTGGCACATGGCCAAATGCCGGAAGATGAACTGGCCGAGGTCATGCGACGCTTCACTCAGGGCGAGGTAGACGTGCTACTGGCAACTACGATCATTGAATCCGGATTGGATATTCCCAACGCGAACACGTTGATCGTCGACCGCGCTGATACTTTCGGCTTGGCACAGCTTTATCAGCTGCGCGGCCGGGTGGGACGGGGAGCGGTACGCGCCTACGCCTACTTTTTCCGTCACCGCAAGCTACCGCCCACGCCGGAGGGTCAGCAGCGTCTGGAAGCGATCGCCGAATACACCGATCTTGGCTCCGGGTACTGGATCGCGCTGCGCGATTTGGAGATCCGCGGCGCCGGCGAACTGCTAGGCACGCGCCAACATGGGCACATCGCCTCCGTAGGGTTTCATCTTTACACGCGCCTGTTGGCCGATGCCGTGCGCCGTCTCCGTCAGCTGCGCACCGATTTGCCACCTTTGCCTAGCGATCAATCCTCTCTGCTCAATGAAAGCACGCTCAGCCTACCGGTGAACGTGGAATTGCCGCTGGCGATGGAATTACCCCAAGAATACATCCCAGATGCCGATCTACGCCTGCGTCTCTACCGTCGCCTGGCCGATGTTCGCACAGAAAGCGAGCTGGAAACGCTCGAGCAGGAATTTCGCGATCGCTTCGGCCCACTCCCACAAACCGCGCGCAACCTATTCTACCAGATGCGAGTGAAACTGCGCGCCGAACGGGCCGGTCTGGCGTCGGTGACGGTTGAAAACGGTCGCCTCGTGCTCCGCTATCCCTCTCCCCCCACCGAAAAAGAACCGCCCCGCCTGCCCGACTACGCTCCGGATGTGCACGGCGGCCGCGGCGCCTACTATTGCACGTTTTTCGGCACTGCGAACTGGCAAGCGCGCTTACTGGAAGTGCTGGAGGGGATGGAGAAGCTCTCCAAGCAGGCAACGATCAACGTTGAATCCGCTCTGTAACCATCTCTGGATTTTCACCGGCCCATTGTTTCCGCCACACGGCCCGCCGAAAACCATCTTGTCTCCAGCAGATTTCGGCACAGTTATTCTTGGGCACCGTTCATTCTCTGCGTAGAACAACCAAAGGTGTTGTGCAGGGACGGCAAACCTACGAATCTTCTCCACAAGAGTATAATAGGCGCTCATGACCGATGATTTGCTTTTCCGGCAGATGCGCGATCTGCCTTATTTTCGTGCCCTGGTGCGCAGCGTGGAAGCGGCCTTCTATCGGGACCTCGAACTCCCACCTCCCACCCTGGATGTGGGCTGCGGAGATGGTCACTTCGCCGCTGCGACCTTCACACGCCCGATCGAGGTCGGGCTGGACCCGTGGCGGACCCCGCTGCGCGAAGCCCGGCACCGCGCTGCCTATCGCCACTTGATCCAAGCCGATGGCGGCCGAATGCCCTTTCCAAACGAGTTCTTCGCCAGCGCCTTCAGCAACTCGGTGCTGGAGCACATCCCCCACGTCGAAGCCGTCTTGCAAGAGGTCGCCCGTGTCCTGCGTCCCGGCGCGCCTTTCTATTTCTGCGTGCCCAATCCACGCTACCTCTCCGAACTAGCACTTGGACAACCTTTTGGCAAAGCCTATCGGGAATGGTTTCGCCGCATGTCGCGCGTCCATCATGCCGATGAGCCTCCCATTTGGCAAGAGCGATTGGAACGCGCCGGGTTGGAACTGGTGCGCTGGTGGCACTACTTTCCGCCGGCCTCCCTGCGAGCGTTGGAATGGGGGCACTACTTTGGGCTTCCCTCCCTGGTAGCGCGTTGGCTGAGCGGTCGCTGGATCCTCAGCCCCTCCCGCTGGAACCTGGCCCTCACCCACCGCCTGATCCGGCGCTATGCCCAAGCACAACCGGCCGAAAATGGCACGTTCACGTTTTACATTGCCCGTCGTGCGGAGCATTGACATGGCTTTCGACGAACATTACTTCTCATCCCACACCTATGCAAACGTCTCCTTCGGGCGCTTCAGCCAGTACTGGTGGTCGAACCGCTTCTACGCCATGCTGGCACGACGCTACGGTCGGCACGGCGGCAACCTGCTGGAGATCGGCTGCGGGTTAGGTCACCTGGTCGGACAGTTAGAGCCCCATTTCCGCACCTGGGCGATCGACATCAACCGCTGGGCATTAGAGAAAGCGCGCCAAGTGGCGAGGAAAACCTGCTTGATCCATGCTAGCGCCGAAGAACTGCCCTTCGCCGGTCGCACATTCGATGTGGTGCTGATCAAACACATCGTGGAGCATCTGCCGCATCCCGAACGCGCCATCGCCGAGATCGGGCGGGTCACCCGGCCGGGCGGACTGCTGATCCTGGCCACGCCAAACCTGGATTCCCTGCTCCGCCCGCTGAAAGGCGATCGCTGGATCGGCTTCCAGGACCCGACGCACATCTCGCTGAAACCGCCCCAAGAGTGGTTACGTTTGATCCAAGAGGCCGGCTTCTCGTTGCGCCGTGTCTTCGCCGATGGATTCTGGGACGTGCCCTACGTTCCCTTGATTCCTGCTCGCTTGCAGAAGTTGCTCTTCGGCGCGCCGGGCGGCTTTCAGGCCATCACCGGCCTGATCTTTGTCCCGCTCCGCTGGGGAGAGAGCATGATCGTGATCGCCCATAAGACCTAGGGCAGATGCCAACTTTTGCCAATAGAGATCGCACGGGATGAATATGTCCGAATCATTGCCACCTTCAGAACCCAGTGTGCTGGATTATCTCAAAGAACGCTTACGCCTTCGCCATTCGACCCGACCTGACATGACGCTGCCGGTTGAATCGGCTGTTCCGCAGAGAAGTGCTCCCTGGTTCTGGTCATTGCTGCCGCTCCTCTTCGGGTTGACGGCGCAATGGCTGCTCGAACCGCCTCGTCGGATGATCGCTGCGAGCCTCGTGCTCTATGCCCTGGCTCTGGTGACCTTCGGGCGCTTTGTGCTAGGCCACGATCACGCAACGAAGGATGCTCCTCCCCGCTCCCAAGAGATAGTCGCCGACTTTTCCTTTCATCCCCGCCCGCTACTGCTGGCCCTGCTCTTCGCCCTGCTTGCCTTCCTAACCTTCGGCGGCAACCGCTTCACGTCGCTCAACCTGACCTTCTGGGGGCTAAGCCTATTCTTTTACTTCCGCGCCCTTTGGCAACCTCAAAGCGAGGCAGGCTTTCTCGGTTGGGCAACACGATTGTTCTCTGCCCTGCGCGCTCCGAGCTGGACCTTTGAAGTGCGGCGCGAACACCTGCTCTGGCTGCTAACCCTGGCCGTGGCGATCTTCTTCCGCCTGTATCGCTTGAACACCGTGCCGCTTGAACCCTTCAGCGACCAAGCCGAGAAAATCCTGGACATATACGATATTACACAGGGAAAATGGTCGATCTTCTTCCCGCGCAACACCGGGCGAGAGGCTTTCCAGATGTACTGGACGGTGCTGATTGCCAAACTTTTCGGCACCGGCCTTTCCTTTCAAAGCCTAAAGCTCGGCACAGCCTTGCTTGGTATACTCACACTCCCCTATCTCTACCTGCTGGGGCGCGAGATCGGTGGACGCCGTGTTGGCCTGTTGACCATGCTCCTGGGCGGGATCGCCTTCTGGCCGAACATCATCAGCCGCATCGGGCTGCGCTTCCCGCTCTACCCCCTTTTCACTGCACCCACCCTGTACTATTTGCTCCGCGGCCTGCATTCCGGCAAGCGCAACGACTTTTTGCTCAGCGGTCTGTTCCTTGGATTAGGCCTCCATGGCTACAGCCCATTCCGCATCGTGCCGTTTCTGGTGGTGATCGCCATCGCGCTCTATGGGTGGCACATCCGCCGTCCGGCAGCGCGCCGCCAGGCGATCTTCGGCCTCCTGCTGATCGCCGTCACCGCGTTGCTCGTCTTCCTGCCCCTCCTGCGCTACGCGCTGGAAAATCCGCAGATCTTCGCCTACCGTGCCTTTTCCCGCCTGACCTCGCAGGAGACGAACATCCCCGGCGCCTGGCCGTTGATCTTCCTAGAGAACGTCGGGCATGCCCTGCTCATGTTCCACTGGGATGACGGCAACATCTGGGTCGTTTCCATCCCGCATCGCCCGGCACTGGACCTGGTAGGAGCGGTCTTCCTGCTCTTTGGCGTGCTCTTCCTGCTCTGGCGCTACCTGCGGCAACGGCAATGGCAGGATTTGTTCCTGCTCCTCGCCATCCCGATCCTACAGCTGCCATCCACGCTTTCGCTGGCTTTTCCGGAAGAAAACCCGGCCCCCAATCGTGCCGGTGGGGTCTATATCATTGTCTTTATCGTCATCGCACTGGCGCTGGATGCCTTCCTGCGCCGGTTGGAAGCAGAAGGGCGATCACGGTCGGCACAGGGAATATTTGCCTTTTTGCTCCTTCTCTCCCTCGGACAAAACTACTCGCTCACTTTCCAGACCTTCGAGTACCAATATCGCCTGGGAACGTGGAATTCATCCGAAATGGGCGCGGTGATCAAACAATTTGCCCTGCTCAGCGGCACCACCGATAGCGCTTGGATTGTGCCCTATCCCCACTGGGTGGATACGCGCCTGCCGGGCGTCTGGGCCGGCATTCCAAACCGCGATTTTGCCCTCTGGCCAGATCAGCTCGAACAAAGCCTGGCCGTCCCTCCGCCAAAGCTCTTTATTTACCACCCGGATGACCAAGCCACCGCCGAAAAACTCCGTCAGCTCTATCCAGAAGGCATCGTGCGTCGCTTCCCATCCAAAACCGAAGGACACGACTTTTACGTTTTCTACGTGCCATGAGACGCTATCTATACGACTTTCTGTTTTTGCTGGTTTTATTGCTGGCCGCCGTTTTGCGCTCCATCGGCCTGAACTGGGATGAAAATCAGCATCTCCATCCGGATGAGCGCTTTTTGACCATGGTCGAATCGGCCCTGCAGGTGAAAACCTGTCTGCAGCGCGAAATGCCGGTCGAGATCTGCCCGCCGGAAAATCAGCGCTGGTTGAGCCTGCGCGAATCCTTCGATACAAAAACCTCGCCGCTCAATCCGCACAACCGCGGCTATGGCTTCTTTGTCTACGGCACCCTGCCGATCTTCATCGTACGCTACCTGGCCGAGCTCCTGCACCAAACGGGCTACGATCAGGTGCACCTCGTAGGGCGACAGGTCTCCGCGCTAGCCGACCTAGGCACCATCCTGATCCTCTACCTGGTAGCCCGGCGGCTCTTCAGCCCAAAGGTAGCTTTGTTGGCTGCCACTTTCTCGGCGCTGGCCGTGATGCAGATCCAGCAATCTCACTTCTTCACTACCGATACCGCCCTGGTCTTCTTCATGAGCCTGGCGCTCTACCTGGCAGTGGAGATCACGCTGAGCGAGCCGTCGGCAGAACTTATCCCCCTGCACCGCGATCGCCTGCTGGGCCTGAGCCTGGGCTTTGGCCTGGCGCTGGGCATGGCAATGGCCTCCAAGATCAACGCCGTGGCGCTGGCCATTGTGCTCCCGGCTGCGCTTTGGTTGCATGCCACGCGGGCCACGGAAACCAGGAACCTGTGGCACGGTCTGCTTCACTTGTTGGAGGATTCGCGTTCCCTGCTCTACCTCTTCGCTGGAGGATTCACCACACTGCTCGCCTTCCGCCTTTTCCAGCCCTATGCCTTCGATGGCCTGGGGCTGAACCCACTCTGGATGAGCAACCTGCGTGAGCTGGCCTCCCAATCCAGCGGCGATGCCGATGTACCCTTCGCACTGCAATGGGCACGGCGCTCTCGTCTCTTTTCGGCGCAAAATCTCACCCTCTGGGGGCTGGGGTTACCACTCGGCCTGAGCGCCTGGGGAGGCTTCCTACTCCTGCTCTGGCGCATCTGGCACGGCCGGCTGGAATGGGCCTTGCTCTGGGGCTGGACGGCACTCTATTTCACCTGGCAATCGCTGGCTTTCAACCCCACCATGCGCTACCAACTGCCGATCTACCCCTGGCTGGAGCTGATAGCCGCCTGGTTCCTGCTGGAAGGCCTGCCACAGAGCCTGCAAGGCTTGCGCCTTTCCCCGCGCCTGCGCACCGCGCTCAGCATCACCCTCTTGGTCATGGTCACGCTCGGCACCTGCGCCTGGGCGCTGGCCTTCACCGGCATCTATACCCGCCCTCACACCCGCGTCGCCGCCACGCGCTGGATTTACGCCCACATCCCCGGCCCGATCAACCTGCGCATCGCCACCGATCAGGGCATTTATCAGCAACCCTTGGCTTTTGGCGGCATGGTCACCACCGACGAACAGATCCTGGCCTTTGTGCCGCAAGTGAGCGGAAGGCTGGAGGAGATTTATATCCCACATATCGCCGCGACCTTGGCTCCTCAGACCCTTGAGCTAATCCTCAGCCCGGAGCCGAACACCCCGCCGGAACAAAGCGTGGCTCGGATCACGGCTACGGGAGACTGGATCCCCCGTAGCGACATCCGCGGCGCCGAAGCGCGATTGCCGCTCCCCCAGCCGCCACTGCTCGAAAAAGGACGCACCTACTACCTGCGCATTTGGGCTTCAGGGAACCTGCAGCTCAGCGGCGCGGCCCTGATCAACGAATCTTCTTGGGATGATGGCCTACCACTGCGCCTGGGTATCTACGATGGCTTCGGTGGCATCTACTACGGGCTGAACCTGGAGCTCTATTGGGAGGATAACGCCGAGAAGATCGCCCGTTTTATCGAAACCCTCAACCAAGGGGATTACATCCTGATCACATCCAATCGTCAATGGGCCTCCATTCCACGCCTGCCGGAGCGTTACCCGCTAACCAGCGCCTATTACCGCGCCCTGATCGGCTGCCCAGCAGAAAAAGATGTGATCGGGTGCTACAACGTCGCCCGGCCAGGCATGTTTCAGGGGCAGTTGGGCTTTGATCTGGTGGCCGTCTTCGAGTCCTTCCCGCAATTGGGTCCCTGGCGGATTAACGATCAGTTTGCCGAAGAGGCTTTCACCGTCTACGATCATCCAAAGGTGCTGATCTTTCAAAAACGCGCCGATTACGATCCGGCCATCGTGCGGCAGGTTCTGGGAAGCGTGGACCTGAGCAACGTAGTCCACCTGACCCCCAAGCAGGCCAGCCGTTATAAGAGCCTGCTCTTGCCTCCGCAACTTTTGGAACGACAACGCGCCGGCGGCACGTGGTCGGATCTCTTCCGCTACGAGTGGATACAGAACCGCTATCCTTGGATCGGTTTGCTTCTCTGGTATTTCTTCATCTTTGCCTTGGGCGCGCTGAGTTACCCGCTGGTGCGTCACATCCTGCCGGGTTTGGAGGATCGCGGCTATGCGCTGGGACGCACGTTTGGCCTGGTGCTCTTCGCCTGGCTGGCCTGGATGAGTGGCTCGCTAGGAATGCCGGTGACACGCTTAAGCCTCGGCGCCATCTTGGCCCTTTTAATGGTGGTAGCCCTGGCGTGTTCCTGGCGCGAGCGGCGTGAGCTAGGGGCCGAGATCAAAGCGCGATGGCGGCACTTTGCCCGGGCCGAGATCGTGTTCTTGGCGTTTTTCCTGATCGATCTCCTGATCCGCCTGGGCAATCCAGATCTCTGGCATCCGGCCAAAGGCGGCGAGCGTCCGATGGATTTTTCGTATTTCAACGCAGTGATCAAGAGCACGGTCTTCCCACCCTATGACCCGTGGTACGCGGATGGCTACATCAATTACTACTACTATGGATTTGTGCTGGTGGGAATGCCGGTGAAGCTACTGGGGATTGTGCCTTCGATCGCTTATAACTTCATCCTGCCGACGCTGTTCGCGCTGGTGGCGCTGAGCGTGTTTACCATCCTCTGGAACCTGCTGGAGAAGCAGGAAGTGGAGGTGTGTTGGCTAGGCGGCGGGCTGGGCAGCGCGCTGATGGTGCTGCTGGGCAACCTGGGGACAGTGCGCATGCTCTATCAGGGCTTTCAGCGCTTGGCAGCTCCCGGCGGTGTGATCGAGGGGGCAAACGTGCTGCAACGCCTGGCTTGGGCAGTGAGCGGCTTTTTCAAGACCTTGAGCGGCACGCCACTGCCGTTTGGGCGCGGCGA
>JBBIGZ010000010.1:0-61856 GCA_037447295.1 Chloroflexota bacterium | reverse complement strand
CTGTTTCACTGTACCATACGTATCTAAAACTTCAACATTATTATTTCAGGAGAAGAAGAGGTAGTCTCCCTCTTGAGAGCATGCGTTACAAGAGGTATATGTCGTGCGGCTGCGACTTGGGAAGACGCTTACTACAATCTCGTGAGGCCTCACAAGAGCCTGCGCCAGCCAGTTTCGGATGTCCCAGGGCACAAATGGATTCCACGCACGCCTGCGATGGCCGCTGCACTTACCGATCACATTTGGAGTGTAAAGGAACTGCTCATGACTATCCCTTTGAAGCGCTAACTGCTCTTAAAAGGGGGACTACCCTTCGACGAGGTGCGCCGTATCCTGGCCCAGGTGATCGCCATTCACAAGGAACTGCAAGATCGCGGGCAAATCGAGATCACCACTACACCCTATGCACATCCGATCCTTCCTCTGATTTACGATACCAACCTGGCATTAATCGGCAACCCCGATGCGGAAATGCCGCAACGCTTTTCTTACCCGAATGACGCCATTGCTCATCTGAAGCGCAGTGTGGAGATCTACGAGCAACATTTTGGTCGCAAACCGCGCGGCTTATGGCCGGGGGAAGGTGCCGTGGCACAAGAGATCGTTCCGCTGGTGGCACGCGCCGGCTATCAATGGATGGCTACCGGTGAGCCGGTGCTGGCGCAATCGCTCGGCCTCGGCAGTTTCACCCGCGATAACCGCGAAACAGTCCAGGAAGCCGATGCCCTCTATCGCCCGTATTACGTCGTGGATCAGAAAACCGGCGCTAAGGTTGCCGTCTTCTTCCGCGATTGGACGCTCTCCGATAAGGTCGGTTTCACCTATTCCGGCATGCCCGGCGATAAAGCCGCACAAGACCTGATCAACCGTTTGGAAAACATTCGCGCCCGGCTTAAAGCAGAAGGCGCTCAGGGTCCCCACATTGTTAGCATTATCCTAGACGGGGAAAACGCCTGGGAATATTACGAAAACGATGGGAAGCTATTCCTGAACACGCTTTATCGCCTGCTTTCCGAAAGCCAGACGATTAAGACCGTCACTCCTTCCGAGTATCTGGCCATGTTCCCGGAGCAGCGCACGCTGGAAAAACTCTTCCCTGGTGCTTGGTTCAGCCCGAATTACGATACCTGGATCGGCGAGCCGGAAGAGAAGCAGGCATGGAATTACCTGGCTCAGGCACGCTACGATCTCTCCAAATACGATATTAGCAAGACGCGCCAGGCCAGCCCAGAGGCCATCGCTCAGGCTCTGGATTACATGTATCTGGCCGAAGGTTCGGATTGGTTCTGGTGGTATGGTAGCGACCAGGATTCCGGACAGGATGAATACTTCGATCAAGGCTTCCGGGCTCTACTGGCGAAGGTATACGAGTCGCTGGGTGAGCCTGTGCCGGCTTATGTCAACGTGCCGATTATTCCGAAAAAACCGGCCAAGGCGGAGCAGGAAGTCAGAGGGCTCTCCACACCAAAGATTGACGGGATCGATGAACCCGGCGAATGGGCCAACGCTGCCCTGTTCACCAGCGGTGCTCAGGCTGCCGGTCTAAACCTGGCCTATGCTTTTGACGCTTCGGCACTCTACATTCGTTTGAATTACTCCCAATCTCTGCCGCCGGCCGCGCGCATTGGCATCTATATCGCCTCGCCGCGCGGCGATCAAGTGTTGGCCGTTTCTCGCGATCCGCAAAATCCGCTTCTGCTCGGTCTGGCCGCAACCCATCTCTTTGAGTGGGATGGGCAGCAATTGCTGGCCTATCGGCCGGGTAAGGATGGCTGGAAGGAGGATAAACCCCTGGGAAAGGCCACTCAGGGCTCCCAGACCTTTGAGGCCGCCATCCCTTGGGAAGCCCTGGGCGAGCTCGAAGCCGGCGATGACCTACGCATGGTGGTGACCATCGAGCCGGCCGGCAGCATCCTGCCTTTGCAAGGCCCAGCCCAAATTGTCCTGCCCGATCTCGGCATCTCGACCGTGATCCTCGAAGTCAACGATCCAGAACACGATGATCACGGCCCCGGGAGTTACACCTACCCGACCGATTCCGTCTTCAAGCCCCAGGTCTTCGATCTCAAGACCTTCAGCGTAGCCTACGACGAGAAAAATCTAATCTTCAAATTCACTTTCTACGGGCCGATTCCAAACCCATGGGGCTCACCCAATAATCTGGCCCTCCAAACGCTGGACGTGTATATAGATAAAGACCCCGGCGCGGGGAGCGGAGCGCGCCTGCTCTTGCCCGGTCGCAATGCAGCGCTGAGCACCGGCAACGGCTGGGACTATGCCGTTTGGGCTGAAGGCTGGACGCCCCAGGTCCTAGCCCCCGATCCGCAAAGCGGAGCGCCGAAGCAGGTGACGGGCGTTTCGTTCAAGATCATCGTTGACCCGGCAGCGCGCACGGTCACACTGCGGGTGCCACGTCAGGCTTTTGGTGAAGGAGATCCGGCACAGTGGGGGTACCTGGCAGTGGTCTTGAGCCAGGAAGGGTTCCCTTCCACCGGTGTGTGGCGTGTGCGGGATGTGGAACCCTCGGCGTCCCAATGGCGCTTGGGCGGCGGTCCGAAGGATACCAATCACACGCGCATCATTGATCTGGCCTGGGATGGCACACCAACGCAAGAAGAATTGCTCTCACAATATCCTTCCACCACCGCCGATCTCGCCTCTCTGGGGCCCGATGACTTTGCCCAATTGCTGCTTTTGCGAGTAAAAAATAGGCTTGCTTTTCATCCCACTTTCCTGATGACAGTCACTTTTCAGTGACTGTCATCTTTTCGAGGCCCTATGACTGAAATCCGCACACCTGAATGGGTCAAAGACGCGATTTTCTACCAGATTTTTCCCGATCGTTTTGCCCGTAGCGAGCGACTGGATCGCTGCGGCCTGCACTTTGAGCCCTGGGATAGCCCCCCCACGATCTATGGATTCAAAGGGGGCGACCTTTATGGCATTGCCGAACACCTGGATTACCTACAGGACCTCGGCATCACCGCACTCTATTTGAACCCGATCTTTGCTTCGGCCTCCAATCACCGCTACCATACCTACGATTACTATAACGTAGACCCGCTCCTCGGCGGCAACGAAGCACTCCACCATTTGCTGAATGAAGCCCATCAGCGTGGTATCCGTGTGGTGCTAGATGGGGTGTTCAACCATGCCTCGCGTGGCTTTTGGCAGTTTCATCATGTGCTCGAAAACGGAGATGGTTCGCCGTACGTGGATTGGTTCTTCTTCGATCCGCAACGCCTGCAGCGAAAAAAGCCCTGGGGTGCCTATCCGCACGCAGGGGAAGAAAAGGCCTTGCGCCAGGGCGAAGATAGTCTGACGGCGATCGGCTATCGCGCTTGGTGGAATTTGCCGGCCCTACCCAAATTCAATACCAATACGCCGGCTGTGCGCGAGTTCATCTTTGGCGTGGCCGAGCATTGGCTTCGCTTTGGGATTGATGGCTGGCGACTGGATGTGCCGGCCGAAATTGATGATGATTCCTTCTGGCAGGAATTCCGTCAGCGGGTCAAGACGATTAATCCAGATGCTTATATCGTCGGTGAGATTTGGGAACGCGCCGATCGCTGGCTGCGCGGCGATCAGTTCGACGCTGTGATGAACTACCCGATCGGCGAAGCCTGTATCTCGTTCTTTGGCCGTAATACCCTGAATCTGCGCGAAATTTGCAAAGCCGGCTATGGGCCGCGCATTTACCCCATTGACGGGCGCGAATTCGCCCGGCGCTGGCAGGAGATCGCCACATGGTATCACCCCCAAATCGTCCAAGCCCAGCTCAACCTTTTCGATAGCCACGATACCCCACGCTTTTTGACCGCCGTCGGCGGCGATCGTCAAGCGCTCAAGCTGGCCTGGCTCACCCTCTTCACCTATCCCGGTGCACCGTGCGTCTATTACGGCGACGAGATCGGCCTGGATGGAGGGCACGATCCGGATTGTCGCAAATCCTTCCCTTGGCAATCTCCAGAGCGTTGGGATCGCGACCTGCTGGCCTATTTGAAAACCTGCGTTGCTTTACGAAAAATGCACCCCGCTCTGCGACGCGGCACAACGCAGGTCGTATATGCCGATGCAGATGTGGTTGTGGTGGCCCGTCAATTGCTAGAGGAGCGTTTGCTGATCGCCTGGAACGCGGCGAAAGAAGCGCGACATGTGCGCTTTCCCCTGAATGGGCTGAATCTCTCCGGCAACGCTTGGAGCATTCTGCTAGGCGAAGGTCGCGCCGAGGTCCTACCCGATCAAACGTGCGATCTCTATTTGCCCGCACAGCACGGCATGGTGTTTGGAAAAACGCACTAGTGGCAATAGCGAAGATCGCCCACCATAAAACTGGGTGGGCCACCCTCTGCGATGCAAACTTGCCTTCGGTTATGCTTGGCATGCTTTGGAGGTCACCATGATGGATAACCTTGCTCGCTTCCTCTTTGTGGCCGGAGTATTCCTCATTCTCCTGGCCGGCGGCATTTACCTTTTCGGACGGTTGAACATCCCCTTAGGACGCCTACCTGGCGATATCCGCATTGAAAAGGAAAATTTCACCTTTTACTTTCCCCTGGCCACTTCGATTTTACTTTCCATCCTCCTCACCCTGATCCTCAACCTGTTAGGACGCTGGAAGCGTTAGAATGCCCACCCTGCTTCTTTTACAAACCCTACGGTATCTCTCCAGCTTCACCGATGAAGGTACCGGGCATCCTACGCTCAAGGACTGCATCTCGATTCCGGGAGTCTATGCCGCCGGGCGATTGGATCGCGATTCCGAGGGCCTTCTCTTGCTCACCGATGATGGCGATCTGATCCACCGACTGACCCATCCGCACTATCACCTGCCGAAAACCTACTACGTCCAGGTAGAAGGGATTCCCACCGAAGAAGCCCTGGAGACCTTACGCCGTGGGGTGCTCATCCGGGGCTACCGCACCCGCCCGGCCGAAGTGCGCCTCATCCCGGAGCCCGATCTCCCGCCTCGTCCGAAGCCAGTCACACCCCACGGGCCGACAAGCTGGCTAGAAATCCGCCTACGCGAAGGAAAAAAGCGCCAAATCCGCCATATGACCGCCGCCGTCGGCCTACCGACGCTACGTTTGGTGCGCGTGGCCATCGGCCCTCTCACCCTGCAAGGCCTGCAGCCCGGCGAATGGCGTTTCCTCACCACCGCCGAACTGCAAGCCCTGCGCCGGGCATTGCAAATGGCTAAGGAGCAAGGCCGGTCCGAATTGTCCCTTCCTGAAGCTGCAAACGCAAAAGTTCCATCTCGGCGCGTAAAGAAAGGGGCAAGGACTCGCCGTACCCGCGGAACGGCGCCCAGGTGATCTGCCCATCCACCACCACAGGCCAAGCAGCCATATCACCCGCCAAAAGTGCGGCGAGCGCAGGTTGGACCTCTGGCAACGGTGCGCCGACCCAACGTCTCTGCAGCGTTGGCAGGGTATCGTAAAGGTCCACCCCGCCGCCGATGATCAACGCCTTTTCTGCCGCGGCCTGTTCCAGCGCTGCCCGCGCCGTGGCGCCGCCGATGGCAAAGATCACATCTGCCCCATCACGGATGAACCGATCCGCCGTTTCTCGCCCCCATGCTTCATCCTGAAAAAACAGATCGCGCGAGCCTTGGCGATGTTTACGGTAAACGAACACATTGGGCACAGCAAACGAGGCGCCTCGCACGAACCCATCACAAGCCTGCCGCATTGCCGGGATAGAGTCGGTTTCACAGATTGCCGCCACGCGTCGGGTCCGGCTTAGGCGCGCCGCCAAAGCACCGGCCAGAAACCCCATCTGGTCATACGGGATGCGGATCAAGGTCAGGTTTGGCAAGTTGGCCTGTTCCAAGGAATCCTGATCAATGGCGATAAAACGCTGTTGGGGAAAAGCCTGCGCTACTGCCTGTGTTGCTTCGCCCCAGCTTGCGCCGGGAGTGATCAGGATATCCACTCCTCGCTCTGCCATCCAGCGCAGCTCACGCTCGCGATCGCGGCTATCCTGAACAGAAATGTGCCAAACGCCTTGTAGTCGCCCGCTGCGTTGTGCCGCTTCCAGCGCCTGCCAGGCTTGTTCACCAATCGGCTCTGCCTCCCAGGGGTGAAAAAGGATCGCCGCGCAGAGGATCTTTTCCTGCGCACAATCCCGGAAAGAAGGAGCACAAGCAGAAAGCAAAAGCGAAAACAGGAGTAACCCGCGCAGCAGACTCACTCGTCCAGCACCTGAATCGCATCACCCACACGGATCAGGCCACCTTCCAGGATTTGTGCCCGTAGGCCGCCACGATGGATCAACCCTAAACGCACCGGCTTGCCTGTTTTCTGCTCCAGGTAACCGCATGGCTCGCACAGTTCAACCCCTAGCAAAAGCGCCTCCCCAACGCGAAAGCGCTTTCCGACCAGATGATTTAGTGCCACGCCACGCGTCGCAATGTTGCGGCGACTTTCACGCGGCGAAAGCGAGAGATGATAATCTCGCTCCAGCGCTTCCAGCGCCTCGATCTCGATTAAGGTCACCTGACGCAGGTCATCCTTCTTGCCAGAATATGTCCCCTCACGCCGATAGTAGCGATCCCCTTTCAACCCTTGGCCGGCCACCGCCTCGACTGCAGGGACCTCTTGCATCTCGCCGCCGGCCTGAGGGGTGATGTGAATCGAGACCACTTCAGCGCGCATAAACTGCCTCCACCACCTGCGCCTCGCCGCGCCGCACACCCCACATCAACCAGAAGGCCACCAGCATGAAGAACGGGGCCAAGAGCATGATCACGTTGTAATTTTTATCCATCAGCTGAATGGCCAAACCGTTCACATTCGGCCCGGCAATTGCCGAAAGGGTGGAAAACAGGTAGTACAAGCCGGTATAGGTCCCGATGCGCGCGGCATCCGTCATATCCACCACCATGGGCAGCGAATTGATGTTGATCAACGCCCAGCCGATCCCACCACCCATCAGCAACAAGCTCAGGATAGGGATGGTGCCCAGCACGGGCAGTTTCCCCACCACCGTCGTCAGCGTAGCGGGCGGCAGGAAGTAAATCGTGGCAATCACGCCTGTTAGCAGCAGCAAACCCAGGCTGATCGTGCGCCGTCGCCCGATCCTTCCTCCGATGAATCCCGAAACGAGCGCAAAAAGCACAAAGAACAGGGAAAGATGCCCCAATAGGCGGCTGCCATCGGCCTCATTCAACCCCAGGTGATTTTTGGCATAGAGGGTGAAAAAGGCCTCAATGGCGGTAAAACCGAGGAACCAAAAGAAAATCGCCAGGAAAAGGCGCAGAGCGCTCTTATCGCGATCGTTCAGGACCTCGCGCAGGCTCGCCAGCATCCCCGGCTGGGCCTCTGCCGGGTTCTCGATCTCCTTTGGCTCTCGAATGAAGAGCAAGACCAGGATCAGCGCAAAGATCACCAACCCGGAACCCATCCAGAAGGGGTAGCTTGGATTGAGACGATAGAGCGCGCCCCCGGCCAGAAAGGAAAGGATAGCACCCACACCACCCATAAAGTTCACAATCCCGTTGGCCTGCGAGCGATAGGGGGAAGGAGTAATATCGGGCATCAGCGCCACAACCGGTGTGCGCCAGAAGGCCATGCTCAGGAGCAGGGTCGAAGTGCAAGCGACGAAAAACGGCAGGGTCGCTGCGATCGGAATGAGCCCAAAGGCTACTGCCGAGATCGGCGCACCCAGGACCATGAACGGTAATCTTCTGCCCAAGGGCGTGCGCAGCCGATCGGACCAAGCGCCGACCGGCGGCTGGATGAAGAGCGCGGCGATGTTATCCAGCGTCATAAAGAAACCGATCACCGCCGGCGCCAGGTGAAAGCGCTCAGCCAGGAAAATCGGCACAAAGGCATTATATATGCCCCATACCACACTCACACCAAAGAAACCGAACCCCAGTAGAAAGATCTTGAAAAAAGAGAAACGAGGGGACATCAGGATGACCTCCAGGAGAGAATATGCGCCGATTGGGCACGTTGTTTACTCCAGAATACAAGTTTTGGGCACAGCGTGATCGGGTGACGGAGAGGGCTTACGGCGACTCGCCTTCGGATGCATTTTCGGCCGATTCCTTTTGCAATTCTAGCAAGGTGCGTCGATCTTCCTCGGTAAGAGCTGCCGATTCCAGCAGGTCGGGACGACGTAGCAGGGTACGTCGAAGCGCCTCCCTCCGTCGCCAACGGGCAATCTCGGCATGATTGCCGGAAAGCAAGACCTGCGGCACACGCCAGCCGCGGAACTCCGGCGGGCGGGTGTAGTGAGGGTATTCCAGCAAACCGCTGGCATGGGAATCATCCCAGGCGCCATCTGGATCGCCCAAAACGCCCGGCAGCAGGCGGGTAACGGCATCAATGATCACCAACGCGGCCAGTTCTCCGCCGGTGAGCACAAAATCGCCGATCGAAATTTCATCGGTAGCCAGATATTGGCGCACGCGCTCATCTACTCCCTCATAGCGTCCACAAATCAGCGCCAGGCGGGGGTAAGCGGCTAGCTCGATGGCCACTTTTTGGGTAAAGAGCCGTCCCTGTGGCGTCAGCAGGATAATCGGGCATGGTGCCGGTCGCGAACTCCCCAGCACGCTCTCCACGGCCTCAAAGATCGGCTCCGGTTTCATCACCATTCCCCCTCCGCCGCCATAGGGCAGGTCATCCGTCGTGCGATGACGATCGTGTGTGTAATCTCGGATATTATGCAGATGAACTTCCAGAATCCCCCGTTCCTGGGCCCGCTGGAGCATGCTGCTGGTTAAATAGGCCGGGAAGACTTCTGGCAGAAGGGTAAAGATATCAAAACGCATGGGCAAATTGTAACCGAGTTGCAGGGGATCGAGCGTCTCGGCAGCTATTATCCCAAGGCGATCACCAGAATGTGCTGATTCAAAGCCAGTGGGAACGGTGAAGTCATGGGAGGAACGATCTGCCCTAAAGTATAAGCACCGGCGATCGGAACATCTTGGCCGAAAACCTCTTGTAGGACCTGCACTTCAAGGCCAGGGAAGGCACGCAGGAGCATATGCCAGGCCTGATCGACCAAGAGCAGGATCAGGCCGGGTTGGGCATCTCCGAGTCCCTGTTGGGCCTGATGTGCCGCGTCCAGAATAGCCTGTCGGCAGGCGGCTTGATTACCGATCAACAGGAGCGCATCGCTGCCGTCTTCCACCGAGAGGTTTAAGCGGAAACTGCCATCCGCTTCTACGCGGATGGGAGAGCGGACCAACGTCTCGTTCTCTCGGATCACTCCGATCGGATACATGCGTACAAGGGTGTTTAGAGGCGGGAAAGACCACTCACGCGCCGGATGCCCAAAGAGCTGGGCATAGGCTTCGGAGGCCGGGCGACCATCGAGCATTCGCAGCCAGAAACCGCGTGAACGGGTAATCCGAAACTGTTTTCCCACCGCTTGCCAACCATGGGCATAACCAACGCCCATCCGCATTTCGCCGCGAAGGACCATGGCCGCCAGCGCACCGCCACCCTGGAATAGGTTCGCCAACACAAAAGTCGAAAGCGTATTCGCGTTACCGGATGAAAGCCCACCAACGACTGGTACATTGGGAATTTCTAGAGAAGCACAAAGCTGTTCGATGTTTCCGGTAAAACCATCGGCGAAAAACAGCAGAGCCTGTGGATTGGACGTCCGCTGAACAAGGGCTTTCAAACGTTGGGCCGTTTCAGAAGCCGATTGAGCATAGCCCGGCAGCCAGATGGATTCAGCACGAAAAGAACTAGAAGCCACCAAAGCGACGATGACGGAGTAGGAATGGAGGCCCTCGGAACTCAAAAGAGTGGGTGAACTCATGCCAATAAACGGTACTTCGCCAAGCAAGCTTCCGACACCACTCACCACTTCGCGAGCCGTGTATTCTTGCGAGGCAAAGACGAATCCAAGAGTAGGAGAAAGGTTGCCGAGTTTACGCAATGCCTGATGGGTAGCCTGGAGCCCACTTTCACGCCCATCTAAGCCTGTAGCCACGCCGATTGCCGCCACGAATGTCATAGATCACCTTTCTGCGACCGGAATGGTAAAGTGGAAAGTAGTTCCTTTGCGATATTCGCTCTGGAACCAGATCCGTCCGCCTTGGAGTTCCACCAAACTCTTGGTGATGTTCAATCCCAGGCCGGTGCCCGGTGCCTCGCGCGCCTTGGGATCTTCCGAACGGAAGAATTTTTGGAAGAGTTTTTTCTGATCTTCGATGCTAATACCAATCCCATTGTCCTGTACCCAGATATGAACAACCCGCTCTGCGCCGGTCGGGTCCCATTGGTTATTGGTGGCCTCGGCCCCGATGATGATATGCCCTCCTTCAGGGGTATATTTGTTGGCATTGCTCACCAAATTGACCAGGATTTGTACCAACCGTGTGCGATCCGCCCAGACCGGTGGCAGTTCAGATGGGAGGCGCAATTCTATCGTTTGTTTCTTCTCCTCGATCTGTCGCTGAGTGGAGCGCAAAACCTCGTTGACCGCCTCGGCTACATCCACGGCGCGGAAATCCAGGCGCAGACGCCCGGCCTCGATCTTGGATTGATCGTTGAGATCCGAAACCAACGTAGCCATGCGCTCAACGTTGGCCCGAATGGTATTCAAGAAGTTCGCCTGCATCTCGGTGATCGGCCCAACGGCCCCGCTGGCCAAAAGTTCTGTATACCCTTTGATCGAGGTCATCGGGTTTTTCAATTCGTGGGCGACCAGCGAGACGAACTCGCTCTTGGCCAGATTGGCGGCCTGCACTTCAGCATAGAGCTGGGCATTCGCGATGGCAATTGCAGCGTGATCGGCCAGACGGGAAAGGAAGTTCAACTCTTCCTGCTGTCTGCTATCCTGGCGATGCTCCAAGATCAGCATACCGATTACTTTTGCTTCACGGCGAATAGGGACAATGATCTGAGTACGAGCGGTCGGCAGAAAACCGCCACCGAGTTCCGGGTCAAGAGTAAAGCGCATGGCCTGCCCACTCTCAATCACCTCACGCAGACGCGGCAAATCGGTAGGAATGGGCGCCTGCTCATAGGCACTCAGACGGTCGCCATAGCCATCCTGCGCCATAATATGTAGACCATCTTCTCGGAGCATACCGATCAATCCCGCTTCGGCACCGCTCTGTCGCATGGCCCATTCCAAGGTGATACGCATGGCACGCTGGATATCCAGGCTAGCATTGAGCTCCCGGTCAATGCGCTGGAGCACAGAGAGCTCTTCCACACGCGCATTGAGCTCCTGATCGGTAAGGGTATAAAGGCGCGCGTTTTCGATTGCCACAGCCACTTGGGCAGCAAAGGCTGTGAGCAAAGTAGCATCCTCCTCGCGGAACGGCAATCCATCGCGACGATTGATCACTTCCAATACGCCGATCACATGCTCTTTTAATTCCAGTGGCACGGCCAGCACACTACGGGTGTGAAAACCGGTGTGCCGATCGGCAGAGGCATCCCAGGCAAGATCCTGTTCGACCTCGTTTTCGATCAGCGCCTTGCGTTCCAAAACGGCCCTGCCGGCAATCCCACTCCCACGCGGCAGGCGAGTTCCCACCAGCGTCTCTGCTGCCGGCCCGATCACCACGCGGAAAACCAGTTCATCGGTAGCCTCATCCAGTAAGAAGAGAGTACCGGCCTCGCAGTTCAAGATATTAACTGCGCTCTCCAGGATTTTATGCAGTAGGGGCTCTAGCTCCAGGGTAGATGTGAGCTGGCGGGTGAGTTCGTTCAAGATGCTTAGCTGCTGGGCACGGCGCTGCGTTTCTTCAAGCAATTGAGCCTTGACAATCGCGCCGGCCATCTGATCGGCAATTGCCTGGAGGAGATCCATTTGTTGGCGAGTATAGACAATCCCCGGCTCGCGATGCGCCAGGCTTAAAGCTCCGATGGTACGAGGGCCGGCATTCAGTGGCACACCCATCCAAGCCCGAAAATTCCGATCGGTGGGAGTCACATGACGCGTTTGGCACTCGCTGAGGTAATCCTGGGTTTGCAATGGGCGACCACGTTCAATGACCACCGGGCTGAGCCCGAGCCCTGCACCCAACGGCACGTTTTCACGGTGCCGTAAGCGTTCCCCATTTTCAACGTAAAAAGCGTAGTAATAGTACTTCCCTTCGGGATGATATAGCATGATGTGCATATCGGTGGCCGGAATGATCTGCGTGGTCTGTGCGTAGATCAGTTCCAGCACGTCATCGAAAGCCAATGTCACATTCACCCCTTGAGAAACGCGAGTGAGTACATTCATCTCCTGCATCCGTCGTTCCAGGTCGGCCACCGTTCGCACCTGCTCAATAGCTATCGCCGCCAAATCAGATAAGCGTTCCAAAAATGCCAAATCCCGAGGCAAATAAGGTCTCCCATCCTTGCGAGGACCTAATGCGAACCATCCCAATAACTGTTCTCTGACCTTTAAACCGACGAAGAGCGAAGCTCCCAACAGGATGAAACGGCTACGATCCAGGATCAGGCGCGGAGGAATATTGTCCTGTTCCAGATAAAGGGGTAATTGCTCCCGCTGAAAATATTCTCTAAGAGGGCTGTTCAAGGGAAAACGGACATCGGTGGTCGGACGGCCACTTTGATCGGGGAGAGCAACAAATTGTTCCGCCAGCGGATCGTAGAGAAAAAGGTGAACGGATGTCGAATCAAGTACTTCCAGAATATGCTTGTACAAGACATTATAAACATCTTGGATATTCGAAATTTGGGTAAGTTCATGCCCAAAATTTTCGAGCACTTTTTCGGCAAGAGCTTGCCCGCGGAAAAAGAGCCTATCCACCAGCTCCTGGGCCTGAGTACGCATAGGCTCTAAGGCAATCGCCAATAGAAAGACAATGAAGCCTACGAGGAGAGGATGATTCGCGCGCACAACATCGCTGAAGACTAGGCTTGCACCGGTCACCAGCAGAGCATACCCAAGAACGATAGCGGAACCAATCAGCAAGTAAACCACCCCCTGACGCAACCAGCGATCCATCATTTGAACGCGAAACCGTAGAATGGCGTACCCCAGACTGATTGGAAAGAGAACCATAGGAAGGAATAGGTAGGGAGAAAAAGGCAAATTGAACGGTGCGGTCAGAAGTGCCCAGGTGGCTACAGGTCCTAATCCGAGCGTTGCGCCCCAGAAAACCATACGTGCCTGGGCTTTGATCACCGGTGAACGGGTGCTTAGCAAATGGTATATGTTTAGCCCCAAGAAAACGAAAAGCATCAGGCCGGCAAAGAGATAAGCATAGCGCCACGCCGGCACGTAATCATAAGGGTGGGCATAATCGTAGCTTTTTAGCCAAGCATTCAACGCCAGGAGAAAAGCCAGGATGTAGCCAATCCAGCGCAAATAGGGGTGCGAGCGCGCAAAACCTGCTTCACGCGGGAAAGAAAACGCCAGGTCCACCAACGCTCCGCCGGCGACGACAACAGCCATGATCCACAGATAGATTAGGCGATGGGTGGTATAGACATCAAAAAGCAAGCCGGCAGCGAGGGCAAGCGATGTAGAAAAAAGCGCGAAAGCCCGTCCTGCCGACTCAGTGCGACGTACCCCAAAAACCCATAAACCTAGTGCCAGGAAGACGAATGCCATCATAAAAGGCAGGAAAATATACTTGACCCGATCGGCATTCGGGAAAATCTGCAATGTGATTGAATAGGGAACTTCTGTGCCATCCCGTTGGACGATTTTGACATCAACCGTCTCGCCGGGAAAATATTGAGCGAGCACCTGCTCCAGCTGGAGCGTGTTCCGCATTTCCTGCCCCTGAATCGCCACCAAACGGTCCCCGCGTGCGGGATTCAGTTTGCTGTGCAGAGGCCATTGTTCCACGCTTGAAGGAGATGGACCGACCCCGTCAAAAACCAGCGTCGGGTCAAAAAACGCCCCTAGAAAAGGTAAATTCAGCCAGGAGTTAGAAAGGAACAAAGCTACAAGTAACGCGATAACCGCCACTGCCTGATAGGTAACCACTCCTATCTGGAGCAGACGTTCCAACGTAAGATAGGTGCTAAGAGATTTTGCACTCATTGGATTTGCTGCTGTTTTCATTTTACAGCATCCTCCGCCACAGAAATCCGTCTTTCCAAACCTGTTACGCTCTTATTATGAGCATTGCGGCAGAGACCTCATTCCAGACGAAATGAGAGTACTCCGAATTTTAAATGTCCAAATTGCGCACCGCCTTGGCATGGGTCTGGATAAAGCGGCGGCGTGGATCGACGGCATCGCCCATCAGCATATCGAAGGTGCGATCGGCTTCGGCCGCATCCTCGATTGTCACCAGGAGCAGAGTACGTGTTTCAGGGTTCATCGTCGTTTCCCAGAGCTGCTGCGGATTCATCTCGCCCAACCCCTTGTAGCGTTGCACGTTGACCTTTTCCCCGTCCAAGGATTTCAGAATTTCATCTTTCTCGGCATCGCTATAGGCATAGCGTACCTGATTTTTCCAAGCGATGCGATAGAGAGGAGGCTGAGCAATGTAAAGATGTCCCTCTTCGATCAGGGGTTGCATATAACGGAAGAAGAAGGTCAGCAGCAGAGTGCGAATGTGACTGCCATCCACATCGGCATCGCACATCAGGATAATGCGCCCGTAGCGTAGATTGCTAAGGTCAAAGTTATCGCCGATCCCGGTGCCCAGAGCAGAGATGATCGCCTTGACCTCGTTGTTGCTCAGGATTTTATCCAGCCGTGAGCGTTCGGTGTTCAAGATTTTGCCGCGCAAAGGGAGGATGGCCTGGAAATGGCGATCGCGTCCCTGTTTGGCCGAACCGCCGGCCGAATCACCCTCGACAATGAAAAGCTCGGTTTTGCTCGGATCGCGTTCGGAACAATCGGCCAGCTTGCCGGGCAAGGTTAGGCTCTCCAACGCCGATTTGCGGATCACCAGATCGCGGGCCTTGCGTGCCGCATCGCGAGCACGGGCAGAAGTCAAGCATTTTTGCACAATGGCGCGCGCGGCCATCGGGTTTTCTTCCAAAAAGGTGGCAAAGGCCTCGCCCACCACCTGTTGCACGTAGGTTTGCACCTCGGCATTCATCAGTTTGACCTTGGTTTGCGATTCAAACTGCGGATCGGGATGTTTGATGCTCACAATCGCCGTCAAACCTTCGCGCGTATCATCGCCGGTGAAATTCGGATCGCTTTCTTTCAACAGACCGTTTTTGCGGGCATAATCGTTGATCACGCGCGTGATCGCCGTCCGTAGGCCGGTTAGGTGCGTACCGCCATCCACAGTATTGATGGTGTTGGCAAACGAGTACACCGATTCTGTATAGGCGTCAGTGTACTGAATCGCCGCTTCGATCCCGATCCCTTCCACCTGCTTTTCGATATACACCACCGGGTGTAATACCTGACGATTGCGGTTCAGGTAGCGCACAAACGAGGTGATTCCGCCCTCGAAGTAGAAGGTCAGCTCCCGATTCGAGCGCTCATCGACAAAGTGAATGGTCACGCCACGGGTGACAAAGGCCATTTCGCGGAAGCGTTGCGCCAGCGTCTCAAAGCGATATTCCACATCCTTGAAAATTTCGGCATCGAATTTGAAGGTCGTCTTCGTTCCCGTTTCGTGCTCTTTGACCTTGCCGATCACTTGCACCGGCGTGACGGGATAGCCGCGCTCATAGCGCTGGAAATAGCGCTGCCCGTTGCGCTTGACTTCCACTTCACACCATTCGGAAAGCGCGTTCACCGCGCTGACGCCTACTCCATGCAGACCACCGGACACTTTGTACCCGCCACCGCCGAACTTGCCGCCGGCGTGCAGCGTCGTCATAACCACTTCCAGCGCCGATTTCTTCATCTGCGGGTGAATATCCACCGGTATGCCACGGCCGTTGTCTTCAACGGTCACGCTCTGATCGGGATGGATGATCACCTCGATGCGGGTACAGGCACCGGCCAGCGCTTCGTCAATCGAATTATCTACGACCTCGTAGACCAAATGATGGAGTGCCTTAATATCCGTACCACCGACGTACATTCCCGGCCGTCGGCGCACGGCTTCCAATCCTTCAAGCACTTGAATGCTACTGGCATCGTATCTCAGTTCTTCTGTCGTCACACATGCCTCCAATTACTTCTTCGGGAAACTGGACTTTAAAATCCGCTCTCCCGAAAGAGTTAGATCACCGCCAACCACCTATTCTTGGCTCACCTCGCAACGCACCCGATCTGGCAAAAGATTTGCCAAATCGCGTTGCGCGGTGGTTTCAGCCGTAACCTAGGCGTAGCTACTTCATTTTATCACATCCAACACTTCCCAGACTTCTACAGGCTGTGTTTTCCCCTTTAGCATAAGCCGTGTAAGCGGTATGGCCTTGACTCGCTCTTGCACTTGTTCGTAAACCGCACGGCTGATCAGGATCTGATCCATGCCCGCGCTCTCCTGAATGCGCTTGGCCGTATTGACACTATCCCCTAATGCGGTATATTCCAAGCGTTTCTCATGTCCGATCCATCCCAAGACGGCCGGACCGCAATGAATGCCAACACCAAAAGAAAGGTGCGCTTCCACCGGTAAACGCTGATGCAACTCACAGATCGCCTGACGAAGACGCAACGCGGCGCGAATGGCCCGCAAATGGTGATCGGGCTGAGGCAGCGGAGCATTGAACCAGGCCATCACTGCATCTCCCAAGAACTTATCCACCGTGCCTTCTTCGGCCAGGACAGCATCGGCCGCCACAGCTAGATACTGATTGAGCACCCGAACCAGCTCTTCCGGTGTATGTCTTTCGCTATAGGGAGTGAAGCCGCGAATATCGGCAAAGAGGATCGTCAGTTCGACCTCTTTTCCCCCAATGCGCAAGCTGTTCAGGTCCATCTGTTCCAACACGGCCGGCGAAACCATCCGTTCCAGCAAGCGCCGTTGGGCTTCGAGTTTCTTCCGCTCCGTCAGATCATCGAATACGATGGCTACTCCCTGAACACTCTCGCTATCATCTTTCAGAGGCGCAAGGTTCAAACGCCAATCCATCACACCGCGCCCCGGCAGCTGCGGCGAAACCTGAACGTCCAGCACCGCCTGCTCCCTTCGACGTACGATCTCGATGTGAGGTTGAATGATGGGAAAGATCGACGCAAGAGCCTCTTGCAACGGGCGTCCCAGTAGTTCCGCCGAGGTCCGCCCTAGAATGCGCTCTGCCGCCCGATTGCAAAGCGTAATCTGATCTGCGACATTGGTGGTGATCACGCCACTTGTAATAGAAGAAAAGACATTGTCCAACAGATTCTTCAATTCGGTCACTTCGGCCAAGGTTTGTCGCAACGAACTGAAGAGCCTGGCATTCTCAATGGCAATTGCTGCCTGGTTGGCAAAACTAGCGAGCAAATCACATTCCGCTTTGGTAAAAATGCCCGTGCGAATGCGGTTATCGGTATAAATCACACCGATCAAGTTCTCCTTGATCTTTAATGGTGCACAAAGGATGGAACGGAGATTAAAAGCGATAATGCTAGCTTGGCTATCGAAGCGCGGGTCTTCTTGGGCATTAGTGGTTAAGACGGCTTCACCGCTCTCCACCACTCGGCGAATCACCGTGCGACTGATCGAAAATTCGGTCGGATCCAATGAGGCCTGTTCCCAGTTACGGGCGATCCGGATGCTCATCTCGCCATCTGCTTCGCGCAACATCAGAAAACCGCGCTCTGCACCGGTAATACTAATAATAGTATCCATGACCGATTCCAGCACCGTCTGAATATCCAGCGAAGAGTTAACCACCTGCCCGATGCGCGCTAATTCCTGCAGATTGCGATGCTTGTCCTCAAATTGCTCAATCTGTACCGCCAACGCGTTCAGGTTTTCTGCCAATTGCTGACAATCATTTGAGAGCATTCCTGCCCTACGTTTTGCCAGACTCGCAGCCTGTTGCGCTAAAATTTTCAGCTGTTTGCCAAAAGTAATTGGTGTTGTATTTTCATTTCCCATAAGACTCTCGCCAAAAATAGAAATATTTCCTCTTCCAAGCAGCATAGCGAATGTGTTGTGCTGCTCGTTGCGCCCGGCGCACATGACCGATCGCTCTGCCATAAACGGCGGCCTGATATTCGGCGAGCAGTTCCTCGATTGCCTCTCTGGCCTCCGGCAATGTGTCTATGAGGTGCTGTGCGCGTTCAGCCGGTGTAGCCGAGGCCGGCACCTGCACACCCAACCGCTGCAGCGAACGGTTAATCTCCTCAAAAGAGCGCTCTAGCGAAGAAAGGCCACTCCAACGCGCCCAATGCTTCAGCCATTTTGGGGATTTAAGACCGTAACGTTCGAGATTCCTCTGTAAGTATAATGGAAAATTGCCTTTCGTGATATAGCGCCTCATAAAAAAGAGCACGACGAGGCCTAACGCTATCCCGAACCAAAACCATTCAATCGGCATTTGCCCCGCCGGAGCCGTTTCCTCTTCCAGTCTCGCTCGCGGCGTGTTTTGGACCTCGGGCACCGGCGTCGCCGAAATTGGCTTTTGCGTTGCCGTAGCAAGCGGACGGGAAAGGCGCACTAGCGTTGCCTGGCTCACCGTCGGCTCGAACTCCACCCATCCCCATCCCGGAAAATAGACCTCCGGCCAGGCATGGGCATGGCGGGCGCGGATGATATACCTACCATCCCCTGCAGATTCACCCTGTGCATACCCCGTAGCCAGCCGGGCCGGCATCCCCACAGCGCGCAACAGCAACACCTCGGCCGAAGCATAGTAATTGCAAAACCCCTGTCGATACTCGAAAAGGAACCATTCCATCACATCCCGATCGGCCGGTGGAGGAGAAATGCGCTCGGCATATGTGACGTTCTCTCGCAGATAACGCGTGATCGCCTCGGCTTTGTCATAGCGCGTCGGCGCAGTTGCCGTGATCGTTTGTGCCAGCTCCCGCAGCCGCGGCGAAAAATTCTCCGGTAGCTGCAGGTAATGGTCCAGCACCCAGCGCGGCACATCCCCTTCTGCTTCTCGCAGCTCTTCGATGGAAGGGTTAATATAACGTGCCTGGAGCGCATAACGTGTCCCTCGCTCCATGCCGTCTATCGCCTGGAGCGCCAACGCATCCAGCGAAGCGACGCCCACGCGGAAGCCACTCAAGCGAACAGGCACATTCACGCTTCGCGGCGTGGCAAACGTATAAAGCCACGGCGAATAGCGCCCCAGTTCAAACACAGCACGCAATTCCCGGCCGCGCAGCGGCAAAAAGACCGGCAAATCCTGTAATGGCGGCACTTGCACCTCTTCCGCCAAACTGGCACTCCAGAACCCATTCTCAAAGCGATCGAAGACCTGTTCCCGCCAGTAATAGCGCGTCACATCAGCCTCAGCAGGCACCTGAACGGTGAACACGACCTCTTCCCCTTGTGCACTTTCAAGCCCCAATGCCAATCTCCGCGGCATCGGGTTACCTCCGCCCCGTCGCTGCAGAGGCTCAACGATATCGGAAAGACGCTCGCGAGTTGGTTCCCAGGCCTCACGGATCTGTTCCCAGGCTCTTTGCAACGGCGAAGAAGGGCTAAGCGCCCACGGGATCAGCCAGGCCAGAAGCAAAACGAATAAGCTCACCCAAAAAGCACTAAGTCCCAAATCGTGTACTACATCTGAATAGAGCACGATCCCTCGTCTTTGCCATGAAAGCCGACTCTGCAGGAGGTGATAGCGAGCAATAAAGAGCGCCACAAACAAAAGATAAAACCACAAGGTCGCTGCGGCCGGTTGGGTGGGGTCGTAGCTATAAAGCGCCGTCAACACCAAAGAGGGCGGGGTGAGCACAGCCCAAAGCTGGCGATACCGTGTCCACACGAAACCGCACCATAAGCCGAGCAACCAGAAAAGGGTATAGCCTAGAATCGTAAAAAGGAGAGGATCGGTCAACGGCTCGCGCCGAGAGAAAAGTTGCAAGCTCAAATTCAGGCGTCCACTGAGCAGAGTCAGACGGGCGAACAGCGGAAGCGATGTCTGGATCGGATACAAGAAAAAATGCGGCAATGCGATCGCACTATAGCCTGCCACCAACAGGACGATCCCCCTGCGCCGAAAACGGCTTACGCCCAGAAGGCATCCAAGCAACGTACTCCAGAAAACAATGACCGGCAGATAGACAAGCGTCTCCGTCCATCCGGTCAGGTTAGCGCGCACCGTCACCGTGAGCAGAATTCCCAATAAAAGAAAGGCAGAGAAAGGGTCCCAGGTTGACAAAGAGAGGCTCATGATCTCGTTTACCGATCGTAGTTTTTAGATTATACTGCCGGTATGGCGATCATCGGCCATCCACACTCTACGCTCCACGGCCCACTTCACGCTCTACGCTCCACGGTCTATTCTTCACGGTCTTACGGTCTACGGTCTACGGTCGATTCTCCGCTGTCTCACGCTCTACGGTCCACGGTCCATCGTCCACCGTCTAAGGAAGGAGGGAATCTCTCATGAGCGAACTACTGCAACTGGTCATTGCCGTTCAAGGATGGGGCGACTCCTGGAAAGAGATCATGCGTTTCTTCAGTTTCCTAGGCACAGAGGAGTTCTTTCTGTTGGTCTTGCCGCTCATCTATTGGAGCATAGATTTTGCTTTGGGCCTGCGCGTGGGCGTGATCTTGCTCACCAGTGGTGCCCTGAACAGCTTGTTCAAGATGCTCTTCCATGCCCCACGTCCGTATTGGGTTAGCGAACGGGTGATTCCTTTCTCGTCCGAAACATCCTTCGGTATCCCATCCGGACATGCGCAAATCAGCGTAGGCGTCTGGGGAACGATCGCCGCGGCGCTACGGCGCACCTGGTCAACCGTTCTGGCCATTTTGCTCATCTTTTTCATCGGCCTTTCGCGCCTCTATCTCGGCGTCCACTTTCCTCAAGATGTGTTGGTCGGATGGCTCATCGGCGGATTGCTTTTGTGGGGATTTTTGCGCCTGGAAGAGCCTTTCCTGCGCCGTTTCAACCGTCTCTCTTTCGGGTGGCAGATTGCCTTGGTATGGTTGTTCTCGGTGACTTTGATCTTCTGCGGCGCTGCTGTGCGCGCCTGGAATATGACGGAACTTTCCCCGGAATGGATGCGCTTGGCCACACGCGGCGGATTGGCCACTCCTCAACCATGGGATATAGGCGCCATCGTTTCCCCCGCGGCTGCCTTATTCGGAATGGTGGCCGGCGCGCTCTGGCTCATTTCCCTCGGCGGGTTTTCCCCGGCCGGCAAATGGTGGCAGCACCTGTTGCGCTATGGGCTTGGCCTGCTCGGAATACTGATTCTGTGGCTGGGGCTGGGTGCCATCTTTCCCCGTGGTGCAACCTGGCTAGCGCTCTCCTTGCGCTACGTGCGTTATGCTCTGATCGGCTTCTGGATCGGTGGCCTGGCGCCTTACATTTTTCACAGGTGGCTTTCAGCGGCCCATCGTCCCACTTCCTGATATAATTAGTATTGATATTTTCATGGAGAAGAATAACAATGACCCTTGCGCGAGGCACCCTTTTGCATGGCCGATATCGAATTATGGAAATCCTGGGCCAAGGGGGCATGGGAGCAATTTACCGTGCCGTTGATGAGCGCCTGGGTGTAGATGTTGCGGTCAAAGAGAATTTTTTCACCACCGATGAATACGCCCGTCAGTTTCGTCTGGAAGCGGTCATCCTTGCCAGTTTACGTCACCCTAACCTGCCGCGGGTGAGCGATCACTTCGTCGAGAACGAAGGGCAATACCTGGTGATGGATTATATCGAAGGCGAGGATCTGCGCCAGCGGATGGAACGCCTGGGCACCATCACCGAAGAAGAGGCGGTGTTGATCGGCGCCGCGGTCTGCGATGCGTTGACCTATCTCCACACTCGCAAGCCTCCCATCCTGCATCGCGATATCAAGCCGGGCAACATCAAGATCACCCCGGATGGACATATCTTCTTGGTAGATTTTGGCCTGGCCAAAATAGTTGAAGGCAGCCAGGCAACCTCAACCGGTGCACGAGCCATGACCCCCGGCTATTCTCCGCCGGAACAATACGGAACAGCCCGTACCGATCCGCGCACCGATATCTATTCTCTCGGCGCCACGCTCTACGCGGCCCTGACCGGCGTGATCCCCGAAGATGGCCTGGCACGTGCCATGGGCACGGCAGAACTGACCCCTCTGCGCAAACGCAATCCGAAAGTCTCTCGGCGACTGGCTGCGGTGATCGAAAAAGCAATGGCCATCGATCCGGCCGAGCGCTTCCAAAGTGCTGAAGAATTTAAACGCGCTTTGCTCGCTTCCAAAGGCATTAGTGAACGTGAGACCGGGGCATATACCGTTCCGCCTCCTTCTCAGCCCTTTACACCTTCAGATAAGGCCGAAGAACAGGAGAAGCCTCCCGCCACCCCCGTGCCGGCATCTGCCGGTGGAAAATCTCCCATCCCAGTGCCGGTCATGGAAGAAGAGAAACCTTTCAGTCCACCTAAACGTAAAAAGCGCCGCAGCGCCGGCTGCTTGCTCTGGATTTTGCTGCTCTTGGTTGTTTTAATCGGTGGCGGGCTCTGGGGCACCTACGCGTATCCGGAGAATATCCAGCAGATTGCCTCCTCGCTGCCATTTTCTCTCCCCTTCGCTCCATTCTTTTCCACCCCCACGTTCAACGCGCCTCTTGAAAACACTCCACTTCCATCCGTCCCTCCCGATACGGTCATTGGATCTCCTTCTCTCACTCCATTGCCTCTTACTTTCACGCCGACCGCCACTTCGATCCCAACCAGCACCCCGACTCTGACTCCATCCCCCACTCTCACACCCACCCCCACACAAACACCACTGGGTGGAGGCTATGGAGAGATCGCCTTTGCCTCGACTCGAGAGGGGGGTGTGCCGCAAATCTTCATCATGAATTTTGATGGAAGCAACGTCCGCCAGATCACCAATCTACCGGAAGGAGCTTGCCAGCCCTCTTTTGCCCCCGATGGTACACGACTGGTCTTCATCTCTCCTTGCCCAGGTGTCCAGGAAAAATATCCCGGCGCGGCCTTGCACCTGATCAATGTAGACGGATCTGGGTTGATCGTGCTGACCAACGTCCCTGGCGGCGATTTTGATCCCGCGTGGTCACCTACCGGTGGAAAGATCGCTTTCGCTTCCTTGCGAGATAATAAGCTGGACCTTTACCTTCTCGATCTGAGCGATAGTTCGATTACCCCTCTCAACATTTTGGAACGAGGGGACAACGAGGCTTTCCAACCTACCTGGTCTCCTGATGGCAAGTGGCTGGCCTTTACACGCCAGCGCTATGGAAATTACCAAATTTGGGCAATTAACCTGGAGACGGGTGAAGAAATTCAGCTCACCCGTAGCGGATCGCAAAATAAAGATTACGGCCCTGCCTGGTCGGTAGATGGATCGTTTTTGCTCTTCAGTCAGCGCATCGTTGGACAGTCCATTGTCCGTGCTCGTCGCGTGGTTGCCGACGGCGGTTCCAGCACGTTTGTGAATTTCGGCATTGTCTCCCCTGTTGAATCGCTGCGATTTTCTGCAGATGGATATTGGGTACTCTTTGAAAGCGTTGACGAAAAAGGCAATCGAGATATTTACCGTGCTCTGACCGCCGGCGGGGGATTGGTACGTCTGACCGACACACCAGGAAGTGATTTCGATCCGGTCTGGCGCCCTCTCACATTGCCGTAAAATATTTGGCCATTTGTCTAAAAAGAAACAAGCAGGGAGCCTTTATCTCCCTGCTTGTTTTTATAAGGTGACAAAAAGCTCACACTCTGGTCACGTACTCACCGGTGCGCGTGTCTACACGGATAACATCTCCCTCGTTGACAAATTGCGGCACAACAACTTCCAATCCAGTTTCGGTGCGTACTTTTTTCGTAACGCCGGTTGCCGTATCCCCACGGACGGCTGTTTCAGCATACACCACTTTAAGATCTACCGAGGTAGGGAGTTCGATATCAATCGGCTGACCTTTATAGAAGGTCAACTTGACTTCCATCCCTTCCTTCAAGTAGAGTGCGCTCTCACCCAAAATCTCGGCACGGATGGCAGGTTGCTCGAAGGTCTCGTTATCCATGAAATGGTAGAACTCGCCATCGAAGTACAGAAATTGTACGTTGTGAAAATCCAGACGCACATCCTGAACCTTGTCACCGGAAGTGAAGGTTTTTTCAATGTTGGCACCGGTGAGCAAATTCCGTGCCTTAATGCGGATGATCGCATTGCCGCGTCCCGGCTTGTGATGATGATATTCCAGCACGCGATAGAGCTGTCCATCCAGTTCAAACGTGACACCTTTGCGCAGATCGTTGACGTCAATCATACAAATACCTCTTTCAAAGGATTTCAGGCAGCACGATTATACCATTATCATCGAACTGGCAATCGTTCTCGTTTTAGTACTTTGATCGCTGCATTCCCTGATTCGGCAGATAAAACCTGCCTCAACGGATGAACTCGAGAAGGTCTACTGATCCAAAAGGCTTTCAAGACCGGGTATGTAGCCTTTTGCTCTCAAAATCTCCGCCTGCCAATCATACACGCTGCAGAGTTATGATATAATGCAAACCGAGGGCGCATAGCTCAGTTGGTTAGAGCGTCTCTCTTACACAGAGAAGGTCAGGGGTTCGAGTCCCTTTGCGCCCACAAATGATGCAATTCATTCCCCAGCCCCTCTGAGATGGTGGGGCGATTTTTCTTAAGTACCCGGTTTTCTCGGATTTGTCCTCATGGCTAACGTGATTCTTGTCACCGGCGGGAGCGGATTTATCGGTCAGGTCGTCGTGCGACATTTGAACGAGGCCGGACACGAGGTGCGTTTGCTCCTTCATCCGCGCCGCCAGACGCCGCGCTTGCCGCGAGGGGTGCCAGTGGAAGTGGCCCTGACCAGCCTCAACGATCGGCGGGGATTACGTGCCGCGCTGCAACAAGTGAGTGCGATCATCCATTTGGCAGGCAGCGAATGGGAGGGGGGTAACGCCGATCTAGTGCAAACAGATATCGAAGGCACCCGCACTCTGGCGGAAGTAGCAAAGGAAGCCGGGGTTGAGCATTTCATCTATCTCAGTCACTTAGGTGCCGCAAGCAACTCCGCTTTCCCGGTGATGCGCGCCAAAGGTCTGGCCGAAGAATCTATCCGCAGCAGCGGTGTGCCTTTTACGATCGTACGTTCGGCTATCGTTTTCGGCCCTGGCGATCATTTTACCGTCCCGCTAGCGCGTCTCATTCACCAGATTCCTTTCGTTTTTCCCGTCCCTGCCATGCGCACCGTCATCCAGCCGCTCTGGGTCGAGGATCTTGCAGCCTGTCTGAGCTGGACCATCCTAATGCCACAATTGAAAGGTCAAACGATCGAGATCGGAGGCGGCGAATACTTTTCATTCTCCGAGATTATGGAAACAATTTTCCAAGCAATGCAGGTCCGACGCCGACTAGTACCTCTTTCTCTTCCTGTCCTGCGAGCTTTGCTGATCCTGGCTGGCTATTCGTTTCCTCATTTTCCCTTCTCTACTTTCTGGCTGGACTATATTTCGGTGAATCGCACTTGCCCTGTGGAAAACATTACCCGCATTTACGGTCTTATGCCGGCACGTTTTGCCTACCGTTTGGAATACCTGGTACGTCCACCTTGGCATCAGCGCCTGCGTTCTGCTCTCTCATCCATATTCGCAAAGAGGGTGAGGAATGTCTCTGAAACCGAAAAATGATGCTCTCAAGGAGTTAAGCGATAAGATTATCCTTTGTCGCGCTTGTCCTCGTCTGGTTGCCTGGCGTGAGGAAATAGCACAACGAAAGCGACGGGCCTATCGCGACTGGAATTACTGGGGGCGGCCGGTGCCCGGCTTTGGCGATGTGAACGCCCGCCTGATGATCGTAGGTTTGGCGCCAGGAGCCCATGGTTCAAACCGCACCGGGCGAATGTTCACCGGAGATGCTTCGGGGGATTTTCTTTACCCTGCTCTCTATCAGGCAGGTTTCGCCAATCAGACACTCGCCGTTCACCCAAAGGATGGGCTAGAACTCCGAGATGCTTATATCACTGCAGTGTGCCGTTGCGTTCCTCCGCAAAACAAGCCTCTTCCGCAAGAGATAGCCAATTGCTCGCCTTATCTGCAATGCGAGCTGGAAATCCTACGTCCCCAGGTCATCGTTGCCCTGGGACGGGTCGCCTTTGAACAGGTTTTGCGGTTGGCCGGTTACACGATACGCAAATTCCCTTTTACGCATGGAGCAAGTTACCGTTTGGATGGATTTCTCTCATCCCCCTGGCTGATCGCCTCCTTTCACCCCAGCCAACAGAACACGAATACCGGTCGCCTGACTCCGGCCATGTTCGATGCTATTTGGGAACATGCGCGTCGTCTGCTACAATGAGAAATGAGGCTATTCTCCAAAAAGAGCGCAATTTTTTGCTCTCGTCCTGACGATGATAGCCCTGTAATTCAGAGCCCTTATGCTGCAAAATTACCCTAAATCCTACCGAGCAGTTTTCCTGCATCTCTTTCTAGATATCGCCTGGTTTGGAGTGCTCAACGGTACCACGTTGACATTCCTGAACGTCTACGCCGCACGGCTAGGCGCCAGTGGCTTCCAGATCGGCTTGCTGGCCTCTCTTCCGGCATTCATCAATCTCCTGTTGACCCTTCCAAGTGGTCACTGGCTGGAACGCCAAAATATCCGTATGGCCGTCTTCTGGAGCTCGGTCGCTTACCGCCTTGGATATTTTGTATTTATCTTCCTACCCTGGCTATTTTCACCACCAGGCCAAATCCGAGCATTGATTTGGCTCTCCCTGTGGATGGCAATCCCTCTCACCCCACTGGCAGTGGGATTCAACGCCCTTTTTGCCGCCGCCGTTCCGGAAAATTGGCGCGCACATGTAGTTGGTGTACGCAACGCCCTTTTTTCCTTCTCTTTTATCTTGAGCACCTTGCTCAGCGGTTACATTCTGAAGCGCATACCTTTTCCGA
Source organism: Chloroflexota bacterium (assembly GCA_037447295.1). Classification (GTDB taxonomy): domain Bacteria; phylum Chloroflexota; class Anaerolineae; order Anaerolineales; family Villigracilaceae; genus 630D-37. Next base: position 35,004 of record JBBIGZ010000010.1, on the reverse strand, counting down.
CAGGCTATCAGATCGTCTTCGCCATCGGAGCCATCGGTGCTGCAATGAGCAGTTTCCATCTTTTCTTCGTGCACCCCGCCCAGGTCACACAGAAACCACTTCCAGCATCTTCCACAAAAAGCAGTTGGTTAGAAAGGTTACGTCTGGATATCTGGCGAACTCCTTTTGCCAAAGTGCTTTTTTCACTGAGTCTCTTTCACCTGGTCCAGTACCTGGCTATTCCGCTATTCCCGCTCTACTTCGTAAATGCGTTGCAGCTGAGAGATGATCAGATTGGGCTTGGAACAGCGCTTTTTTATCTGACCGTTATGCTGAACTCTACCCAATTGAGTCGCTGGGTACGCCGCATAGGGCACAAAAAGGTCACCGGTTTGGGAATGCTGGGGATGGGGCTATATCCTTTCCTGCTTTCCTTTTCTACCCACCCCTGGCAGTATTACGCCATTTCGGTGTTGGGAGGCTGTTTCTGGGCATTGGCGGGCGGCGCATACGCAAACTATATGCTGGAAAACATCCCTCCCGACGATCGCCCGGCACATCTCGCTTGGTACAACTTAAACCTGAACGCATCTATTCTGCTGGGCTCTCTGCTAGGGCCGGCCCTGGCAAATCGGAGTGGACTTTCAGTTGCGCTTCTCACGATCGGCCTTTTGCGCATGTTGGTCGGGTATATGATCTGGAAACAATAACCGCGAGAATGCGACACCCCGTCCAACAATTCCGCTATCAAAACGTTGCTTAAGAGACCCCACCAGCCTGAAAGAACCAAAATCGCCATCATCTTCATACCGGCTTAGGACCGGTAGCATCGGATTCTAAGATTAGGGCTTTTCGTTCTAATGATTCTGATTGAAAGTAAGCCTCATTAGGTGCTAAGCGGGAGGATGGAGGCAGGGCGACCGGTCGCTCGCCTGCACACCAGAATAACTGGTTTGGTTTCATCCAGGCTCGGATCGAACACCTCGCACCCCCGAATTGCCGGCTCGATTATCCTCAACAACGACACAAATTTGATTTCAATGCAACAACTCCCTTCACCACAAAAGGGCACGCTGCCATAGTATTTCAAAATTTTAAGTCTATCTCCCCAAAACCACACGATTTTACAATAAAAGCTTAGCGACCTTGGTGAACTTAGCGCTCAAAAACAGTTCTGGTCATAGACCTGTTCATATCGTGTTTGTCCGTGCCTATTGAATCGAGCCGTGTGTCAAGACATGGTTTTTGCAGTGGGCTCAAATTTCAAAAAGTTTAGCAACCCAAATTGCTTTTGCCGAAAACAGTGAAAAACCCTATCCACATAGACGCAGATAGTACTTACCACCCAGTGGTAAAAGGGTAGATCATCACAGATCGGGGAAATCTCCCTACCATTCCCGATCACGACGATACAGTATATTAAGTCATGCAATCGGACGCGCGACGTTGTGCAGAATATGAGGCGCTTTCGCACGTCGATTTCTTAAGGTACATATACGAACAAAGGGCTTTAAAACGGGTTACCATCCCATATATGGCAACCTTTCAAAAGACAAAAAAGATAGAAGGTAGAACAAACGTTCCATGTTTTTTGTGAACTCACAAGCTATCTTGTCGATCGACGGTTGTCTTAAGAAAAAGATTTTTTTTATGGAGTTGCAGGTTGGTGAACATGCCTAAACGCCCACCAAGCGAGTAAAATCGCTTTGCGTTTATGTTCCCCATGAGCAACCTCTGCCTTTAGCACAAGGAGCAGCCATGAACATCGAACAGGCATGGAAGTCGGTTCTAGGACAGTTACAAATGGATATGCCGCGCGCTTCTTTTGAAACTTGGGTGCGCGACACCTATCCACTTTCCTACCAGAACGGCATATTGACCGTCGGCACGCCAAACGCCTACGCCCGTGATTGGCTAGAGGCGCGCCTGACCAGCACGGTCAACCGCTTGTTGATCGGCATTCTAAATGCCTATGTTCAGGTACGTTTTGTAGTCGCTCCATCGCCCAAAACAGAAACAGAAGCATTGCCTGCCGAAGAAATTGCCAGAGAAGAAGAGAAAGCGCCTCGTCAGGTTCATCCCCGCCTGAACGCCCGCTACACGTTTGAGACGTTCGTCGTCGGTTCTGGCAATCGGTTGGCACATGCCGCCTGCATTGCCGTCGCCGAACGCCCGGCCCGAGCTTACAATCCCCTTTTCCTATATGGGGGAGTAGGTCTGGGAAAAACGCACCTGCTCCATGCTATCGGCAATTTTTGCCATGCCAGGGGATTGAAAGTGCTTTACGTTTCATCAGAAGAATTCACCAACGATCTGATCAATGCCATTCGCAATCAGACAACCCAGGCCTTTCGTGAAAAATACCGTTCCATAGATATTCTTTTAGTTGACGACATTCAATTCATCGCCGGCAAGGAATCCACGCAAGAAGAATTTTTCCACACCTTCAATGCCTTACACAGCCAGGAAAAGCAGATCATTATCTCCAGCGATCGCTCTCCAAAAGCCTTGGTAACACTCGAAGAGCGTCTGCGCTCGCGCTTTGAATGGGGCTTGATCGCCGATATCCAACCACCCGATTTTGAAACCCGTCTGGCAATCTTGCGCTATAAAGCCGAACGGATGGGGCGCTCGGTCCCCACAGAAATCTTGGAATTGATTGCTCGGCGCATCCAATCGAACATTCGCGAATTGGAAGGGGCGCTGAACCGCGTGCTGGCCTTTGCCGATCTCAGCAGAATCCCCCTCACTGCCGATCTGGTGGAGGTAGCCCTGGCAGATATCCTCCCTTCGCGCACCGGCATCGACTCCAAACGGATTATCGAGGCCGTAGCGCAGACCTTCAACATCAGCGCCGAAAAGCTTCTCAGCCGCGATCGCTCGCGCGAAGTGGCGCTGCCGCGCCAAATTGCCATGTATTTGCTACGGGAAGAAGCGAATGCTTCGCTCCCTCAGATCGGCGAGGCGCTGGGTGGACGCGATCACACGACAGTGATGTATGCCATTGAAAAGGTGCGCGAGATGATCGAACGAGACGACATGCTGCGCCGCCAAGTGATCCAGATCCGTCAGCAAATATACGGTCAATCTGCCGTAGTATAAGGTTCAGGCCGGTACCGTTTTTACACAGTTAAAAGAAAAACCTTCCGAGGAATGCCCCGGAAGGTTTTTTACATTAGGGTGTGGTTGGGACGCGTCCTTTCCAGCGATTATAGATGGTAATCTGAGCCTGATCGCGCTGGGTCTGGAGCCATTCGTTGAAGAATTGCTGTTGCTTTGTTTGCAATTCTTGTGCGGTCAAGGGACGAACCTGCCGCGCCAGCACCTGGATAATGTGATAGCCATAAGTAGTCTTAACCGGCTGGCTGATCTCGCCTACCGGCAACGAAAAGGCGGCCTCCTCGAACTCCTTGACCATCACGCCACGGCCAAACCAATCCAGAATCCCACCCTGATCTTTTGTACCCGGATCAACAGAAACCTCTGCCGCTACTTTGCCAAAATCCTCTCCCTTGAGCAAGCGCTCACGGACTGCCTGCGCAGTTTCCTCATCAGCAACCAAGATATGTCGTGCCCAGACCTGTTCCTCTTCCGGCTTAAGATCCGTGGTCAAAGCCGAGATTAGCTTTTGGCGATAAAGCCCGGCCTCGATGAACGCACGGTAATCCTCCTCACGGATGCCCATCGTTTGGAAACGTTCGAGAGTGGTCTGATAATCCGCCTGATAGGCTTCCAGGGTATACGGCGTTGCAGTAGGAGTAGGAGGTTCGGGAGTCGGTGAAGCCTGAGGGGAAACCGCAGGTTCGCCACCTTGTGCTTCCACTGTAGGAGTCACGGGCACTTCGGTTGTCGGTGCAACGGTCGGAGTAGATGTAATGCCAGATTCGCTTTCGCCCGCCGTGGCTTCGGGGGATGGTGTGACTTCGGTCGAAGAAGTGGCCGACAGAGTAGGTGTAGGGCTTGGCACCAAAGTAGGAGTCGGGGTGAGTGTAATCAGAGCCAGCGTTTCAGGCGAAAGGGTGGGGGTAAAAAAGGGAGTTGGAGTCAAAGTGGGAGTCGGCGTCCCGTTGGGGAAAAAGTTGAATTGTCGCCGAATCTCTTCTTCAACCTCTTCGGCAGAGACGGTGATCCCACGTCGCTGTGCCTCCTGACGGATAAGCACATCTTCGATCATCTGATCCAGGACTTGCTGCCCAAGAGTCTCCGGCGAATTGAGCAAATTCTGCCAGGGTTGGATCTGCGAGCTCACATCAATGCCAAAAAGCTGCCCTAATTGCTGATATTGCTGGATATTATTCTGGAGGATCAGGCGTTGCAAGCGCACCCGTCCTTGGAACTGACGGGTCGTGATCGCCTCGCCGTTGACTACAGCGACCGGCTGATTGTACTGCAGATAGGTTTGCTCCAAGATGCCATAACCGATCAGCACCACCACAAGGGCAATAATGCCCAAAGCGAGGCCGGTTAAAATGCGGATATAGCGCCGCTCTCGTTCCAGCCGAGCGATATGTTTGCGCGTGACAAGAGGAGTTTTCGGACGTCTCGCGGCCATTTAAAATCTCCTGAAAAGCTGAATAAACATACACAAAGGGGCATGGCCACCCAACGTACCATGCCCCTTGGAGGGTAAAAAAAGGATCAATAGGTGCCTTCTTCCCAATATTCCCCGGTAAAAGAAAGCAAGGCCACATGTCGAGCGCGCTTGATGGCATTCGCCAGGGCGCGTTGATGTTTGGCACAAGTACCCGTCTGACGACGTGGACGGATCTTGCCTTCATCGGTAATGTAGGATTTCAGCAGGCCCACGTTCTTATAGTCAATGCGCAGTTCCTTATCCGCGCAGAACTGACAATTTTTCGGACGCGCATAGTACCTTCGCTCAGAGATGACCTCGGTACCTTCGGGGATCAGAATTTCTTCACTCATAACGTACTCCACTTAGAATGGGAATTCATCTTCTTCTTGTTCGGCATGGATCTCTTCCTCGGCGATCGCAGCTTCCTGGAAGTGATTGTTCTCCGAGCGTCGCTCACCGAGCATCATCATCTCATTGGCGATGATCTCAACGCTTACCCGCGGCACTCCCTCTTTGTCTTCCCAACGACGGGTTTTCAACCGACCTTCGATGTACACCTGTTGTCCTTTGCTCAGGTACTGTTTGCAAACCTCGGCCAGGGTGCCCCAGGCAACGACATTAAACCACTCGGTTTCTGTATGACGCTCACCATCTGCCGTATTCCAGGAACGGCTCACGGCCACCGGAAAAGTCGTCACTGGGCGGCCAGAAGGCGTATAACGCATTTCTGGATCACGTCCCAGGTTGCCAATGATCTGGATTTTGTTTAAACCACGACTCATAGCCTTCTCCAAGCCTGTTCAAGAACAATGAGATAGATCAGATCAAAGTAATTAGATGGCGCATGACCGCTTCCTGATAGCGCAAGTTGCGTTCCAGTTCGGCGGTCGCCGTGGGCGGGAGCGTGAGGTTGAAGAGGACGTATTGGCCTTCCATCTTCTTACGGATGGGATAAGCCAGCCTGCGTCGGCCCCACACGTCCACTTTCTCTACACTGCCGCCGCTCTCGGTCACCCAACCCTGGATCTTTTCGATCATGCTGCTCAGGGCTTTTTCATCCAGATCGGGTTGGAAGACACACATCAATTCGTACCGGCGCATAAAAGGACCTCCTTTCCATGGGATTGCTCCCGGCTCACATCAAAGGTATCCGGAAGCGGAAAGTACACGATTGTTGATTTTACCACAATTACGCTGAAAGTATCGGAAACGTACGTTGCCACACATCGCCCGCCAAGCGAAAAATGGGCAAAGCCGAGCCTCGAAGAGGTCATAGGCCACAAAATCCGAAAGCATTACTTCTCCTGAACCCCGGCCATCCACAAGCCCAGCTGTTGACGGGTGGCCTTATCTGCATCCACGGTGGCCACAATTTGACCTCGGTACATTACGGCAATTCGGTCGGAAAGCGCCATGATCTCATCCAGCTCTGCCGAGACCAGCAGCACGGCAATGCCTCGATCGCGCATTTCGACGATTTGCCGATGAATGTATTCAATTGAACCCACGTCCAGGCCCCGCGTGGGCTGATTGGCGATGACTAGTTTCACGTTTGAATGGCTCAGTTCACGGGCCACGATCACTTTTTGCTGGTTACCGCCCGAAAGAGTCGAAACGGCCACGAACGGCGAAGGCGCGCGCACGTCAAATTGTGCCATCAGATGGCGGGCAAACGCTTCAATGGTAGCATGCTGTAACACCCACCCGCGCGCAAACGGTGCACGATAATAAGAGTTCAGGATCAGATTATCTGCCACCGTGTAAGGAAGCACCAAGCCGTGACGCTGACGGTCTTCGGGAATATGGGCCGCGCCTTGCTCGGTAATCACCCGCACCGGTTTATGGGTCACTTCGGCGCCGTTCAACCAGATGCGACCATGTGTATAAGAGCGTAGACCGGTGATCGCTTCCACCAGCTCCGTCTGCCCGTTGCCCTGCACGCCGGCAATGCCCAGGATTTCTCCCGCACGCACCGAGAAGGAGACGCCGCGCACCACATCCAAGCCACGCCAATCGCGCACATGCAGATCTTCCACCCGAAGCACTTCCTCTTTCGGTTGCGCCGGCGCCTTCTCGACCCTGAGGATCACCTCACGCCCGACCATCATCGCCGCCAATTTGGCTTCGTCCGTCTCGGCAGGGGTGGTGGTCCCCACCACGCGTCCATTGCGCATGACGGTGATACGATCGGCCACCGCCAGCACTTCCTTCAGCTTATGGGTAATGAAAATGATCGAAACGCCGCGCTCCTTCAGATCCCGCATGATGCGGAACAGCTCTTCTGTCTCCTGAGGGGTGAGTACTGCGGTCGGCTCATCCAAGATCAGAATTTGCGCATTTCGATAAAGCGTCTTGACGATCTCGATCCGTTGCTGCACTCCCACAGGCAGATCCCCTACGATGGCTTCTGGATCGACATCTAGGCCATAGCGATGTGAAAGATCGCGCACCTGTTGGGCGACAAAACGCCGATCCAGGCGGGTAAAGCGCGTCGTTTCCGTCCCCAGCATCACGTTCTCGGCCACCGTAAAGACAGGGATGAGCATAAAATGCTGGTGGACCATGCCGATACCCAAAGCAATCGAATCCTTGGGCGAATGAATGTGCACCGGCTTTCCGTTCACAAAGATCTGGCCGCTATCCGGCTGGTAAAGGCCGTAGAGGATGTTCATCAACGTCGTCTTACCGGCCCCATTTTCGCCCAAGAGCGCATGGATTTCGCCTTTGCGCAAGGTAAAGTCCACGTGATCGTTGGCCAGCACGCCGGGGAATTGCTTAGTAATGCCGCGCGCTTCGAGCACCCATTCAGAGGATCCGTCCGCTGTCGCCGTTCCGGTTTCGGCCATTTCTACCGGCGTCTTAACCTTAGGCGGTTTCTCATAGGGCACTCCATCCGCGGCCGGCGGGATCGTGCGCCCGACAATGCCGGTCAGAATGAGCATGGTCAAGATATAGGGGATCAACCCCACCACGTACGAAATCTGCAAAAAGGCCCATTGCTCCGGAATGAGGGCGCGGAAAAACTGCAAGTTGATTTGTAGGGCTTGCGAAGCGCCGAAAACGAGCGCCGAGGACCAGGCACCGAACGGCGTCCAGTTGCCGAAGATCATTGCCGCCAAAGAGACGAAGCCGCGCCCGTTGGTCATCAAAGGCTCAAAGGAAGGCACAGATTCCAAGGTGAAATAGGCGCCGCCCAGGCCGGCCATCAACCCACCGATGATGACATTGACATAGCGCATGAAGTAGACGTTGATCCCGACCGTATCTGCTGCACGTGGATGCTCACCAACCGCACGGGTGCGCAAGCCCCAGCGCGTGTAAAAGAGCACGTAATGCGTGATCAACACCAGCAAAACGGCCGTAATGGCAATTGGCTTTTGTTCGAAAATGCGTCCGACAATCGGCAAATCGGCCAACAGAGGAATGTGAATGATCGGCAAAGTGCCCGGTGCATGGGGCACATTCCCGCCGAAAATGCTCCCCTTCTCGAAGAAAAGCTGGCGATTCAAGAAGCCGGTGATGCCGATGGCTAGGATATTGACCACCGTCCCGCCGATAATCTGATCCACCTTGAACGTGATCGAAAGCGCCGCGTGGAGCAAGGCAAGCAGGCCGCCTGTCAAGATCGCAACGATCACGCCCACGATCAGGCTTGGCATGGGAGGATAGCCGAAGATCGTGTTCATGTAGATCGAAGCCAGCCAGCCGAAAAAGGCCGAGGCGAGCATCATCCCCTCGATGCCGATATTGACCACGCCGGCGCGTTCGCAATAAATTCCGGAGAGCGAGCCCAAGGTCAAAGGCGTAGCGACGGCGATCGTCGTGGCGAACATGCTAGTGATGATCACGATCGGCGGCACCTGAGATTTGCCGATCAACACCACCACGCCGAAAAGGATAACGATGATCAGAAAGATAAAAGCAAATCGCTTCCAGTCCATAGCGTGCTCCTACTTCCCCCAACCACTGGTGAGTACCAGGCGTTCTTCACGTGCCCGAATGCGATAAATATATCGAATGATCGCATCGGCGGCAACGAAGAGCAAGATCAGCGCCTGGATAACCGAGATCACATCCACCGGTATCTGCGTGAGGAATTGCATGCGCGTGCCTCCATTGCGCATGGCGCCAAAAAGGATCGAAGCCAGCACAACACCCAGCGGATGTGTTTTGCCGAGCAACGCGATGGCAATGGCATCAAAACCATAGCCGATCGAAAAGCCCAGCTCATGACGATAATTTAGCCCCGTCACCTCGATCGCTCCGGCCATCCCGGCCAGGAAACCGGAAAGGGTCATTGTCAAGACGATAATGCGTTGAACCCGAATGCCCGCATAGCGTGCGGCATCAGGGTTGGTACCCACGGTTCGAATTTCATAGCCAAGCGTCGTCTTCCACAAAAGCCACCAGACTGCAAACGCCATGAAAAGGGCGATCAAAAGCCCCCAGTGAATGCGATACCCTTCAAAAAGAACCGGTAGCCGAGCGCTTTCGGCAATCAACGGTGTGCGTGCTACCACGTTTTGCGGGTTTGGGTCCTTCATCGGACCGTTGAGCAGGAAGCTCACTAGGTTGAGCGCGATGTAATTCATCATAATGGTGTTGATGACTTCATGCCCACCGGTATAGGCCTTGAGCGCTCCCGGAATGACCGCCCAGAGCGCGCCGATCAGAGATCCGATGAGGATCGCCAGCGGCAAATGAATCCATACCGGTAAATCGAAACCGAGCACCGATGGCAAAGCATAACCGATCCAAGCAGCCGCCACAGCCCCAAAGGCAAGCTGCCCTTCGGCACCGATATTGAAAAGCCCACCTTTAAAGGCCAACGCAACGGCCAAACCGGCAAAGATATACGGTGTGGCCCAAACGAACGTCTCACTCCAGGCGCGTGGAGTGCCAAAAGCGCCCTGGAAAAGCCCAATATAAGCGTACAGTGGATCCCCACCGGCCAATGCGATCACCACGGCGCCTACAATCATCGCTGTGAGCACCGCCAGCAACGGCACCAGCATTCCATTCAGTGCCCGCCGAATCCATTCTCGGAACAAGAAGACTTTCTCGGAATTCGCCATAGTTAATCACGCGTTTGAGAATATTGTACTTCGCACAGCACCTATATAGGGTAAAGCGGCTTTTGTGGCGTCCAAACTACAAAACACATCACCCATATAGACGAAACGGGGGAAAGAGAGCACCTCTTTCCCCCGCTTGACCAATTTAAACTACGGATTGCAGAAGGAAGGACCACCCGCATCCTTCGCCGGCGTGACGTTGGTCTTGAGCTCGCCGCTCAGGAGCATTTTGTTGATCTCCTCCATCCGAGCCTTCACTTCCGCAGGTACTTCCTTGTCTAGATCGTGGAAGGGAGCGTAACCGCCCTTGCCGAGATAGTTCCCGGCCGGGAACGTGCCTGAACCAGCCTGAGCATCCTTCGCTATCTTGATCAGCTCAAAGGTTCCGGGGGTGAGCAGCTTGAGCGCGCTGCTGAGCAGGCGCGGAGCAGCCTCCGGCAAGGTGTAGTACTGATCGGTGTCGACGCCGATGGCATACATGCCACGCTGCGCCGTGGCGATCACCGCACCGTTACCGGTCTTGCCACCACCGCCGAAGATCACGTCAGCGCCCTTGTCGATCAGGGAGTTGGCCGTCGTGGCACCCCATTCGGGATCGGTGAAGGTCTTATCGAAGCCGACATCGTTGTGGTAGACAACGAAGATCTCGATATTGGGATTGATGTACTTCGCGCCGGCGCAATAGCCTTCACCAAAGCGCCAAACAGGCGGCACGGCATCGGTGCCGAACACACCGCCGATCTTGCCGGTCTTGCTCATCATTGCCGCCAGGGCACCAACCAGGAAGCCCGCCTGATCCTCCGGGAACACCAGGCCGGCCAGGTTGGGCAGATCGTTGGTTTTATCATCGTCAATCGCCCAGGCCTGGAACTGATCTACGCCGATGAAGTAGGTATTCGGATATTTCTTGGCCGCTTCCACGGTGGCCTCACCCAGCGCGAAACCGACGGTGACGATCACATCATAGCCGGCATCGGCGAAGGTGGCAATGTTCTTGGCATAGTCCTTGGAGTCGGTGGTCTCGATGTACTGGACATAAGCACCGAGATCCTTCTCCGCCTGCTTCACGCCTTCCCAGGTGGACTGGTTGAAGGATTTATCATCAATCTTGCCGACATCAGTCACCAGACCCACGCAGAAGACATCAGGCTTGGTGCAGTCAATCGTCTTCGGCCCGCCGCAAGCCGTCAGCAGCAGGGAAAAAACGGTCAACAGAGCAAACAGAAGGTACAGTTTTTTCATAGTAACTTCTCCTCTCAAAAAGTAGATTGAAGGTTTGGGAACGATACGGAAATTGGAACGATCGACAGTTTCAGGGCACCACCTCCTTCAGATGGTTAGAAGAGAGATACGCGGATAGTATAAAACCTCTACCACAAACCTGCAAAAAGCCCTACTCCCCGACAACATTGGAACACACCCCATACCAAGTGCAAATTATCGCACTTGTGGCAGGCTGCGCCGCAGGAAAGGATACATCGCCCAAGCCCGTACCGTCCCCTGGACAATGCAAGTCAAGGGATTATCCACCAAATAGGCGGGGACGCCAAGGGATTTGGTGAGCAATCGATCGATGCCGCGCAAGAGAGCGCCGCCACCACAAAGCGCAATGCCGCGATCGATCACATCGGCAACCAGCTCTGGCGGGGTTTTCTCCAACACACGACGGCACAATTCTACAATTTCTTTCAAAGGTTCTTCGAGGGCCTCGGCAATTTCACCGGTGGTCAACGTCACCGGCCGCGGCAACCCGGTTACCTGATCACGCCCCTGGACCTCCATGCTCGATTCCAGGTCCAAAGGCAAGGCGGCGCCGATGCGCAGTTTCAAAGTCTCGGCGGTGGAAGGGCCGAGGATCACGCCGTATTTGCGCCGGGTGTAGGTGATGATCGCCTGATCCAGGTCCAGGCCACCTTTGCGCAGCGTTTCGGCAGCAGCGATGCCATACATGGCCAAAACAGCCGCCTCGGTCACACCACCACCCAAACAGAGTACCATATTACCGGCCGGCGAATTCAAGGGCAGATCGATCCCTAACGCGGCGGCCAGGGGTTGATAGATCAGAAAGACTTCGCGCGCTCCGGCCTCCATGGCTGCCGAATAGACGGCGCGCTGCTCGACGCTGGTCACGCCATAGGGCACGGTGACCATCAGCCGCGGACCAAAGAAGCGGTGCAACCCGCTGGCCTTATCCAAGAGAAAATGGAGCAAGGCCTCGGCGACCTCGTAATCGGCGATCACGCCGTTGTGGAGCGGGCGCACCACTTCCATCCCTTCTGGGGTGCGGCCAAGCATGCCCTGCGCCTCGGCACCGTAGCTCACAATTTTCTGGCGATCATCCTCATAGGCGATCGCCACCAGAGTCTGCTCCTCCAGGAGCAGATTCGGGCCTTCGGCAATGCGAATATGCGTCGTACCCAGGTCGACGCCCAGCTCACGCGTAAACAGGGCCACGGATTACTCCTCGATCGTCCCTTTCAGCTGCTGGGCGCGGCGATAGCGGCGCACCGCTTCCAGGCGCAGCTTCGAGCGCCGTAGAGCAGCCTCGATCGCCAAGTAGGCATCCGTATCCTTCGGCACACCTTTGGCCATAGCCTCTTCGGCACGACGACGGGCGGCTTCGGCGCGTTCCACATCGATCTCTTCCACGTTTTCCGCCGCATCGGCCAACACGGTGACGATATCCGGCTGCACTTCGGCGATCCCGCCGGCTACCGTGAACACCTGCTCCTGCCCATGGCGTCGCACGCGGATCACGCCATAGTTTAGGGTGGTGATCAGCGGCGCATGGTTCGGCAGAATGCCCATCTCACCGGCACTACCGGGCAGGATGACAATATCGGCCTCGCCCTCGAACACCGTGCGATCTTGTGAAACGATCTCAAAACGGATAGGCATAGTTATCCTTTCGCCAAGCGTTCTGCTTTTTCACGCGCTTCGTCGATCGTTCCTACCATCATGAAAGCCTGTTCAGGCAGATCGTCGCATTTCCCATCCAGGATTTCACGGAAGCCGCGCACGGTCTCGTGGAGCGGCACGTAGCGTCCTGGAATGCCGGTGAAGCGTTCGGCAACGAAGAAGGGTTGAGAGAAGAAGCGCTCGATCTTTCGGGCACGGGAGACGATCAATTTGTCATCTTCGCTCAGTTCATCCACGCCCAGGATGGCGATAATATCCTGTAGGTCCTTATAGCGCTGCAAAACGCGCTGCACCTCGCGCGCCGTGGTGTAGTGCGCTTCGCCGACGATATTCGGATCGAGAATGCGGCTGGTGGAAGCGAGCGGATCGACGGCCGGGTAGATACCCTTTTCGGCAATCGAGCGCTCCAAAGCGATGGTCGCATCCAGGTGGGTAAAAGTCGCCACCGGCGCTGGGTCCGAATAGTCATCCGCCGGCACATAGACCGCCTGCATCGAGGTAATCGAGCCTTTGCGGGTAGAAGTAATGCGCTCCTGGAGTTCACCCATTTCGGTCGCCAAGGTGGGCTGATAACCTACGGCGGAGGGCATACGTCCAAGTAGCGCCGAGACTTCCGAACCGGACATGGAGAAACGGAAGATGTTGTCAATGAAGAGGAGTACATCGCGCCCCTGATCGCGGAAGTATTCCGCCATCGAAAGCGCGGTCAGCGCGACGCGCAGACGGACGCCCGGCGGCTCGTTCATCTGGCCATAAACCATCACCGTATCCTTCATCACGCCCGATTCGAGCATTTCGCGGTAGAGCTGCGTCCCTTCACGGGTGCGCTCACCCACCCCAGCGAAGACCGAGTTCCCTTTGTGCACCGTGGCAATTGAGCGGATGAGCTCCATGATGATCACGGTCTTGCCCACGCCGGCACCGCCAAAGATACCCGTCTTACCACCGCGGGTGAAGGGGGCGATCAGATCAATGACTTTGATGCCCGTTTCAAAGACTTCGACGCGCGTGGATTGTTCGGCAAAAGGCGGCGCCGGACGGTGAATGGGATAGCGCAACCTTGCATCAACGGGACCACGTTCGTCAATCGGGCGGCCCAACACGTTAAAGACGCGCCCTAACGTCTCAGACCCCACCGGAACCATGATCGGCGCGCCGGTAGCATAGGCTGGCACGCCTCGCTGCAGGCCATCGGTGGAGTCCATCGCCACGGTGCGCACCCAGTTGTTTCCTAAGTGTTTCTGCACTTCCAAAACCAGCGGCAATTGTCCGGGCCGCTCGATCTCGATCGCTTCATAGATTTCCGGGACTTCCCCTTCCGGGAACTCCACGTCCACCACATTACCAAGAATTTGTACAACCCGGCCGGTTGCTTTCGCCATGTTTCGCCTCCAGAAATCTTGAGTATGCTTTTTTCAAATCAGGATGCACTGCGAGCGAGTGCCTCCGCACCGCCCACAATATCCAGCATATCGCTGGTGATGCTTTGCTGACGCGCCTTGTTGTATTCGAGCTGTAACTCGGCAGCCAGCTCAATGGCGTTATCCGTCGCATTGCGCATGGCAACCATGCGCGCAGCATGTTCACTTGCCAATCCTTCGAGGATGGCCTGGTAAATTTGTAAGGCCGTAAAGCGCGGCACGATTTCATTCAGGATTTCGCTCTCTTCCGGCTCGTAAATATAGGCCGCCGGCACTTTACGGGTGGCTTCAAAGGTTTCTACTCGTTCCTCCGGGCGCGAGATTTCCAGCGGGAGCAATTTCTTCGCCCGCAATTCCTGTTTCATCATGTTGATAAAGTCGGTGTACACCAGCCAGACCTCATCGGCATTGCCCTTGAGGAACTCATCTACGACCAACCGCCCGATCGCCGAAACATCGGCAAAGGTAGGGGCCGCCGGTAGGTTGCTGAAATCGGCAATGATCTTGCGCCGACGGCGCAGGAGCATATCGCGTCCCTTGCGGCCGACGGCCACGTAATCCACCGGTAGCGGATAATCGGCGAACTGTCGCATCACGAAGCGGATGATGTTCGTGTTATAGGCGCCTGCCAGGCCACGATCCCCGCTGATCACCACGACCAGCGCCCGTTTCGGATTCGGGCGGGATGTGAGCAGGGGATGTAGGCTTTCACGCCCTGGCTGTCCGGCCAAATGGGTGAGCACCTGCCAGGCCTTGGTGGCATAGGGACGGGTCGCCAGCAACGCGGCCATCGCCTTACGCACCTTGCTGGCGCTGACCGCTTCCAGCGCACGCGTTACCTGGGCGATATTTTTCACGCTCCGAATGCGGAGCCGCATTTCACGCGCAGATGCCATAGGATGCCTCCATCGGCAACATACTAGGCTTGCCAGGTCTTCTTGAATATTTCGAGCGCCTGGATCAATCGCTGGCGTGTCTCGTCGGTGATCATCTTCTTTTCGGCGATATCTTTCCCGATCTCCGGATAAGAAGTATGCAGGAATTCAAGCAGGTCGGTTTCCCAACGGCGCATCTTTTCCACAGGCACATGATCAGCATAACCGTTCGTTCCGGCGAAGATCACCATCACCTGATCTTCCAGCGCCATCGGTTGGTATTGCGGCTGCTTGAGGATCTCTTGCATCCGCTGACCGCGCTGCAGTTGTGCCTGAGTCGCCTTATCCAGATCCGAACCGAACTGGGCAAAAGCGGCCAATTCGCGATAGGCGGCCATATCCAAGCGCAGACGTGCTGCTACCTGCTTCATTGCCTTCGTCTGGGCATCACCACCGACGCGCGAAACCGAAATACCCACGTTGATCGCCGGGCGGATACCGGCATTGAACAGGTTGCTTTCTAGGTAAATCTGACCATCCGTAATGGAGATCACGTTCGTCGGAATGTAAGCGGAGACATCGCCTAAGAGCGTTTCGATGATCGGCAAAGCGGTCAACGAGCCACCGCTACCCTTGACCTTGAGGATCTTATAGTCATCGGCGTTCGGCATGGCTTTGCGCGCCGCTTCTGCATCGTGCTTGGAAAGCGGACCGCCGTACACCTTGCCATCCACACCGTCCTTTTCTTCGGCTAGCGGATGGGGGTAATCTTTGGGCACGATCACATACTTATCGGCCAGACGCGCGGCGCGCTCCAGCAAGCGGGAGTGCAGATAGAAGACGTCACCGGGATAAGCCTCACGGCCAGGTGGACGGCGCAGCAGCAACGAGACCTGACGATAGGCCCAAGCATGCTTGGAAAGATCATCATAGACGACCAGCGCATCCCGTCCGGTTTCCATAAACTCTTCGCCGATGGCACAACCGGCATAGGGAGCGATATACTGCAGCGCCGCCGGATCATCCGCCGAAGCGACAACCACAATCGTATGCTCCATCGCCCCGTAACGTTCCAACAGGGCAACGGTACGGGCAATCGCCGCTTTCTTCTGGCCGATCGCCACGTAGATGCAGATCAGGTCTTTTCCTTTTTGGTTGATGATCGTGTCAATAGCAATGGCGGTTTTCCCCGTCTGGCGGTCACCGATGATCAGCTCGCGCTGGCCGCGCCCGATCGGGATCATGGCATCAATGGCTTTGATGCCCGTCTGGACCGGCGTATCCACGTCCTGGCGATAGACAACGCCCGGCGCAATGCGCTCGATCGGACGATAACCGGAGAAGCGGATCGGCCCTTTGCCGTCCAACGGTTCACCCAACGGGTTGATCACACGTCCGATCAGGCCATCGCCGACCGGCACCGATGCAATGCGTCCGGTGGTATAGACGGCCATGCCTTCGGTAATGCCGGCATATTCACCCATCACGATCACACCCACCGTATCTTTTTCCAGGTTGAATGCAATGCCCATCACGCCGTTGGCGAATTGCACCAACTCTTGCGAACGGACGTTTGCCAGCCCCCGGACGCGCGCAATGCCATCGCCGGCCTCGATCACCGTTCCCACATCGCGCAAACCGATTTCCGGTTGATAGGCCTCAATCTGCTGCTGCAGTTCTTGAGTGATCTGTTTTACAAGGTCTGTCATTTTGCCTCCAGGCCAGAAAATACAATCATTACCGGGAATGTTACAGAATGCACTAATGATACTCGAAAGAATAGAGATTGTCTACCGTGCTTGCTTTTCGATTTCTTTTGCCTGTCGCCAGAGTTCCTCCATCTGATCCAATGAAAGGTCGGTGAGAGAAACGCCGCGGCGGCGGGCCTCCTGCTCGATATAAGCAAAGCGCTGACGGAAGCGGGCGTTCGCCTTGCGTAACGCCGATTCGGCATCAATGCCCTTCCAACGCGCCAAGTTTACTAGCGTAAAAAGCAAATCGCCGAACTCTTCGCCCAAGCGGGCCCCGTTTTCGGCCTGACGCAATTCCTGAATTTCTTCCCAAATCTTTTCCAAAACTCCATCAATTTGCGTCCAATCGAAGCCAACTCGAGCGGCACGCGCCTGGTATTCCTGTGCCTGTGCCAAGGCCGGCAGCACCTGCGGCACGCCATCCAAGAGCCCCCGTTCTGCTTCTCCGTTTTGTGCACGTTCCTCGGCCTTGAATTTTTCCCAATTGGCCAAGACTTCCTGTTCATTGGCTACCTTGAGATCGCCGAAAACATGGGGATGTCGCCGGATGATCTTGCGATAAATGCCTTGGATGACCTGGTTGATGTTAAACTCGCCCTCTTCCATCGCGATTTGTGCCTGCAGCACGATCTGCAAAAGCAGATCGCCCAATTCCTCTCGCAGGGCATTCATATCTTCGGCATCAATCGCCTCAAGCGCCTCGTAGGCTTCTTGCAAAAGATGGGTGCGAAGGGATTGATGCGTTTGCTGACGGTCCCACGGACATCCTTCCGGCGCACGTAGATGCGCGATGATCTCTTGGAAAGCCTCGAAAGAGGTCCCCTCTTCGAGCGGCGGAACGTAGAGCGAGGTCAACAGGCCGATGGAGGGACGACGATCGATCTCATAGAGCGGCAAGGCTTCCACGTTTTCCGCGCTAGTTCCGGCCGCATGGACCAGGTACACCAGATGTTCATCTGGATAAATCGCGTTGAGAGTCGTTTTGACTTCAGCAGCCACGCGCCGCGAGTAAATTTGAGCCACCAGGAGAGGCACATCAGGGGGAAGCGGCGGAATATGCGCATCGCTTAACAGGAGCGCATCCACCAGATACAAGCGCGGATAAGGATCGATCTGCAAGGCGGCAAAGGTCGGCTCCAGGAAAGACATGCCGCTCACAATGCGGAGCGGCATGCCGGATTCTTTTGCCCGTTTTGCCAGCAAAGGGCAAGTTGCCTCGGCGACAAACGGATGGCCGGGCACTGCGTAAATGACCCCTTCGGGACGTTGGGCCAATTCCCACACCTTTTCGACAATGCGCTGATAAACATCCTCGAAACGCTCCGCTTCCTCATAGTAAGCATCAAAGGAATGAACAGTAAGGGAAGCAGGGAGCGCATCCAGCACAGGGTGCCGGCGGGTACGCACCCAAAGCTCAGAAGCCTGCGAAAGCACCTCGCGTGCCTCGCAGGTTAGCTGATGTGGGTGGCCTGGGCCTAATCCCAGCAGGGTAAGCCCCGACATCTTCTAGCGCTTGGTATAGGTGGGTGCCTTGCGAGCGCGCTTGAGACCGGGCTTCTTGCGTTCTTTGACGCGCGGATCGCGGGTAAGCAAGCCGTGCTTGCGCAGGATAGGGCGCCATTCGGGGTTCATCTTCACCAGCGCCCGCGCCAGCCCCAGCTTCACAGCCCCAGTCTGACCGCTCACACCGCCACCCTTCACCTGGACGGTTACATCCAGGCGCGCCAGATCTTGCCCGACGACAGCCAACGGCGTGAGCACTTCCTGCAGATCGCCAAAGCGAGTAAAGTAGGCCGGGGCCTCCTTATCGTTGACGATGAAGCGCCCGCTGCCGCTCATAATGCGCACGCGCGCCGTGCTTTCTTTTCTACGACCGACACCTTCGTAATATTGAACGGACATCGCCTCTTTTTCCTCTTATGATTCCAGGGGTTCAGGATTTTGAGCTTGGTGCGGGTGCTCGCTACCGCTATAAATCTTCAGGCGCTTCAGGAGCTTGCGCCCCATCCGATTGTGCGGCAGCATACCCCACACCGCAGCGCGCAACACCCGATCGGGATGCTGTTGCAACTGATCGCGCAGGGAAATTGCCTTCAAACCGCCAGGATAATTCGAGTGGTGATAATAGATCTTGGTATCCATTCTAGAACGCGTGCGGGTGCCGGTGACGGTCACCTTTCTGGCATTGAGCACGATGACGTAATCACCCATATCCACCCCCGGCGTGAAGGTGGGTTTATGTTTTCCCAGCAACACCGCGGCGATCTTGCTCGCCAGACGGCCCAGGTTCTGGCCGGTGGCATCCACCACGTACCACTTGGGCTGGATTTCGCTTTCTTTCGGATAGTATGTCTTTTGCACGGTCATCTCTCCAATTCCTACGGAGTGTCGATTGAATATTTTACTTCCATAAGCATTAACCCTTGCGGCGGCGCCAGCCCGGCCGGCAACGCCGAACCTTCCTCCAACGCTTGTTTTACCTGAAACGGTGAATAGCGTCCCTGGGCTACGGCAACCTGTACATAAACCAATCGGCGCACCATGCGATAAAGAAAAGCATCGGCTTCAATTTGAAAATGCCATTCATCGTCCGAATTTTGCCAGGTAGCCGAAAAGACGGTGCGCACGGTGTGACCTTCGGCACGGGGCGGGGAACCGAAGGCCCGAAAATCATGACGATCAAGCCAGAGCCGTGCGAGAGCATGCAACTGCTCTCCATCCAATTCCGGCCATACCCTCCAGGCATAGCGCTCACGGAACGGATCGCGCAACGGCTGGAGGAAAAGGCGATAACGATAGCAACGCGCCGTAGCATCATAGCGCGGGTGGAAGTCCGCAGGGACCATTTCCACCCGGCGCACCACCATATCCGGAGGCAGGTTGGCATTCAACGCTTGCTGCAAGGCGTGCAAGGAATGAGACCATTCCCAATCGAAAGTCGCAACCTGTCCCCAAGCATGGACGCCACTATCGGTTCGGCCAGCCAGAAGAATCGAATGCCCATTCCAACCCAGGCGCCGTAATGCTTCTTCTAGCTCACCCTGCACCGTGCGACGTCCTTGCTGGCGTTGACTGCCGGCAAAATGCGTGCCGTCGTACGCAAGGGTCAATTTGTAACGTGCCACAGAACGTATGCTTACTCTTCAACCAGCTCCAGGATCACCATCTCGGCAGAATCGCCCTGGCGCGGTCCGAGCTTGATCATACGCGTATACCCACCGGTGCGACCGGCAAAGCGCGGCGCAATTTCATCAAAAAGGCGTGGGAGCATACGATTATCACCTAGACATGCGGCAGCCAGGCGACGCGCGGCCACCTGCTTGGCCGGTTCAGCCTGAGCACTCTTTGCCGCCAGCGTAATCAGCCGCTCCACCTCGCCACGGATGGCCATTGCCTTTGCCCGCGTGGTGCGAATGCGTTCATGGGTTAAGAGTTGTTTGATCAAATTGCGGCGCAACGCAATGCGTGCTCCTTTGGTACGACCTAGTTTATATCCAGCTACTTGATGACGCATGTTTCCTACTCCGAAATCGAATCATCTTTGAGAAAACCTTTTTCGCGCATCTTCTGGCGCAATTCCTCCATGCTCTTTTCGCCGAAATTGCGAATGGAGGAGGTCGCCTGGTCGCCCTTTTGCAGCAACTCAAGGACATCGCCAACGGTCGAAATGCCGGTGCGCTTGAGCGAATTATAGACGCGCACCGAAAGATCGAGCACTTCGATCGGCGTATCGGCCACCTCACTGCTGAGGCGCACAACAGGGGCCTCATGCAAGGGAGGAACGAATGAAAGAGACTCCTCGGAGATGCCGGCGATCAGGCGCAAATGCTCGATCAAGAGCGCAGCCGCCGAACTGAGAGCGCGTTCTGGAGCGATCGTCCCATCCGTCCAGATCTCCATAATTAACTTATCGTAGTTTGTGCTTTGTCCGACGCGTGCCGAAGTGACTTCCCAATTCACCTTTTTGATCGGGCTGAAGATCGCATCCACGGGCAACTCACCGATCGGCAAAGTACCACTGCGCTCCTCTGCCGGTGAATAGCCGCGCCCGCGCTCTACGACAAAATCAATGGTCAAATAAGATTTCGGGTCGTCTACGGTAAAGAGATAAAGTTCCGGGTTGACGATCTCCACTTCTGGAGGAGCGATAATATCTGCCGCCGTCACCGTTCCTTCGCCACGCACTTCTAGAAACATCCGCGCGCTATCGGTGCCGTGCAATTTCAAGCGCAATTGTTTGATCTGCAGGATCACCTGCATCACATCTTCGCGCACCCCGGGAATATCGGTAAACTCGTGCAAAATATCCGAGATGCAGATGGATGTGACCGCTGCTCCCTCTAGTGAAGAGAGCAGGACGCGGCGCAAAGAATTGCCCAGCGTAACACCATAACCGCGCTCCAGCGGGCTAATGACAAACTTTCCATAATTGCGGGTCTCGGCCTCGCGTTCGATTTTCGGCATGACCATGTTTGCAACCGCCACGGCTCACCTCTCCTTTTCAAAGTGCCTCGGAAAAAACCGAGACCGGCTATTACTACCGTGAATAGTACTCGACGATGAGCTGTTCATTCAGATTCCCGTCGATTTCGGCGCGTTCAGGCATGCGTAATACGGTAGCACTTAGGTTTTTCAGGTCACGCTGTAACCATCCCGGAACCGAACGCTTCTCGGCCTGTTCGGGCAATTCTTTGAAGTAAGTAAGCTTGCGAGAGCCCTCGCGCACCGTGATCACATCCCCTTCCTTGAGCAACATGGAGGGGACATCCGTGCGGCGACCGTTGACCAGGAAATGACCATGGGTTACCAACAAACGTGCCTGGGCGCGGCTGCTGGCAAAACCGAGGCGATAGACCACATTATCCAATCGCGACTCAAGGATTTGCAGCAAGTTCAAACCGGTCAGACCGCGTCGCTGCAACGCTTCGTCGTAATAGCGGCGGAACTGGCGTTCCAGAATGCCATAGACTCGGCGAGCCTTCTGCTTGGCGCGCAACTGGCGCAGGTAGTCCGATTCACGGCCGGTCGCAGAGCGCGTTGCAGAACGGCCATGAACACCAGGAGCATAACTTCGGCGTTCAAAAGCGCACTTGGGGGTATAGCAGCGCTCACCTTTCAAATAAAGTTTTTCGCCTTCTCGCCGACAAAGTTTACAAACAGGTCCAAGATATTTTGCCATAGAAAACCAACCTCTCCAACTGAATTACACCCGGCGCTTTTTGGGCGGACGGCAACCGTTATGGGGAATCGGGGTCACATCGGCAATCGAACGCACTTTAACGCCCAACGCCTGAACGGCACGAATGGCATTTTCGCGCCCAGGTCCCGGCCCCTTGATGAAAACATCCGCTTCTTGCAGACCTAAGGCCTGTGCCGCCTTGATCGCCTGCTCTGCCGCCAGACGCGCGGCGAAAGGCGTGCTCTTGCGCGAGCCTTTAAAACCAGCCGAACCGGCGCTGGCCCACACAACGGTATTGCCTTCCAGATCGGTTACGGTGACGATGGTATTGTTGAAAGAAGCAAAGATATGCACCTGTCCAACGGACAATGTGCGCTTGCTTTTTCGGGCGCCGCCGGAGCGGCGTGCTGAACGAACGCTCTGTGCCATAGTTTCTTATTCCCTCGCAAATCAAAATTATTTCTTGGCAGCGCCACGACGGCGACCTCGTCCGGCCACGGTCTTGCGCGGCCCTTTGCGGGTGCGGGCATTCGTGCGCGTGCGCTGACCACGCACCGGGAGATTGCGACGGTGACGCAGGCCACGATAGCAGCCGATCTCGATCAGGCGCTTGATGTTCATCTGCACCTCGCGCCGCAGATCGCCTTCTACCTTGTAGTTCTTTGCGATGTAATCACGCAAAGCGGAGACCTCCGCCTCCGTCAGATCCTTGACGCGCGTATCCGGATTGATCTTGGTCGCGGCCAAAATCTCGCGCGCCCGACTCGGCCCGATCCCGTAGATATAGGTCAGGCCTACTTCAACCCGCTTATTGCGGGGCAAATCAACGCCTTCGATTCTCGCCATATCGCACTACCCCTGTCGTTGTTTGTGTTTCGGGTTTTCGCAGATGATATACACTCTGCCTCTGCGGCGCACAATTTTGCACTTGGCGCAGCGTTTACGAATGGAAGGGGATACTTTCATAGGTCATCTCCTCTTGAATAGCCAAAGGCTAAAGTATACTACAAATCCTCAATTCGTGTTAGGATCATCGGCTCACCTTCTGTCACGGCAACGGTATGCTCAAAGTGTGCCGTCAAGGAGCCATCAGCAGAAACAACCGTCCAGCCGTCCTTCAGAACACGCGTCTTATCGGTGCCGACCAAAACCATCGGCTCCAAAGCAATCGCCATACCGGGACGCAATAACAGACCCTGCCCCGGTGTGCCGTAATTCGGCACCTGCGGCCCTTCATGCATCTGCCGCCCCACACCGTGACCGGTATACTCGCGGGTGACGAAGAAGCCATGGCTCTCTACATACTGCTGAATAGCCGCCGAAACATCGCCTGTTCGGTTCCCAGGGCGCATTTTCTCGATGCCGGCATAGAGGGCCCCTTCCGTGACTTCTAACAACCGCCGGGCCAGCGGGGAAATCTCACCCACGCCTACGGTGATCGCCGAATCGGCCACGAACCCGCGGTATACCGTCCCACAATCAATCGAGACGATATCGCCGGCGCGCACTTTACGCTTGGGATTGGGAATTCCGTGGACCAGTTCTTCGTTGATACTCACAGTAATGGAGGCCGGGAAAGGTGGATGCCCATAGCCCTTAAAGGGCGAATAGCACCCATGCTTCCGAAGTACCTCCTCGGCAGCAGCATTCAGGTCCGCTGTTGTGATACCCGGTTGTAAAAGAGCTTTCAACGTCCTCAAAACTTCAGCATTGATCTGGCCGGCCTGACGCATGATCTCAATCTCTGCCGGCCCTTTGATATAGATACGTTGTTCCCAGCTCATAGACCGGCCGTAACGATGCTTTCGATTGCCTTCCGCAGCGTTGCCGTTACGATCTCGATGGGCTGAGTACCGTCTACTTCCAGCAGCAAGCCGCGTTGACGATAGTACTCGATCAACGGTGCCGTTTGCTCCAGATATACCTGGATACGGCGCTGAACGGTCTCGGAGCGATCGTCCTCTCGCTGATAGAGCTCTGAACCATCCACGTCGCACCGGCCAGGCACCTGCGGCGGGTTGTACTTTTCATGGTAAATATGTCCCTGGGCGCGGCAAGTCCATCGTCCGCTCAGGCGATCCACCAGGACTTCCACCGGCGCCGTAATCAGCGGCACCAGATTTACCTGCGCCCCTTGCTCTCGAAGGAGCGCCTCCAGCGCATCTGCTTGGGCCGGGGTGCGGGGGAAGCCATCCAGAATGGCACCTGCCTCACAATCCGGACGCGATAAGCGCTCTCGGATCATCTGAATCGTCACCTCATCGGGCACTAGCTCCCCGCGATCCATGTAAGATTTGGCCAGCTTACCTAATTCGGTCTGCTGACTCAAATTCTCCCGGAAAAGATCACCGGATGAAACATGCACCAAGCCCGTTTCCTGAGCCAGGATTCTGGCCTGAGTTCCTTTGCCGACTCCCGGCGGGCCTAGGAGGACAATATAGGTAGCCATAGGAGCTCCTTTAGCGCACAAGGAGAGATTCCTGATAACCATGCACTTTCAACTCGGCATCAATGGTCATGAAGACATCACGCACCACGCCGACGACGATGAGCAACCCCGCCGAAGAGACCAGGAACAAACCGGCCCCCTGACTGGCTGCAGGGAAGATCAGCCGAATTAGGAACGGAAGGATGGCAACGATGCCCAAGAAAAGCGCACCGACGAGCGTAATCCGCCGCTGCACACGCAGTAGGTATCGCTGCGTTGCCTCGCCACGCGCCACACCCTGCACCTGAGCACCGATGCGTTTGAGATTCTCTCCGTAGTTCTGCTGGGTAAAGAGCACATCCGTGTAAAAGAACGTAAAGGCCACCACCATAATAAAGTAGAGAATCCAATAGGTGGCACTATTTCCGTTGAAGAGTTCCTGCACTCGGCTGGCAAAATCACCCGGTGTTTTGACGAAGTAGGAAGCAATGATGGCCGGGAATTGCAGAATCGCGCTGGCAAAGATCAGCGGGATCATGCCGGCCATGTTGACCATGAGCGGCAACGTACCGCGCACCGGCATCGTCATGCGGTTGCCGATACGGCGCCCTGGATAGGTGACGGGAATATTACGGCGTCCCTGCTGGATATAGACGATAGCATAGATCGTGATGATAATCACTACGACCGTCAGGGCCAGCAAAATCCAGCGATACTGCACATCGCCGCGGAAAATGCGCACCAGGTTGCCCGGCACTTGGGAAACAATACCGGCGAAGATCACCAACGAAAGCCCTTGGCCACGAATGCCGTATTCGGAGATCAGCTCGCCGAGCCAAATGGCGAACATCGTCCCGGCCGTCATCGCCAGCAACACGGTCAACGAGGACAGCCAATGTTCGGCATTGAAGCCAAAGACGATAATTTGCTTTTGGATGTACTGCTGACCAAGCGAGTTGAAAATGTTGATCTGGCCGATCGCCGAGAGCGCCGCCATCGGCACCGCCAGGTAGTAGGTCCAGCGTTCCATCCAGCGGCGACCCTCGGTTGGGTTATCCTTAATCCGTCGCTCCAAAGCCGGAATGATCGGCACCAGTAGCTGCAGGATGATCTGCGCCGTAATGTATGGGTAAACACCCATCGAAAGGAGCGAGAAATTGAGCACGGTGCCACCAGAAAGCAGGTTCAGGAAGTCCAAGAAGGACCCTGAGCCGGTTGCCACGCCCAAAAACTCGCGCAAGGCCTGAAAATCCACACCCGGCACCGGAATGTTAGCCGCCAGGCGATAGAGGATCAAAATGCCAAACGTGATGAGCAATTTGCGCCGGATATCGGGCGATTTCCACAGGTAGCGCCAGCCAGAAAAAGCGGACTTCATGGAGATCTCCTCAGATTCAGGCGATCAACTCAACGCTGCCGCCGGCAGCTTCAATCTTGACACGAGCGCTGCGGCTAATGCGGTGGACGCGCACCCGATAGGGCACGGTCACTTCGCCGCGGCCCAGGATCACCACCGGGTTCCTTTCATCACGCAGCAAGTGGGCCTGTGCCAATGTTTCCGGCGTAATTTCGGCATTTGCCGGGAAGGCCTGTGCCAGCTGGTCAAGGTTGACCTCATTGTATTCGATGCGATTGATCGGCGTAAAGCCAATACCGCGTATGAACGGCAGACGGCGGAAGAAAGGCAGGTTCCCACCCTGGCGATAGAGATGTCCCTGCTCGCCACTGCGTGCACCCTGACCTTTCGAGCCACGCCCGGCCGTCTTACCCTGGCCGGCAGAAATGCCACGCCCAACGCGTTTGCGTTCTTTTTTCGCACCCGGATTCGGTTTCAAATCATGCAGTCTCATGGTTCTCCTCTTCTTCCACACGAACCAGATGGATCACCTTGCGAATCATCCCACGCACCGCAGGCGTATCGAGATGTTCCACCGTCTGATGCATGCGTCGCAGTCCCAAAGCGCGCACCGTGGCCTTTTGATCCTTCGGATACCCGATCGGACTGCGCACCAGGGTGACGCGCAACGTCTTCGCTTTGGTCTCAGGCATGTTTCTTCCTCCTATCCCAGAAGGGCAGAACATCCTCTACTTTCTTGCCACGGCGGGCAGCTTCCTCCTGGGGTGATTTGAGCTGATCCAGCGCCTGAAGCGTGGCCTGTACGACGTTCAAAACATTCGAGCTGCCCAGCGATTTGGTGAGAATATCACGCACACCGGCCACCTCGAGCACGGCGCGTACACCACCGGCGGCGATCACACCCGTGCCGGGGGAAGCAGGCTTGAGCAACACTTTGGAACCGGCCACCTTGCCCATCACCTCGTGAGGAATGGTTGTCCCATACAGGTTGATTGGGCGCATGTTCTTGCGCGCCCGCTCGGAGGCTTTACGCATGGCATCCGGCACGGCATTGGCCTTACCAACACCTAATCCGACCGAGCCTTTACCGTCGCCGGCAACGACGGTGACACGGAACTGGAAGCGCCGACCGCCCTTGACGACTTTCGCCACGCGAGCGATTTCGAGGACGCGTTCCTCATACTGTTCGAATTGCGTTTGCTCCAAAAGAATATCCGTCATATCCTTCTCCAGGCCTAGAACTTTAAGCCACCTTCACGGGCACCTTCGGCCAAAGCCTGCACACGGCCGATATAGCGAAAGCCACCGCGATCAAAGACGACTTCTCGAATACCACGGCTGAGCGCGCGCTCCGCAAGCGCCTTGCCGACAAGGCGCGCCTGTTCGCTCTTTTTCAGGCCCTTGACTTTTTCGCGCAATTCGCGATCGATGGTTGAAGCAGAGACCAGCGTATGCCCCTCGACATCGTCAATAATTTGAGCGTAAATCTCCGAAAGGCTGCGGAAAACGCTCAAACGCGGACGTTCGGGAGTGCCAAAAACACGCTTGCGAATGCGCAGGTGTCGCCGCTGACGGGTCTCTGCACGGGTTTTCTGCGCCATAACTACTTGCCTCCTTTACCGGACTTGCCGGCCTTGCGACGGATCTTTTCATCGGCATAGCGAATCCCCTTGCCGTGATAGGGCTCCGGAGGACGTACGCTCCGAATATCCGCCGCCACCTGGCCAACGAGTTCTTTATCGATGCCACGTACGGCAATTTCGTTTTTCTCAACGGCAAACGTGATCCCCGCCGGCGGCTCGATGCGGACCGGATGGGAATAACCTACGTACAGCACCAGGGTCTTACCTTCCAACTCGGCACGATACCCCACACCCTCGATTTGCAATTTCTTTTCAAATCCGGTACTCACCCCTTGCACCATATTGGCCAAGACGGCGCGCGTGGTACCGTGTAAAGCTTTGTCATCCGGTGCATCCGTGTGACGGGTGACCACAATCTGCCCATCTTCCAGGGCAATTTTGATGCGTGGGGAGAAGGTACACTGCAATTCACCCTTCGGGCCTTTCACGCGCACGAAGGAACCCTGGATGTTGACCTCTACACCACTCGGAAGAGTCACCGGTAAGCGACCAATACGAGACACCTTTCACCTCCTGCTTACCAGATTTTGCACAACAACTCGCCACCCACGCCCAATTGACGGGCACGAGTACCGGTCATCACGCCTTTCGGCGTGGAAAGGATGGCGATACCTAGGCCGGAAAGCACCCAGGGAATCTCGCTCTTCTTAACGTAGATCCGCCGTCCGGGCTTGCTTACACGCACCAGACCGCTAATCACCGGGCGACGGGAACGGCGCTCACCCACGTATTTGATCTTCAAGCGCAGGACCTTCTTGCCCGGCGCATCTCCATCTACCACCTCGTAATGGTCCAGATAGCCCTCTTCTTTCATAATGCGGGCAATCTCTACCTTGATCTTGGAACTGGGCAAGGCCACAATGTTTTGCCCGGCGATCACGGCATTACGAATACGGGTTAACATATCACCGATCGGATCGTTTACACTCATCGTTCCCTCCTCCGGCTACCAAGACGCTTTAATAACGCCGGGGATTTTGCCTTCCAGGGCCAGCTCACGGAAACAGATGCGGCACAATCCGAAACGGCGCATATAGCCGCGCGGCCGCCCACATCGCTGGCAGCGATTGCGCACCATCGTCGGATGGCGACGTCGCAGTTCACGGAATTGCATGCATTTCTGTGCCATGAGTTACGACTCCTTCCTGAAAGGCATTCCTAAAAGTTTTAGCAATGTGCGCGCTTCCTCATCGGTCTTAGCCGTGGTGACAATGGTAACCTCCATACCGCGCACCTTATCAATCTTATCGTATTCGATTTCCGGGAAGATCAGTTGCTCCCGAATGCCGAGGGTGTAGTTCCCGCGCCCATCAAAGGCATGGGGAGAAACGCCTCGGAAATCGCGAACACGTGGCAGGGCGATGTTCATCAGGCGATCGAGAAAACTCCACATGCGCTCTCCGCGTAGCGTTACCTTGGCGCCGATCAGACGCCCTTCGCGCAGTTTGAAAGCGGCGATGCTACGACGGGCTTTGGCAAGCACCGGTTTCTGACCGGTGATAGCCATGAGGTCGGCGGAAGCCGCCTCCAGCGCTTTTGGATTATCCAATGCCTCGCCCAGGCCGATATTGACCACCACCTTTTGAATGCGCGGCACCTGCATCACGTTCCGATACTGAAACGTACGCATCATAGCCGGCACTACTTCCTGACGATAACGTTCTTGCAAGCGATTCATATTCCTGACTCCAACGGTTAGTCAATCATTGCCTGGCATTTCTTGCAAACACGATGCGGCCCGCTCTCATCACGTTCGATCCGAACGCGCGTCGCTTTACCGCACTTCGGGCACACCAACATCACATTCGAAATGTGAATTGGGGACTCGAACTGAATGCGCCCAGGGTTGATCTGACGGCCGCTTTGGGTTTGCACAGCACGCTGATGCTTGATGCGCAGGTTGACGCCCTGCACCACGACGCGCGCCTCATCGGTCAAGACGCGGATCACCTCACCGCGTTTGCCCTTATCTTCCTGACGACCGCTGATCACTTCTACGGTATCACCTTTACGAATTTTGAACTTCATGGCGCACTCCAACTACCTTAGAGTACTTCCGGGGCCAGGGAGACGATCTTGGTAAAGCCCTTCTCGCGCAATTCGCGCGCCACAGGCCCAAAGATACGCGTTCCCTTGGGGTTGACCCCATCGTTATCCAGAATGACCGCGGCATTATCATCGAAGCGAATATAAGAGCCATCATCGCGACGCCATTCTTTCGCGCAACGCACGATGACGGCGCGCACGATTTCGCTCTTTTTCACCGCGCCTTGAGGCGAGGCAGATTTCACGGTGGCGACGACCACATCGCCCACGTAACCATATTTGCGCTTCGAGCCGCCCATGATATGGATCACCAGCAACTCGCGGGCGCCGGTGTTATCGGCAACTTTGAGGCGAGATTCCTGCTGAATCATACCATCGCTCCTTCCTCGGTCGCTTCGTCCGCCACCTCAACCGTGCGCTCTTCGCGCTTGAGGATCGCCTCCACCACCCAACGCTTGTGGCGGGAAAGGGGGCGCGATTCGACGATCCGCACCTGATCTCCCACCTGGCATCCCAGTTCATCGTGGGCCATCACACGCTTGGTGCGATGGATCACCTTCTTGTACAAAGGATGGCGGAGGGTACGCGTGATCTCCACGACCACGGTTTTCATCATCTTGTTACTGGCAACGACTCCGATCAAACGACGACGATTGTTCATAACGACACCTTGCCTTCGGCACGCAGTTTCTCGCGCAAAATGGTTTCCAGGCGGGCAATATCCCGGCGCAGGAGGCGCAAACGGCTGGTATCGGTCAGCTGCCCCAGCGTATGCTGGAAGCGCAATTTCATCAGCTCTTCGCGCGTATCTGCCAGTTTTGCCCGAATCTCTTCAACGCTCAACTTACGAATCTCTTCCGGTTTCATGCCTGTTCTCCCATTTCATGACGAGTCACAATGCGTGTCTTAATAGAAAACTTGTATTGCGCCAGCTGCAATGCGCGCATCGCAACATCTTCCGGCAAACCGGCGATCTCGAACATAATCCGCCCGGGCTTAACCACCGCCACGTAGTATTCGACATTGCCTTTCCCGTTCCCCATGCGGGTTTCCGGTGGTTTGCGCGTGTAGGGCTTATCGGGGAAGATGCGCACCCAGATCTTGCCACGTCGCTTCATTTCACGGACGATCGCCCGGCGAGCGGCCTCAATCTGACGCGCGGTGACCCACCCCGGCTCCAACGCTTGTAGCCCGTATTCGCCAAAGGAGATCTCGGCGCCGCGTAAAGCCTTGCCTTTCATGCGACCGCGCATTTGCTTGCGCCATTTGACACGTTTCGGCATTAACATAGCACACCTCGCTCACTCGGTAACATATACGCCATCGGTCGCTTCGGTCTTTTCCTCTGCTTCCGGAAGCACTTCGCCTTTATAAATCCAGACCTTGATGCCGATCTGACCATAGGTGGTATGCGCTTCGGCACGGGCATAATCGATCTTGGAGCGCAGGGTCTGCAGCGGAACGCGGCCCTCGCGCAACCAGACGGTGCGCGCCATTTCGGCGCCGGCCAAGCGACCGGCCACCTCGATCTTGATCCCCTGGGCGCCTTCACGCATAGCCTGTTGAATGGCGCGCTTCATAGCGCGGCGATAGGCAATGCGACGCTCCAATTGGTCGGCAATATTTTGTGCCACCAGGAGCGCTTCCAGGTCCGGCTTTTGCACTTCTTTGACCTCCAGGTCCACCTTCTTCCCGACGAGGGATTCCAACGCCTGGCGGATCTTCTTGATGCCTTCCCCTTTGCGCCCGATGAGCACGCCGGGTTTTGCCGTGTGCAGAATCACATGCACCTTGCCGGGATACCGTTCGATTTCTACGCGCGCGATGCCTGCCTTGCCATCACGCACGGCCTCCGGCAGTTCCTGACGATGCTGAAGCACCTTCAGATCTGCCGCCGCCCCTCCTTTGGATGTGGTACCAAAGAAGAGACTGCGGATGGCAAAATCCTGTTGCAATTGTTCGCGATATTGAGCGCCTTCTGCAAACCAACGGCCTTGCCAGGTCTCGTGAATGCCCAGGCGCATACCAATCGGGTGAACTTTACGTCCCATAATTTCTCCTTCGTCCTTTCGGCTAGGCTTCGCGTTCGCGCAGAATGACGGTCACATGAGAGGTACGGCGCAGGATGGGCTTGAATCGCCCCCGCGCTCCAAAACGACGCCACTTGCGGGTTGGGCCTTCATCGGCAAAGATGCTGGCGACATAGAGATCATCGCGGCTCAAACCAAAGGTCTCTTCAGCATTTGCCACTGCCGAGGCCAGCAACTTATACAATGGGCGCGCTGCCCGCTTGTTGGTCAGGCGCAAGATTTCCAGCGCCTCGTTGGCATCTTTCCCACGCACCAGGTCTACCACCAAGCGCACTTTCTGCGCCGAGATCGGCAAGTAACTTAATCGAGCACGGACATCCATAAGACACTCTCCTACGCCTTCTTCTCGGCCACATGCCCACGGAAAGTGCGGGTAGGGGCAAATTCGCCCAAGCGATGCCCCACCATGTTCTCGGTGATGTAAATCGGAACATGGCGACGGCCATCATGGACGGCGATGGTGTGGCCGATCATTTCGGGATAGATCACACTGGCCCGGCTCCAGGTGCGGATAACTTTCTTTTCGCCCCTCAAATTCATCTCGCGGATGCGTTTGAGGAGCTTCGGATCGACAAATGGGCCTTTTTTCAATGAACGAGACATATCTTCCTGCTTCCTCCGTTATCAGCCGGTTTTGCTACGCCGACGTACAATGTACTTGCTGGTTTTCTTGTTACGGCGGGTCTTGTATCCCAATGCGGGCTTGCCCCATGGGGTACGCGGACCGGGTTTACCGATCGGCTGGCGACCCTCACCACCGCCATGCGGGTGATCGCGCGGGGTCATGGCCGAGCCGCGCACCGTTGGGCGAATGCCCAGATGTCGCTTGCGACCGGCCTTGCCGAGTTTGATGTTGCCGTGATCCAGATTGCCGACAACGCCGATCGTGGCATAGCAGGATTGGTGAATCAAGCGCACCTCGCCCGAAGGCAGACGCACCTGAGCGTAATCGCCTTCTTTAGCCAGCAATTGCGCAGCGCCGCCTGCGGCACGCACCAGCCGCCCGCCACGTCCGGGATAGAGTTCGATGTTGTGAACCATCGTACCCACCGGAATATTGGCAATCGGCATGGCATTGCCGGGGCGGATCTCCGCATTTGGCCCAGAAACGACGGTATCGCCAACCTTCAGTTCCAGCGGAGCGATGATATACCGCTTTTCACCATCCGCATAATGTAGCAAAGCCAGGCGGGCCGTGCGGTTAGGATCGTATTCGATGGCCGCCACACGTGCCGGAACACCATGCTTATCGCGCTTGAAATCCACAATGCGCAGGTGGCGACGATGACCACCGCCACGGTGGCGTACGGTCACGCGTCCATAAACGTTGCGGCCGCCGCTCTTGCGCAACGGAATGATCAAAGAACGTTCCGGCTCCGTCTTGGTAATTTCTTCAAAAGTGTAGCCGGTCATACCGCGCTGACCGGGCGTAACGGGTTTATATTTCTTAACAGCCATTCTACACCCCTTCCATGAACTCCAGGGTTTGACCTTCCGCCAGCGTGACGATGGCCTTCTTATAACCCGGGCGGCGGACAAGAACACGGCGGCTGCGCGCGCGGCGGCTGCGTTTCGCAGGCACGTTGATGATGTTCACCTTCACCACATCTACATCAAACAGCGTCTCGACCGCGTCCTTCACCAGCGTACGGGTGGCATCCTCGCTGACTTCAAAGACGTACTGGTTCAATCTGCCTTTTTGGTAATTGGTCTTCTCCGTCACCAGCGGGCGGCGCAAGACTTCATAAATCGTCGTCATACCTCACCTCTCATCCCAAATGAGCCGTCAGAACATCCAGCGTCTGCAGAGGCATGAGCACTTTCTCAAAGCCAAGGAGGTCGCGGATGTTGAGATAGGAGGCCAGCAGCACTTTGGTATCCGGCAGGTTGTTGGCCGCGCGCATGACCATCTCATAAGTGGCATCTTTTTGCGGCATGAGGATCAAAGCGCTGGCATCGCCGACCAGGTTTCGCAGCGCCTCGGCCATCAAGCGCGTCTTGGGTTCGCTCAGGTTCAGATGCTCAACGAGCACAATCCCCGATTCAGCCGCTTTGGCCGAAAGTGCAGAACGCAAGGCGGCTCGACGCATTTTCTTGGGCATACGCTGCTCGTAGCTACGTGGGTGCGGCGTGTGCACTTTGCCACCACCTACCCATTGCGGAGCACGAATCGAACCCTGGCGGGCGCGCCCCGTCCCTTTCTGACGCCACGGCTTCCGACCACCGCCAGAGACCTCGGCCCGCGTTTTGGTATCATGCGTCCCCAGGTGAGCATTCGCCATCTGGCGCACATAAGCCTGATGCATCAGGTCCACACGGATCGGCGCTTCAAAGATCGCCGCCGGCAACTCCACCTGACGCACAACATTTCCTTGTAGGTTAAGAACATCCACAATCATCGCTCGTGCACTCCTGGCGCTATTGCTTGCGCGCCTCTTTGATCAGGATCAGGCCACCTTTGGGCCCCGGCACAGCACCGCGCACACCGATCAGATTACGCTCCGGGTCCACCAACACGACCTTCAGGTTCTGTACGGTTACGCGCTCCGCGCCCATGTGGCCGGAACGGCGCGAACCTTTGTAAACACGTCCGGGATCGGTGTTGGAGGAGTTAGAACCGGGTGCGCGCCAGCGATCCGATTGGCCATGGGTTTTCGGACCACCTGCAAAATGATGCCGCTTCACGCCGCCTTGGAACCCTTTGCCCTTGCTGGTGCCCACGACGTCTACGCGTTCACCGACGGAGAAGACATCCACGGTCACCTTATCGCCGACCGAAACTTGCGGCTCCTTGACGCGGAATTCGCGCAGGTAACGCAAGGGAGGCAGGTTGGCGGCCTTCAAGTGCCCCAATTCGCCGGAAGTTAGGCGCTTGGGGTTAACCTCAGCAAACCCAAGTTGCACAGCGGAGTAACCATCTTTCTCCGGCCGACGAACCTGGGTTACGTAGCATGGCCCAGCCTCGATCAGCGTGACGGGTACAGCCACACCACGCTCATCGAAGATCTGGGTCATGCCGATCTTCTTGCCAATCAGCCCTTTGAGCATTCTGTTTTCTCCTTCTTCAAAAGATTACAATTTTTGGAGACTGTCAACCGGGGCTTCGGTTGCATCATCTCCGCACAGGGCAGTCAAGCAGCCGGCTGAGACGCTCTCTCCGTCACAGACACGGGCCGTTCTTGCCCTGTGTTGAAAAGACAAACCTAGATTTTGATCTCGATATCCACACCCGCCGGCAGATTCAGACGCATGAGCATGTCAATCGTCTTGGAATCCGGATCGAGAACATCGATCAGCCGGTTGTGGGTGCGAATTTCAAAGTGCTCGTGTGAATCCTTATCGATGAAAGTCGAGCGCCGAATTGTAAACCGTTCTACGTTTGTTGGCAAGGGTACAGGCCCTACCACACGCGCACCAGAGCGCTCTGCCGTCTCGACGATGCGTCGAGCGGACTGATCGAGGATACGATGATCATATGCCTTCAGGCGGATGCGAATGCGTTGCTTGGTCATAGGTCGCCTACTCTAGAATCTTCGTAATCACGCCGGCGCCGACGGTCAGACCGCCTTCGCGAATGGCAAACTTCGAGCCTTGCTCCAGCGCCACCGGCACAATCAACTCCACTTCCAGGTTCACGTTATCCCCGGGCATCACCATCTCCACAC
>JBBIGZ010000009.1:0-72922 GCA_037447295.1 Chloroflexota bacterium | reverse complement strand
CGAGTCCACAGCGCATAATATCTGTAAGTGCTGGCAATAAGTATATCATTTGGCCTGGCGTTTTTTAACATAAAGTTGTGCAGAGCTGTTTCATTTGTGACGAAGTCTTCAGAAACTGGCGGAAAAGAGCTGGCAGAAGTAGAGGGAGCTAGAATTTGGGATGGATTCATGAAACTTATAAAAAAAATCACCATGGCTAAGACTCGAAAATGCAAAGAATCGTTGGTCAAAACAACAAATCTCCATAGAAGCAGACTGCCTAGGGCAATCATCAGCACAAACCAGATTTCCGTGATCATCATGTGACGAAGTCGGAATGGTCTGGAAAAGTTATCTGTGAAAGTGAAAAAAGCCAGGTAAATCAAAAAGTTTGCTTGTATAAAAGCAAGAAGCTCGCGTTTTGAGCGCGTTGCAAAGGAAAAATAGATATAGGCGCCTACTGCCAGAATTGCAAGGACAACAGCCCGGTTGAAATACCACTGTTCGGGTGGGTTGAAGAAAAAGTATCGAAGGGGTGTGGTTCTGAATGTCAGAAAGAATTCGCTTGTGGCATATAACCAAAAAGCTGCGATGATGCCGAACATGAATCCGATTGCACCAAGAGCGCGGTTGACCCAATCTTGCCAATTTATTTTTGTCAAAATAACCATTGCAAGAGAAAGGAAGGAAAAGAAGATCAACTTGAAAGTAGATAGATTATCGTAGAGCGCATAGGCTATTGGCAATCCAAGAAAGATTGCCGGGATCAATAGCCTGGGATGAAGCAGGTATCTCCAGTGATGACGAAAGGAAAACCTTGAAGGGAACCTCTCTAAAAATATCGTCATGACATAGGCGACTAAGGAAAAATAGAAAGGATAGTAGGCATATTCTCTTATCATGCGTGCAAAAAAGATGAGCAGCGGATTGGTCGCATAAAGGAAAGCTGCCCACAGGGCTACCGTACGGTTGAATTTTCGTCCTACCAGGTAGAAAGGAATCAAGCCGAGTACATTGAAAATAACCCCCATCAAGCGGGCAGACCAGATGTGAACACCGAAGATGCGAAAAGCCAGCATCACCGGCACTGTCACCGTCCAAAAGCTCCTTTGATATTCAGGGATGGTGCCCTCTTCCACCATCTGGCGGGCGCCAAACAGATGACGAAACTCATCTACGGATGGAAAAGTGTTTTCTAGATTCCGGGCACGCAATACGCTAATCAAGAGTACTATTTCCCAGCGAGCATACGGTTTGTCGCTTGCTAGCCACTGTGCAGTATCTTCTGTCCACTTTGCTTTTTCAGGCCAAATCCAGAGTAAAAAAGCAAAACTTAGAGCGCTAAAAATCCCCAATCCCAATACCCATACAAAGAATGGGGATGTGTATGGTGGAACTGGCAGTATCTTTCGATACACATATCTGCCCTTAGGTACTTCGATGTTTGCCACTTTACCGTTCCAGAACACTTGCATCCGAACTGGTTGATTGCTTTGGAAGACAATTTGAACCTCGCTTCCAGCTTTCCCTATCCATTCAAGGTAATTTTCGGAAGGATCACGCAGGTTCAAGATATCTTCTTGGCGTTGCCAGCCGTGCTGCCTAACATCGTTAAACGAAATATCCCCCAAGGATGTAGTAAACCAGAGCATCTGTAACGAAGTCTGTGTATCACCGAATACTTTTATCTCCAGGCGGTGTCTCGGTAAAAGAAGTGTTGCATAGGTCGGTTTTTCAATCCATTGAGAGGTACCACCAAAGAAGAGAAGAGCTCCTAGCAGCATACTACTTACAATCAACTTCCAGCGCGCTAGTTTTGGATCTTGCAGACGTTTCTCTGCCCATGGGTAAAAAATGAACACAATGACGGCGGAAACAATTCCACTCAATGCTACGCCGAAGATCAAGCGTTTGCTTTCCGGACCAAACATTCCGCTTAGCCAGTATGCATCCGCAAATATGGCTGATACTAGTCCGAAAATTATCGAAATGACAACGCGTCGCCATCTCATCGTTTCAACCGCTCCAAATCCGCATCCACCATCATCTTGACGAGCTCCGGGAATGAAACACTCGGCTCCCAGCCTAATTTCGCATGCGCTTTGGAGGGATCGGCCACCAGCAGGTCCACTTCGGCCGGGCGGTAGAAGCGCTCATCCTGCACGACGAAATCGCGATAGTCCAGCCCCACATGCCCAAACGCCAACTCACAGAATTCGCGCACCGAGTGTGTCTCGCCCGTACCGATGACGAAATCCTCCGCCTGTTCTTGTTGCAACATAAGCCACATCGCCTGCACGTAATCGCCGGCAAAGCCCCAATCGCGACGGGCCTCCAAATTGCCCAGACGAAGCTCTTTTGCCAACCCTAGCTTAATACGTGCCACACCATCGGAAATCTTGCGTGTGACGAATTCTAACCCCCGCCGCGGGCTCTCGTGATTGAACAAAATGCCCGAAACCGCGAACAGACCAAAGGATTCGCGATAATTCACCGTGATCCAGTGTCCATAGACCTTCGCCACGCCATATGGACTACGCGGATAGAACGGCGTCGTCTCGCGTTGGGGCACTTCCAGCACCTTGCCAAACATTTCACTCGAAGAAGCCTGGTAAAAACGGATTTTCGGGTTCACGTAGCGGATGGCCTCCAACATACGCGTCACTCCCAATGCCGTCACCTCAGCCGTCAGTGCCGGCTGATTCCAGGAAGTAGGCACGAACGATTGCGCCGCCAGGTTATACACTTCATCCGGTTCGTATTCCTCCAGAATCCCCAGCAACGAGCCCTGATCGTGCAAATCCCCTTGCACCAGCGTGATCTGATCCAGCAAATGCTGAATGCGTTCATAGTTATGCGTGCTGGCGCGGCGAACCATGCCCACTACGCGATATCCCTTTTGCAAAAGGAACTCGGCTAAATACGAACCATCCTGTCCCGTAATTCCGGTGATAAGAGCAGTTGGCATAGAAACTCCTGATGACAAAATTCAACCCCCGAATTATACTAGACAATGTCATCCTTGATTTGAGGCTCACAGATGAAACAGCTGCTCCAAAATCTCAAAAGCGGTGAAACCTTTGTAGCCGAAGTGCCCATTCCCACACCGCGGCATGGTCAGGCGCTGGTGCGCGTGGTCAACTCCCTGATCTCGGCCGGCACCGAACGCACGTTGGTCGAATTTGCCCAAAAATCCTTGCTCGGCAAAGCACGTGCCCGCCCCGACTTGATGCGCCAGGTGATCCAAAAAATGCAGCGCGAAGGCCTAATTCCTACCCTACAAGCGGCCTTCGAGCGACTGGATCAACCCATGCCTCTAGGATATTCTTCCGCCGGCGTGATCGTTGCGCTTGGCGAGGGCATGGAAGGCTTCCATATCGGCCAACGCGTTGCCTGTGCCGGAGGCAATTACGCCGTCCATGCCGAATACAATCTCATTCCCCGCAACCTGCTCACCCCCATTCCCGCAAACGTTGACTTTGAATCTGCCGCCTTCACCACGTTGGGCGCGATCGCCTTACACGGCTTTCGCCTGGCCCAAAGCGAGATCGGCGAATCGGTAGCGGTCATCGGATTGGGATTACTGGGACTGCTCACGCTGCAGATCGCCGCCGCGGCCGGATGCCGCGTCCTGGGCATTGATCTGGCTCCGGAGCGCGTCGCCCTCGCATCCTCGCTGGGACTTCAGGCTGTCCTGCGCACCGAAGCAGAAGCCGCGGCCGAAGCGTTTACCCAAGCGCGCGGCTTCGATGCCGTCATCCTTTGCGCCGATACCCCTTCCAACGACCCGGTGGAGCTGGCCGGCACCATTGCCCGCCTGCGCGGACGCGTGGTGGCTGTAGGAGCCGTCGGACAGACTCTACCCCGCAAGCTCTATTACGAAAAGGAGCTCACCTTCGTCAACTCGCGTTCTTACGGCCCCGGTCGCTATGATCCTCGCTATGAAGAAGAGGGTCAGGATTATCCCTATGCCTACGTGCGCTGGACGGAGGGACGCAATTTCGAGGCCGTCTTAAACCTGATGGCCGAGGGCAAGTTGCGGGTGCAGCCGCTGATCACGCATCGCTTCCCCATTGAACAGGCGCCTCAGGCCTATGATCTAATCCGCGGCCGGCTTGGCGAACCTTTCCTGGGCGTCCTGCTCACCTATGGCACACCCAGCCTCGATCTTCCCACCGAGCGCCGTGTGGAATTCCCCGTTGCGGCTGAACCGCTCAAGGAATTCCGTCTCGGTCTGATTGGCGCCGGCAATTTCGCCCAGAATACCCTCCTCCCTGTGCTCAGGCGCTTTCCGCAGCTCACCCGTCTCGGTGTCGCTTCCAGCGGCGGAGTCCATGCCGCGCAGATCGCCCGCAAATTTGGCTTTGCCTATGCCACTTCCGAAGCGCGAGAAGTGATCGAAGACCCCCAAGTCAACCTGGTCGCCATCCTGACGCGCCACGATACCCATGTTCCGCTGGCGCTGCAGGCACTAGAACACGGCAAGCACGTCTTTGTTGAAAAACCCTTGGCGA
The DNA here is from genome assembly GCA_037447295.1 of Chloroflexota bacterium. GTDB lineage: Bacteria > Chloroflexota > Anaerolineae > Anaerolineales > Villigracilaceae > 630D-37. The sequence continues at coordinate 68,429 of JBBIGZ010000009.1, read as the reverse complement.
TCGACGAAGCGCAGCTCGAGGCCATGGAGCGAGCCTTATCACAGGCACAAACCCTGTTGACCGTCGGCTTCAACCGGCGCTTTGCCCCTCTGGCCCGGCGACTGAAGCAACTCCTGAGCACTCGACGCGAACCGCTTTTCGCTCACTATCGCGTCAATGCCGGCTATCTGCCCGGTGATCATTGGTTGCATCATCCCCGCCAAGGCGGAGGCCGGTTGATCGGCGAGGCTTGCCATTTCGTGGACTTTTTGACTTTTCTGGCCGATGGGTTGCCCGAGCTGGTCAGCATTCGGGCTTTGCCAGATGGCGGCAAGTACCACCGGGATAACTTCACCCTCACCCTGCGTTTTGAGGATGGCTCCCTGGCCGTGTTGGATTACCTGGCAAACGGCGATCGTTCCTATCCCAAGGAACGGTTGGAGGTCTTTTGCGGTGGAGCGATCGCTGTTTTGGACGATTTCCGTCGCTTGGAATGGACGCAGGATGGGCGGCGGCAGGTCTTTCGTTCGGCGCAGGATAAGGGCTGGTATGCCGAATGGGAGGCTTTCCTCCAGGCCTTGCGGCGGGGCGGTTCGCCTCCCATTCCGTATGAGCAATTGATCGGCGTCACCCGCTTGACGCTGCAGGCGGCGCGTCAGCTCGAATGAGCGAACTCGCCGATGACGCGCGCCATGTGACGAGCGTGCTTTAGATACAGGTCAATGCGGATGTTCTCGTTCGGAGCGTGGGCGCGCGTATCCGGGTAGCCCAGGCCGGCCGTGGCGACGGGCAAGCCGAGATCGTGGACGAAGGGATAGATCGGCCCGGAGCCGCCGGTCATCGGCACCTTTTGCATCGGCACCCCATAAACCGGGCGCGCTGTTTCTACTACCAGGTTGACGAACGGATCGTCCGGATCGGTACGCGCCGGTGGCTCTCCGCCGAGGAAGTGGATTTGGACATCCGAAAAGCCCTCCCGGTCGAGGTGGGCGCGCAGCTTTTCCAGAATATCCTGGGGATGCTGATCGGGCACCAGGCGGAAGTCCACCTTCGCCGAGGCCCGGGCCGGCAAGACGGTTTTTGCACCGGCTCCCTGGTAGCCGCTGGTCAGGCCGCAGATGGTACAGGTGGGGCTGAAGACCTCCTCAATGTGCAATTCCGTGCCACCTTTTAGGCCCTTGATGAATTCGCGCACCCCATAGCGCTGGCGGTATTCTTCCGCCACATCGGGCAGTGCGGCCATCAGCTCCCAATCGCGCGGCGATGGCGGTCGCACCGCATCGTAGAAGCCGGGGATGCGAATGCGCTCATCTGCCCCTTTCAGGCTGTTCAACGCCCACACCAGTCGCCAGGCGGCGTTCGGGAAGATCGAACCGCCGAGGCCGGAATGCACATCGGTGCTGGCCGTCTCAACGGAGAGCTCCACGTAGCAAATGCCGCGCAAGCCGAGGTATTGCATCGGCACATCGCGATGATCCACATAACCGAATTCCCAAACACAGGCATCGGCCTTCAGTCGATCCTTGTGGTGCAGGATGAAATCGTGCAAATGCACGCTGCTGGTTTCCTCTTCCCCTTCGATGATGAACTTCACGTTACAGGGTAATTCTCCTTCGGCATCCAGCAAGGCATCCAGGGCGAAGAGCCGTGCCACCAGGTGACCTTTATCATCGCTCACGCCACGTCCATACATCTTGCCATCCCGAATGCTGGGCTCGAAAGGCGGCGTTTCCCAAAGTTCTAGCGGTTCCGGCGGCTGGACATCGTAGTGATTGTAGAAGAGCAGGGTCTTCTCGCTACGTCCTTTGCGCTCGGCGAGCACCACCGGCGCGCCTTCTGTAGGCAGGATTTCCACCTGGAACCCGCGTCGACCCAGCATTTCGGCGACCAGCGCTGCGCATTCTTTTAGTCCCCAATTCTGCGCGGCAACGGAGGGTTGGGCGACCAGTTGTGCCAGCTCTTGCAGACTGGCATCCAGATGAGATTCCAGATAGGCGTCAATTCGGGTGTAATCGATCATGGGAACTCCTTTTGTGGGGGCTGGGGTAAGCCCATTATACTTGCATCTTCGGTGCATTCATGGGGCTTCGCCGACAAATTGCAAGGCGTATATCGCATCTGGGTAGCCGGGGCGGGCCTTGAGCGCGCGTCGCCAATCGGCAATGGCGCCCTTCAAGTTACCTTGGCGGTATAGCCCCCAACCGTGCCAAAGCAGGGCCTCTTCTGAGTTAGAGGTGCGCTGCAGGGTATATTCGGTCAGCGCCAGCAAGTCGGGTATGCGCCCGGAGTGAAAATAGGCGATGAACGGCCCGAATTGGTAGCGCGTCATCCGTTGCGGCAACCCGATCTGGCGTGCTCGATCGTAGGCGCGTGCGGCTTCGGCATAGCGCTCGAAATAGACCAGGTTCGTGCCGTAGTTGAACCAGGCAAAGGCGTTCTGGGGAAACTCTTCCGTCTCTTTGCGGCTTTGTTCCAGCGCGCCTTGACGGTTGGTATCGATATCCCAATCCTCTCCTAGTATGGAACGCAGGGTTTCTTCCTGCTCTGGGCGGTAGATCAGGAAATAGAGACGGTTGAACGGTTGCCAGTTCGCGTCCAGTTGGGCATAGTCGATCACCTGATCTGCACCGTGGTAAGAATCCTGGCCGATAAACGTGCCGCTTGGATCGTCGTAACCGGTGAGGAGTAGGTAATGCGCTGCCCAATGATCGTCGTTCGGCCAGTAGCTCTCCTCGAAAATGAAAACTTCTTCGATGATCACCGGAAAACCAGCTGCTAGCAAGCGCTTGAGCAGCTGGATATTCCCATTGACGCGGAACTCTGCTCGCAGCCAGCCGGCGTAATTGTTCACGTAGTAGGCCATCTCTTCTGGGTTGACGTTGCGATCGGCGCGTTCCGGCTTGATAATCTTGGAAATATCGAACTGATCCCCTTGCCATCCGTACATGCGCAGTGCCATGCTCAGGGTGGTCGGTCCGCAGTTGTTCATATCCTGCTTTTCCCAGGTCGGAGCAGGCAGAAAAACTTGGGATGGTAAGGGCGGGAGGGTAGGAGTAGGAGTAGCCGAAGGTGCGGGAGCGCTTGGCGTGTTCGATGTGGTGGGTGAAAGGGGCGGCGTGGGCGAAGGAAGGGCTTCGACCGTTGCTAGCGGTGTCGGAAATGGTTTCACCGGCACGATCACCCCGCGTCCATAGGTCACCAGGCGCTCATATTCCCAGGCCAGCCGATCGCGATGCCCGTTGAGATAGAGACCCAAAGAAAGCAAGAAGAAAAGTAAAGCGAAAAGCACGAGACGTGGAGATGGTTTGGACATGGGACGCTCAGAAATGGTTTCGTTTTCCAAATCTTAATCGCAGGCGCGCCGTCAACAGGATGCCCCCCAGGATGGCGTAAAGCAACGGACGCAGGATTTGTCCCTGCAAGCTCAAGAGATTCCCTTTTTGGGAAAGGGCAACGTGAATCAGTACGAGCAGGAAGGCAATGTAGACCAGACGATGTAACCGCTTCCAATTGCGACCCAAGCGCTGCTTCCAGATGTCAAACGAAGTCGCGCCTAGGGGAACCAGGAACAGAAATGCCGCAATGCCAAAGAGCAGGTAGCGTTTTTCGAGCACGGTGCGGACAAACGTGCTCCAGGCCAGGCCATAATCCAGGTGCACGAAGATCAGGGCATGTAAGGTGGCGTAGAGCAGCGCATAGAGGCCGAGTCGCCGCCGTTGACGCAAAGCCTCCTGCCAGCCAAACCAACGATGCAGCGGAGTGCAGGCCAGCGAAAGGAGCAAAAAGATCATCGCCCCGCGCCCGGTGCGGAGTTCCAGGCTTTGGATCGGGTTGACGCCCAGCCGCCCGCTTAGTGCTTGCAGGAGCAAAAGCAAAAGACCACCCCAGGCATAGCCGTGGATCAGCCAGGAAAGGGGAATCTGCCGCCACATCAGTAATACTTGCTCAGATCCATGCCGGCATAGAGCGCTGCCACTTCTTCAGCATAACCGTTAAAGAGCAGAGTCGGCCGTCTTCCGATTTCACCGATGCGTCGTTCCGTCGCCTGTGACCAGCGCGGGTGCGGCACATCTGGGTTAACGTTAGCGTAAAAGCCGTATTCGTGTGGCGCGATCGTGGACCAGAAAGTTTTCGGCTGCTCTTCAACCAGCTCGATCTTGACGATCGCCTTGGCCGACTTGAAGCCGTATTTCCACGGGACGACCAACCGAATCGGAGCGCCGTCTTGGGGCGGGAGCGGCGCGCCATAGAGACCCGTAGCCAGTATCGTTAAAGGATGCATGGCCTCATCCAGCCGTAACCCCTCGTAATACGGCCATGGGTAGAAACGGGAGCGCTGACCAGGCATCTGTTCTGGCCGGTAGACGGAAACGAAGCGCACATAGCGCGCCGAAGCGAGCGGCTCCACTTCTTTGAGCAAAGCGGCCAGCGGAAAGCCGTTCCAAGGGATGATCATGCTCCAGCCTTCCACGCAGCGCAGGCGGTAAATGCGTTCCTCGGCCGGGAAGCGCTTGAGCAGATCATCGATATCGTAGATTTTCGGAAAGCGGCACAGACCACCCACCTCCACGGTCCAGGGATGGGTTTCAAAATTCTGTGCCAGGCGGGCGACAGCCTCCTTTTGTTCGCTGAATTCGTAGTAGTTGTTGTAATTCGTGATCATCTCATATGGAGTCAGGGCATCGCCGCGCTCATCGGTTTGTCCCGAGGTTCGGAATGTGGGGGGCGCAGGCGTTGGCGATTGCACCAGGGCCGGCGCGCAGGCCGCCAATCCCAGCCCACCGGCCAGGATGGCGGCCATCTTCAGCACATCGCGACGGGAGAAATAGAGATGGGAAGGGGTGATCTCCGAAGAGGGGATTTTGGGAGGGTGATAGACTTTCATGGGTCACCTGTAAACGAGATAGCCAAACACAGCACCACTGAGGATCAGGAAAACCGGGTTGATCTTTGTGTAGGTGAGCAGAGCAAAGGCGAAGAAGGTGATCAGGAGCTTATCCCAGCCTTGGGAGAGAGCCATTGGCCAGCCCAGTTTGCGCGCGCCGAAGACGCTCAGGGCCATATCGTAAGCCGTCCAAAGCAAAAAACCGACCACAATCGGGCGCACAACCTTGAGCATGGCCTGGACGGTGGGACTATCCTTAATGCCGAAGAAGAAGATCACCATTATCAGCATGAGCATGGTGGTGGGCAGCACGGTGCCGGTGACCGCAGCGATGGCGCCGGGCAGGCCGGCCAGCTTATAGCCGATAAACGCTGAAACTTGGGGAGCGATCGGCCCCGGCAAGGCATTCCCCACGGCCACGGCATCGGCGAACTCCTCCGGCGTCACCCAGGGGACGGGATCGGATTGTCCCGGTGGAACCCACAGGGCGGAGGTCGTTTCTCGTTGCATTAGCGCCAGGGAAGCCGGACCGCCTCCCCAGGAGAACAGTGCCACGCGGGTGAAGACGAGAAAGAGATCCCAAAGCAATTTCCAGTTCATGGTTGCCTCAAAGTTCCAAGAAGGGATGTGCGAGTTCTACAACTTGTCGCAGGATGGAAGCATCCATGGCAAAACGGGCGCCGGCCGTGGCATAGAGCTGCGGCAAGGGCACAGTGCCACCGAGCGCCAGTGCTTGGCGATAGCGGCGCAATGCTTCTGCCTGATCTTTGAGCGCTTGACCCCATACCTGGAAGGCGCCGAGCTGTGCCAGGCCGTATTCCACATAGTAGAAGGGAACTTGGTGGATGTGCAATTTGCGATGCCAGCCGCTCATCATCACGTCTTCCAAGCCACTCCAATCGATCGCCGGGATGAAGCGTTGCCAGAGCTCGGCCCACTTGGCATCACATTGAGCGGGATCGGCGCCCTGAGAGGGGTTTTCATAGACCCAATGTTGAAAAGCATCCACCACCGCCATGAACGGCCAGAAGAGGATCGAGCGTTCCAGGTGTTCCTGGAAGGCGCGGCGGGTATCCTGGGGCGTATAGAATTCGGTCAGGTAGGGGGAGGCGAGCAGTTCCATGCCCATCGAAGCGACCTCGCTGAATTCCATCGGTGAGCCCCATTGATGATAGTAAGGCAATCCCTGGCGCTCGAAATCGTGAAAGGCGTGGCCGCTCTCGTGGAGCAAGGTTTGTACATCATCGTGTATGCCGACGGCGTTCATGAAGATGAACGGGCGACGGCTGAGCGGTAGGTGGGTGCAATAGCCACCCGGTGCTTTGTTTTTGCGGTTGTCTAGGTCGAACATGGATTCCTGGCGCATAATGCGGAAATACTCACCGAGCTGTGGGTCCAGGCGATCGAAGATGGCCTGGGTTTTCTCTTTGAGCTCTTCCACATCCTGGAAGGGGCGCAGGGGCGGCCGAGTGCCATCTTCAACTGGGCGGCTATACCAGCCATCCACCAGGTCCCAGGGGCGCAGGCGATCCAGGCCGAGCTTTTGGCGATGACGCTCGTAGATTTGCGTGGCGAGGGGGACGATGACCTCCTCAATGGCGCGATGGAAGGTTTTGCAATCTTCGGGGGTGTAATCGAAGCGCAGTTTGCCCTGCCATTGGTAGGCGCGGTAATCCGGCTGATCGGCGTTGGCGGCGATCTTCAGGCGCAGGGACATGAAGCGTGTCCAGAGATCGTTGATCGCAGCGCGATCGGCCAGCTGGCGTTCGGCGATCAGTCGCCAGGCTTTTTCGCGGCGGGCACGATCGGGCTCCTGGAGAACGGTCTTCAGGCGGCTGAGGGTGACCTCTTGGCCTTCCCATTCGACCGTTTGGGCGCCGATGATCTTGTCATATTCAACCGAAAGCTTCTGCTCTTCGGCCTGCAGGGGCAAATTGGCTTCGCGAAAGAGGGCAGCATGGGTGCGCATGGCGCGCAAGGGCAATTCCATGCCTTTAGGCTCCAGGCCGCTGGCCAACAGTTTTTCCTTAAGCCGCTGCTCTGCGGTCTTGAGGTGGGGAAAGATGGTTTCCAGGTAACGGTTCAGGCGGGCTTCGGCCTCGGCATCGGCAGTGTTGACGGTGGTGGCAATGTAGAGGCGGCTTTCCATTTCGTCCACAACCTGGGCAAGGTGCGACCAATCTAGCAACCAGCCTTCGATGGTGGCGGCGCTTAGGGGACGGGATTGCAGTTCCTGGAAGTGGGGTTCCAGATCGCTCCAGGTGAGATGGATGGTTTCGGCAGGCGAAATATTGAGCATGATAAACTCCCTTTTATGGAATGGGGACGAGTCCGGCAATGGAGGCGATCAGACGTTTGAAGCCGACGCTCTCAAAGGCGACATCCACAACTTCTTCGCCATCCTGAATACGGCTCTGGAGGACGAGCCCTTCGCCCCAAAGGGGATGTTGCACCCGTGTTCCGGCGGCGAAACGAGCTTGAGGCGCAGCCAATCCGCTCGAGGTCCCAAACGACTGCGCTTGGCTCGAGGGGGCAGAAACGCTTCGGAGGCCACGTCCGCTGCGAGAGCGGCCATCCAGCAGATGGGGTGGAATATCCTCCAGAAAACGCGAGGGGATGGTTTCCTCTCGATAGTCGCGGCTGCCGCGTTGGAGGGCACGCACCAGGTAAAGGCGTTCTTTGGCACGGGTGATGCCCACATAAAAGAGACGACGCTCTTCTTCCATGCTTTCTGGATCGCTAAAGGAGCGGCTATGAGGGAGCAGACCATCATCCAGGCCAACCAGAAAGACGACGGCAAATTCCAGACCCTTGGCGGCGTGGAGTGTGAGCAGGGTGGGAGCATCGTTGTTGGTGATGGTATCCTGATCGGAGACGAGGGCAATGTTTTCCAGGAATTCTTCCAGGGTGCGCGTTTCGTATTCACGCGTGAGGCGGCGCAATTCCTGGACGTTTTCCCAACGATCCATGCCTTCTTCGGTGCCATCGTTGATGTATTCTCGGTAGTTGAGGTCGATGAGGATGCGATCGAAGAGCTCCGGCAGGGTTGTGGTGTTGACCAGGGCACGCCAGCGGGCGAGGGTGGCGCCGAAATCGGCCAGGAGCACCACCGAACGGCCACTGAAAGCCTGCCAGTAGGTGGAGGCCGAGCCGCGGGCGAGATCGATCAACACTTTTCCCGGCGAGACGCCGGCCTGCCGAGCAACGGTGTGCAGCGCAAGCAGGGTGCGATCGCCAATGCCGCGCGGCGGGATGTTGATCACTCGGTCGAGGCTGACGATGTCATCCGGGTTGTGTACCAGGCGCAGAAAGGCGATCAGGTCCTTGATCTCGCGGCGGCCATAGAAGCGCTGTGCGCCAACCAGACGATAGGGCAGGCGCATTTGCAAGAAGGCCTCTTCCAGCAGGCGCGATTGGGCATTCGTGCGGTACATGATGGCGATTTCGCCCGGCGGGAATTGGCGCGAGGTGAGCAGGTTGGCCACCGTTTCGGTGACAAAGGAGGCCTCTTCGTAATCGTCGCGGGCCTCGTAGTAGTAAATTTTTTCGCCCTGACCACGTTCGCTATAGAGGCGGCGTGGGCGATGGGTTTGCGAGTGACGGATGACGGCGGAGGCCGCATCCAGGATGTTCTGGCGAGAACGATAATTTTGCTCTAGCAGGATGATCTGTACGTCCGGAAAATCTTGTTCAAAGCGGCGGATGTTCCGGTAATCGGCACCGCGCCAGCGGTAAATGGATTGATCTGGATCGCCCACGGCGAAGAGATTGCGATGGATCGAGGCGAGATGACGTAGGAGGGTATATTGGGCCAGGTTGGTGTCCTGGAATTCATCCACGAGGATATGGCGGAAACGGCGGGCGTATTTTTCGCGGACTTCAGGATATTCAGAGAGCAGATAGGCCATCCACAGTAGGAGGTCGTCAAAATCCACCGCATTGGATTGGCGGAGCATTTCCTGATAGCGGCGGTATATGCGCTGGATGACCTGATCGCGGTAGTTCTGAGTAGGGTAATCATCGGGAAAGAGTAGCTCGTTTTTGGCGCGTGAGATAGCGGCATGGACAGCCGCCGGACGGTAGGTTTTCTCGTCCAAGTTCAGCTCGCGGATGACGTTTTTGATCACCCGTTCCTGATCGTCGGCATCAAAAATGACGAAGTTCGAATCCAGGGGCAGGTAGGTGGATTCGCGGCGCAAAATGCGAGCACAGAGGGCATGGAACGTGCCCAGCGACATGCCGTTGAGAGCAGAAGGGCCGAGCAAACTTTGAAGCCGTTCCTGCATTTCGCGTGCCGCTTTGTTGGTGAACGTCACGGCCATGATCTCCCACGGGCGCACCCCGCGCGCATGGAGGAGATAGGCGATGCGGTGGGTGAGGACGCGTGTTTTGCCGGAGCCAGGGCCGGCGATGACCAGGATCGGGCCATCGCCGGCGGTTACAGCTTGAACCTGTTGCGGGTTGAGGGAAGTGAGCCAATCCATCAAAGTGTGGAGGTGCAGTAGGGACAACGTGTGGCCTTGATGGGAATGGTGCTAAAGCAGTAGGGACACTCCTTGGTGGTCGGTTCGGCAGGAGCGGGAGCCGGCTCAGGCCGGGCACGTAGGCGGTTGAAGGCACGCACGAAGAAGAAAATCGCAAAGGCTACGGTTAGGAAATCCACAACAGCCTGGAGAAATGCGCCATAGCGCACGGCAGCCTCACCGACGGTGAATTCCAGGCCGCTGAGGTTGATGCCGCCGGTCAATAGGCCGATCAGTGGCATGAGGATATCACCAACCAGTGAGCTGACAATCTTGCCAAATGCGCCGCCGATGATGACACCGACAGCCAGATCGATGACATTGCCGCGTAGGGCGAATTCTTTGAATTCCTTGAGCATGACTCCTCCTTGGGTGTGGGATTTCTCAGGATTGTACTCGGAGTGAGGAGCGGTGTCAACGCGTAGGGACGATGGACCGTGGACCGTAGACCGTGGAAGGTGGACCGTGGAACATGGGACGCGGGCGGTGGCTGTGGGCGATGATCTTCTTTCGGGCGCTTAGGCGGCAAGCTCTCTTTCGTAGAACCAATCTTCAGCCTGCAGATAGCTGCGTAAAGCAAAGGCTATGGCAACGCGGAGAGGTTCAGGCGGCCATGGGATGACGCGCCGGTTGACAAACGGGCAGTCCAGCAAATCGCTTTGACGTTCCAGGATCAAGTCTCGGATGGTTTGAGCATTCAGGTGACTGGCAGAAACGCCATGCCCAATGCACCCCAGACTGTAGACTGCGCGCCGGTCGCCGAGATAGCCCATGGCTGGGGTTAAGTCCATGGTAACCGAGAACGGACCACCCCAGCGGTGAGTAATGCGCACTCCTGCCAGAGAAGGGAACAAAAAGCGGATGTGTTCTTCCAGATGCTTCCATGCAGAGAGGTTGCGATCCCCGTTCAGGTTATTGGCAAAGGTGAGCCCCACCGGCCCGCCCCCCATCACTAGGCGATTGTCGAGTGTTAAGCGGTAGTAGTGGATCAGATTGCGAGCATCTTCGATGCCTTCGCGGTTTGCCCAACCGATGGGTGCCAACTGTTCCTGGGTCAGTGGTTCTGTGGCGATCATGTAAGTGAAAGCTGGGATTTGCTTGCGACGCAATTCAGGAAAGAGATGGGAATAGGCGTTTGTCGCAAAGACTAGTTTTTCACTGCTCACTTTGCCTTGGGGCGTCTTGAGCTGAAACCTGGGACGTGAAGTGATTTCAAGAACCGGTGTGTTTTCATAGACTTCAACTCCTAGGCGCAAAATTAGTTCTCTTTCTGCCCGTACTAGCTTGGCCGGATTCACCAGCAGAAGCCGCGGCTCCCACAAGGCACCCAGATAACGTGAGGAGTTGGCCCGTGCTTGTACTTCTTCCCGATTGATCCAGTAAATATCATCAAACCCCAGCGCGTTCATCGTTTCTACGTCATGTTGTAGGCGATGCACATAGGCCTGGGTGGTGGCCACGCGCAGGAATCCTGGCCGAATGCGCTCGCATTCCAGGCCTTCTCGTTGGATCAGCTCATCCAGTGTTTCGACGGCGCGCACCATATACTGGTGTGCGGCTTTGAAACGTTCTCGCCCCATGATCTTTGGCATGACGCCGAAGCCTAAGCCCACTACCGTCATGGCGAATGAGCCGTTGCGCCCGCTAGCACCATAGCCGATGGTTCGAGCTTCCAATAGGGCGATTCGCAGAGCGGGCTCAGCGCGTTTTAGCTCATAGGCAGTCATGACCCCGGTAAAGCCACCGCCGATGATGACCACATCCACTTTGACCTCACCCTGTAAGGGGGACTGCGGAGTGTAAGGACCGTACGTATCAAGCCACAGAGAAAGAGGGGAATCAGGGAATTGCATAGTTGCCTCCTGCGCTTTAGAGAACCCTAGCTGAATTACGCGCCTATGATTAGTACAAGATTCGCTCTCACCTTGCCGGCCGAATAACTGTGCAAGATGAGATGCAAAGGTTAGGCGTTTAGCAATCCCGGCTTGGGGCGGTATTGTAGTGCTTCTGCCAAATGGGTGGGCTGAATTTGCTCGCTGCCGGCCAGATCGGCGATGGTGCGCGCCACTTTGAGCAGGCGATGATAGGCGCGTGCAGAAAGGTTCATCTGGACCATGGCCAACCGCATGAGTTGTTCCCCCTGCTCGGTCAAGCGGCAGAATTGGCGCACTTCGCTCAATCCCATATCCGCGTTGGAGAGGATCGGCGAGTCTCTGCCATCGTTGAGCGGGGCAAAGCGTCGCTGTTGCATTTCGCGGGCGCGCTGCACGCGCTCGCGAATCACCGCCGAAGGTTCGCCCAGCCGATCGGCCGCCAGTTTGTCATAATCCACCCGTGGCACTTCAACATGGATATCAATGCGATCCAGCAAGGGGCCGGAGATGCGCTTTTGATACTTTGTAACCGCGGCCGGCGCGCAGGTGCAGGCCTTGAGCGGATCGCCGTAGTAACCGCAGGGACACGGATTCATCGCCGCCACCAGCTGAAAGTTGGCGTGGAAGGTCAAGGAGCCTTGGGCGCGGCTGATAGTGACCACTTTATCTTCCATTGGTTGACGCAACACTTCTAACACGCGCATGCCGAATTCCGGCAGCTCATCCAGGAAAAGCACCCCGCGATGCGCCAAGGAGATTTCGCCCGGTCCAGGAATATTGCCGCCTCCCACCAGCCCAGCGTGACTGATCGTATGATGTGGCGCGCGGAACGGGCGCTGGCGGATTAGCGGCACGCCAGGGGGCAGCTGATCGGCTACCGAGTAGATGCGGGTCACTTCCAGCGCTTCTTCGATCGTCATGGGTGGCAGGATGCCCGGTAAGGCGCGCGCCAGCAGGGTTTTGCCGGCGCCGGGGCTGCCGATCATGAGCACGTTATGTCCGCCGGCAGCCGCCACCTCGAGGGCGCGTTTGGCGTGTTCCTGTCCTTTGATTTCGGCAAAATCCACCGGCGTATAGAGTAACGGTTGCTCTTCTTCCGTGGGTGAGGCCTGATAAGGAGGGATCGGATGTGTGCCGTTGAGATGCTGTACCAGCGCCGCCAAGGAAGTGACCGGGATCACTTCCAAATCTGGGATCAGCGCCGCTTCGGCGGCATCGGCTTCGGGAACGAGGATACGCCGGAATCCCTGTTCGCGTGCCGCTGCCGCCATGGGGAGCACGCCGCGCACGTGGCGCACCAACCCGTCCAGCGAAAGTTCGCCCACGACCAGCGTCTCCTCGATCGCAGAGGCCGGTATGATCCCGGTGAGGATGAGCACTCCTAACGCGATCGGTAAATCGTAGGCTGCGCCTTCCTTGCGGACCGAGGCCGGGGCCAGGTTGACAACCACGCGCCGTCGCGGGAAGGGTAGCCCAGCATTGCGGATGGCCGTCTGTACACGCTCGCGGCTTTCTTGAACGGCAGCATCCGGCAGGCCGACGATCACGACCCCACCCATGCCGGCGGTATAGTCCACCTCCACTTCGATGATCACACCATCCAGGCCGATCACGGCACAGGAATAGACCCTCGCCAGCATACCTACTCCAGGGTACTTTCGTCCTCGATCCCGTAGAAGAGTGGCAGAGGGGAGACGGGCGTTTCGCTCCAGGAAAAGGCTTCCTGCAACCTGCGGCGTGCCGGCTCCAGGTCTTCCTGGCGATTGGCGTGGATTTCAAAGAGCGGCTCCCCTGCTTCTACCCAGTCTCCCACTTTGTGCGGGATGATAAATCCCACGGCGTGATCGATCGGATCGCCTTTGCGGGCGCGGCCGGCGCCGAGGAGCACCGCCGTTTCCCCGATGGTGCGGGCATGGATGGTAGATAGGTACCCACTGCGCGGCGCCGGAACCTGTTCGATCCAGCGAGCACGCGGCAGGCGCTGAGGTTCATCCACATAGCGCACATCTCCACCCTGTGCTTGTACTAGCTTACGAAACATCTCCCAGGCGGCGCCAGAGTGCAGGGCCTGATCAAGCAGGGGATGTGCTTCTTCCAGGCTGTTTGCCTTCCTTCCAAGCACAAGCATATGGGCGGCGATGTGATGGCAATGTTCGTAAAAATCCTTCGGGCCTTTGCCGTGCAGGGTATCGATGGCCTCGCGCACCTCCAGCGCGTTGCCGACGGCATGACCAAGGGGTTGATTCATATCCGAGAGCATGGCTACCGTGCACCGACCGACCTGTTTGCCGATGGCGACCATCAGGCGCGCCAAGGCGCGGGCGCGTTCAAGGGTCTCCATGAAAGCGCCGTTGCCGCATTTCACGTCCAGCACGATTGCCTGGGTGCCGGCGGCGATCTTTTTGCTCATGATCGAAGAGGCAATCAGCGGGATCGAATCCACCGTGGCGGTGACATCGCGCAAGGCATAGAGCTTGCCATCTGCCGGGGCCAGATCGAGGGATTGACCAGTGAGCACAATGCCGATCCTGCGCAGTTGCTCGATGAATTCCTGAGTGCTCAAGTCGACGCGGTAGCCGGGAATGGACTCCATCTTATCCAGCGTCCCGCCGCTGAAGCCGAGCCCGCGCCCGGACATTTTACCAACCGGTAACCCGCAAGCGGCTACCCAGGGCAGGACCACCAGCGAGGTCTTATCCCCCACGCCGCCGGAAGAATGTTTATCTACGGCGATCCCCACGACGTTGCTGAGATCGAGCACCTGACCGGAAAACGCCATGGCCATGGTCAGATCGGCGGTTTCCCGTTCGGTCATACCCCGCAGAAAGACTGCCATGGCCCAAGCGGCCACTTGGTAATCCGGAATTTCGCCGCGGGTGAAACCTTGAACGAAAAACTCGATCTCCTCTCGCGTCAGTTCTAACCCATCGCGTTTTTTGAGGATAATATCAACGGCTCGCATGGTTGAATTTTACTTCAGGAAAGGGGTGGTGTGTAGAAGGGACCGTGGACGGTGGGTGGGAGGTAGACGGTAGACCGTGGACGGTGGACAGTGGACGGTGGAATGTGGCTACCGTTCTTCCGTCTTCTTTTTGCGCCGGGCGGTTTTGCGGGCGTGGTAGGGCGGCGCGGTGATCGCCACGATCTTCACCAGTCGCTCATCGAGCAGGCGGCTACGGATGCGCATATCCAGTTCCCCCAGCGCATCGGCGGCGATGGTGATCACGGTTGGCAACATGGCGTCGTAACGGTAATTGAAGAGCTGCGCTAGCTTCTCGCGCACCCAGGGGGTCATGGATTGGGTGCCCAGGTCATCGAGGATGAGCAGCGGAGCGGTGCGGATCTCTTCAAAGCGGCGATCGAAGGTCACCGGGCTGGAAGGACTAAAGGTAGCACGCAAGTGATCGAGCAGATCGGGCACCATGATGAAGAGGGGCGGATCGCCCGAACGCGCCTGCTGATTGGCAATCGCTGCCGCCAGATGCGTCTTGCCGCAGCCGTAATCCCCGGTCAACACCAACCAGCCGCGCGGCTGACGGGCAAATTTTTCCGCTTCTTTGAGTGCCTCCTTCAGGCTGCGCCTGGCCTCAGCATCGAGTTCCTCATCCTCCCGCATAGAGAAGGTCTCAAAGGTTTGACCGGCATGGAGATCCAGGGAGGAAAGTTCCGGGTGTCCCATATCGCTCGTCGGGCGGCGATAATCGGGGGCGCGGATGATCGCTTTGGTGACCAGCTCCGGGTCCTGCAAACGGGAGCGAATGCGCGGTTCGATCTCATCCAGGCTCAGGTTGGTGGTGATCACCGTGGGCAGGCGGTTGGTATAGCGGTAGTTCACGATCTGGAAGAGCTTCTCCTGTGCCCAAGGAGTGGCATTTTGGGTGCCAAAATCATCCAACACCAGCAGCGTGGCATTGCGAATTTCCTCGAAGCGCTCTTCAAACGTAGTCTCTTCGGCCTCGTAGGCAAAGCGCAACTGATCGAGCAGATCGGGAACGGTGAGGAAGAGCGTCGGCACCCCGTGCTCGACGGCAAAATTGGCGATCGCGGCCGCCAGGTGCGTCTTGCCACAGCCATAGCCTCCCATCAGCAGCAGCCAGCCATCCAGGCAATGAGCGAATTGTTGTGCCTGGTTGAGTGCCATCTCCAGCGATTGCGCCTGGAGAGGGGAAAGCCCGCCGCGCCCTTTTGGCTGAAAGGTCTCAAAGCGCATTTGGCTCAGCTCGCTCAATCGGCTAAGGGCGAATAGACGCTGGTGTACTTCCTGCGTGATCTCCCGCGTGCGACAGACGCAGGGCTCCAGCTTCCCGAAGCGTGGATGCCCCGGAGGCACATCGGCGCGCAAATAGCCCAGGCCGTGGCAGTGTGGACAGTTTGGGTCTCCGGGCAGGTCGCTTCTATTTACGGAGGAACTCGTCAATTTTTCGGCGGACATGCGCGCCGCGATCCGTTCCAGGCTCTCCTCGATCTTGCTTTTGGGCACGGCCTTCAACCTCCCAACGTTTCAGAATGCTTTCGATATATCTCCAATTTCGTTTGTTGCGTTTTGCGGCCAGGGCAATCGCTTCGGCCACCCACTCGGTAGAATACGTCCGTTCGGCATCCTGTAGCGCATCGGCCAGGATAGGGGTGAGGGGGCCAATATTGTCCTCGTATAGGCGGAAGATGTTGAGCGGAGGGGGTGGAGGAGGGGTGGACGAGGACGGATGCCAGCGCCCGCTCCGAAGCGCTTCTGCCGCCAAACGGCCGCGCGGCGAGTTGAGAAAGTAAAAGCGCCCCGCCTCATGCTCGACCCGCAGCAACGTCCCGCGTGAGACGGCACGTTCCAGGCCGTGGCGAAGATCTCCCGCCCCGCTGGACTGAAAATCTTCCTCTCGCAGAAAGCGCACCGCTCCCTGCATGTTTTGAATGCGCCAAAGGGCATAGAGCGTCACCTTCAGCTCATCCAGATCGTCCATCTGGGCCAGCAATTGGCGGAAGAAGGTGTCCGGCAGGGGAGTAAAGGTTTCCTGAGAAGAGAAACCCTCAAAAGGACGATCACTCATTCGGGTTCACCATGCGAGTCGCGGCGTTTTCAAATTTTGCCAGTGAGGGCAGGAAGACCAACTCCACGGTCCCTACCGGGCCATTGCGGTGCTTGGCGACGATGATCTCGGCAATGTTTTTGCGCGCTGTATCCTTCTCGTATTGATCGGGACGGTAAATGAACATGACGATATCCGCATCCTGTTCCAAGCTACCGGATTCGCGCAGATCGGAGAGCACCGGGCGCTTATCGGCACGTTGCTCAACGGCGCGCGAAAGCTGGGCAGCCGCCAGCACGGGCACGTTCAGCTCACGCGCCAGGATTTTGAGATTGCGCGAAATGTAGGAGACTTCCTGCACGCGGTTTTCGGCGCGGATATCGCCACCCATCAGCTGCAGATAGTCTAAGATGATCAAGTCGAGGCCATATTCCATGTGTAACCGGCGACACTTCGTGCGCAACTGGAGCGGCGTGATCGCCGGTGTATCATCCAGGAAGATGTGCGTATCGGAGAAGACCTCGATGGCGTGGGTAAAAAGTGGCCATTCATCTTCGGTCAGGCGTCCGGTGCGCAGGCGCTGGGAGTCAATCCCGGTTTCTTGGGCGATCAAGCGTTGCACCAGCTGCTCGTTGGACATTTCGAGCGAGAAAATGGCCACATGTTTTTTGTGAAGCAGGGCGGCATTGCGTGCAATGGAGAGCAGAAAACCGGTCTTACCCTGGCCGGGGCGACCGGCGACGATCAGCAGGTCAGAAGGCTGCAGGCCGGCCAGCAGGCGATCGAGATCGATGAAACCGGTCGGCACGCCGTAGATGCCTTCCGGTCGCCGCGCCAGCTCGTCAATGCGGTCGTAGTACTCGCTGAGCACCGCCGAGATCGGGCGCACGTCGTGGCGCAGGCGGCGCTCGCTGACCGAAAAGAGGGCTTTCTCGGCCTCGTCCAGGACGCGTTCAACCCCTTGCTCCTCATCGTAGGCCAGGGAAGCGATTTGATTGGCGGCTTGGATCATCTTGCGGCGGATGGAATGGGCTGCTACCACGCGCCCATAGGCTTCAGCATGGAGCGAGGTCGGCACCTGATTCATCAGTGCCGTCAGGTAGGCGGTACCACCCACCTCTTCCAAATGCCCCATGCGATCCAGCTCTTCGGCCACCGTCAGGAGATCGATCGGCTGCCGCTGTTCGTGCAGGCGGGTGAAGGCTTCCCAGATCCAACGGTTGCGATGGATGTAGAAATCATCGGGCTGGAGGAAAGAGGCTACGTCGTAATAAGCCTCCGGGTTGATCAGGATCGCCCCGATCACCGCTTCTTCGGCTTCGCGGCTATGGGGAATGCTGGGAACGCCGGTTTCAAGGGAAGGGGAGGTCATGCTTGGTCGGATAGTTACTCACTCATGTAGTTGGGTAATCGAGTAGTCGCTTCGTCGCGTGGTCGGATGGTTGAGTGGTCGCTTCGTCGCCTAGTCAGATGATCGGGTGATGGGTCTGTCCACCGTCCACCGTCTACTGTCTAACGACAAAATCATCCGCTAATGTGCGCGAGATGGAGTCATTAGCGGATGGTTGAGGAAAGGCCCGTGGAGCGTTCACTTTTTTTGAGGCGCATTCGGGTCCTCCTCATCGGGCTTCTCCTCGTCCTCTCCCCCCTTATCCAGCTTTTCCAGGAAGTCTTCAAAGATGGAAAGGCGATCTTCCTCGCCCTCTTTTAGGGGGGGAGGTTCAAGAGAAGGAGAGGAGGGCCGGGGCGTTGCGCGTTGCTCCATTCCCTCTTCAGGGGTGATGCTGGCCATGTTCATCACCGTCAGTGCGACCAGGATCGGCACTTTGGCGCGCAAGGCCAGGGCAATGGCATCCGAAGGGCGAGAGTCGATATTGACCTCCCGACCGTTGACCTCGGCCACGATGTTCCCGTAAAAGATATCGTTGCGCAAGGAGACGATCTCGACGCGCTTAATGCGCGCATTCAGCACACCGAAGACGTTTTTCAGCAGATCATGGGTCAAGGGGCGGATCACTTCCTGTTCCTGTAATGCGATTGTGATGGCCTCTGCCTCATAGGGGCCGACCCAGATCGGCAGATAGCGCTCCGCGCCGATCTCGCGCAGCACGACAATCCGTTGAGGGGACATCAGGCTGGCGCGTACGCTATCAACAATGACCTCAACCATCTCGCTCATAGGCACTCCTATCTCAATTCTAACACGAAACCTGCCGGCTGAGATCGGTGGACCGTGGATGGTAGACAATGGACCGTGGAGAAGATCGCATGGCAGGCGATTGCGAAAAACAAGCGTATGTTGCGGTCGCAAACGATGGGCAAGCAGTTGCAGCAGGCGGAAGCGACGACCGAGAACTTTTTAGCCACTCACATGCGCCAAGCGCGGGTCGAGCGCATCGCGTAGGCCATCGCCGAGCAGGTTGAAGCCCAGCACCGTCAACATGATCGCCAGGCCGGGGAAGAAGACCAGATGGGGAGCGCTGAAGATCTGGTTGCGTTCCGCACCCAGCATCGAGCCCCATTCCGGCGTTGGGGGTTGTGCGCCCAGGCCCAGGAAGGAGAGCGCGGCCGCATCCAGGATCGCCGAGGCAATCCCCAGCGTTCCTTGCACGATCAGCGGCGTCAGCGCATTGGGCAGGATGCGGCGAAAAAGGATATGGAAAGTATTTCCTCCCAGCGACCGCGAGGCCGAAACGTAATCCATCTCACGCACCGAGAGCACACTGGCGCGCACCACGCGCGCATAGGCCGGGATGGAGACAATGCCAATGGCAATCAACGCGTTGATCAATCCTGGCCCGAGCACGGTGACAATGGCAATTGCTAGCAGGAGCGCCGGGAAGGCCAACAAAACGTCCATCACGCGCATGATGAGATTGTCCAGCCAACCACCAAAATAGCCGGCCACTGCTCCCAATACCGTGCCGATGACGATGGCAAAGGTCACCGTGGCGAAGCCGATGATCAGGCTCAGGCGCGCTCCATAGAGAATGCGGCTGAACTGATCGCGCACGTTACCGTCGATTCCCATGATGTGCTGTGGCTTATCCTTTGGGCAACCGAGCAGGTGAATACATGGCTTCTCACGCCGCTGCACCGGCTCCACGCCGATCAACACCTGATAGGGATCGTAGGGCGCAATCCATTGGGCCGTCAGGGCGATCAGGCTCAAAATGCCCAGGATTACCATCCCGACGATCGCCGAACGGCGGCGGAAAAGGCGGCGCCAAGTGATATGCCACAGACTTACGGAGCGTAATGAAAGTCCTTCAGCGTCTAGAGAAGTGGAAGTGGCCGTCATCGGAGATCAGTCCAATCGAATGCGAGGATCGAGATAGGCGTAGGAAATATCCACCAACAGGTTGATGATGACAAAGAAGATGGCGATCACCACGGTAAAGGCCTGGACGATGCCATAGTCGCGCGCGGTGATCGCATCGTAGAGCGTGCGCCCGACGCCGGAAAAGCCGAAGATCGTTTCAGTCAGCACGGCGCCGCCCAGCAGGCTTCCCAGAGAGAGCCCAATCACCGTGGTGATGGGCAGGAGAGAATTGCGGAAAGCGTGTTTGAGCACAACGATGGACTGCGGCAGACCTTTTGCCCGTGCTGTGCGCACGTAATCCTGGCCCAACACATCCAACATCGAAGAGCGGGTCATACGGGCGATGAGCGCCATCGGGATCGTCCCCAATGCCAGCGCCGGCAGGATCAGATGCTGTATGGCATCCTTTAACAGAGCCCAGTTACGGGTCAGGAGAGCATTCAGGATGTGCAGATTGGATAAGAATTTAGCGGCTATCGGGAGAAAACCGCTTTCAGGGAGGCTCCATTCCCAAACCTCGTAAAACGGCGTGCTGATCATGCCGGCACTCAGGCGGCCGGAAGGGGGGAGCCAGAAAGGAGTATCTTTCAAGAGCAAGGAAAAGATATAGGCCAGGATCAATCCAAGCCAGAAAACCGGCATCGAGACGCCGATATTCGCCCAGAGCATGGTCAAAACGTCAACCCAAGAATTATGCCGAACGGCAGAAATAACCCCCAGGGGAATGCCTACCAGAATGCTGACCAGAAGCGCTGCCAGGCTCAGTTCGATGGTTGTTGGCAGACGCTCGATCAGCAAGCGCGTGATTGGAAGCCCATAGCGGATCGACGAGCCGAATTCGCCGCGCAGGACTTCTTTGATGTAAATGCCAAATTGCACCGGGATCGGCCGGTCAAGACCATGTTCGCGGATAAAGCGATCGCAGACCTCTTGCGTGGCTTTCTCCCCCAAAATGGCACGGCATGGATCGCCGGGGATGAGACGCGCCAGCGCAAACGTGACCAGCAGAATGCCGAAAAGTACCGGGATGGAAGCTACTAGGCGACGCAGGGCATATTGCCAGATCATCTTCACTCCTGGTAAAGGTGCAGGATGGTGGCGAACCACCATCCTGCAAGTGGTTTGACTCTCAAAGAGGACTACTTCTGCATCAAGCCCCAGAGGTAGGAGTAGTAGTCCCAGAGATTGGTGTTACCCACATGGGTCGGCGAACCGGGGTTCAGGCCCATGTTGAAGGTCGCTACCACGTCCTCGGCATCCAGCTCGCTACCGTCGTGGAATTTCACACCCTGGCGCAGCTTGCAGACCCAAACGGTCAGGTCAGCATTGGGCTCGCAGGATTCGGCCAGGGCCGGTTCGACGTCGGTGCCGTTGATCTTGTAGGAGTAGAGGGCCTCGATCACCTGTTCGCAGGCGCGTAGCGATTCGCCATCGCTCTCGTCGGCGCAGAATAGGCTGATCGGCTCGGCATTTTGCATCCAGACGAAGACGTTGCGATCGCCAGGCTTGGAGAAAGCGAAGAGCTCATTGGAGAGCGGGCTGGCCTGCGGGTTTTCCACGTCCTTGCGGTAGGCGGTTGCCGAACCACCGTGTGCTACCGGGATCATCGGCACGAACTCACGGATGGCGTTGTTGGCCTGCTCGTAGATCGGCTTAGCCTGCTCCGGATCGGCAATCTGCGCACCCTGGATCAACGGTTCGTAGATTTCCGGCGGGATCTGGCCGAATTGTTGGGTTTCCTTGCCAAAGTGGTAGTCCAGGAAGTTGGTGATATGCGGGTAGTCCGCACCCCAACCGAGTAGGTAGAGGCCATCCAGTTTGCCAGCGCTGGCGGCTTCAATGAAAGCGCCTGATTCCATGACCACGATTTCGGCGTCAATGTTCAGGTTCTGCTTGAGCTGCGATTGAATCTCTTCGGCCACGCGACCGGGCTCAGGCAGGTAGCCGCGCACTACGTCACGGTAGTAGATCTTGGTCTGGAAGCCGTTCGGGAAGCCAGCCTCGGCAAGCAATTGCTTTGCCTGTTCTGGGTTGAATTCGTACCATGGTTCGCCGACACATCCGTTCGGGATGGCGCAAGGCGTGAAGTGGGTAGCAACCTCAGAACCAGCTGGGTAGAAGTTGTCTACAATGCGCTGGCGATCGATGCCCATGGCTAACGCCTGGCGCACCTTGATATTATCAAACGGCGGAACGGTGTTGACCATGCCGATGTAGAAGACGTTCAGCGCCGGGCGCACTACCAGCTGCAGATCGGGATCGTTGCGCACTGCATCGAAATCTGCTGGACCGACGTTGTCAATACTGTCCACCGTGCCAGCCTTTAGTTCACTCAGGCGGGCGGCCGATTCGGATTGCCAGCGGAAGATAAGCGTATCGGCGCCGATCACGGCATCCTTGTTCCAGTAATCTGGGTTCTTGACGAACGTGATGCTCTCGCCGCGCTTCCATTCTTTCAGAATGTAGGGCCCAGTACCGACCGGTTGTTCCAAGCCTTCGGTGGTGCGCTTGTCCGCTCCGGCGGTCTTCTCGATCCATTCTTTGGGCAGGATGCCGAACACGGAGAAAGCGATCTTGGAAAGGAAGGCCGGATCGGGGCGGCAGAGGGTAAAGGTCACAGTGTATTGGTCGGTGGCCTCAATGGATTTGAATTCGCCACCATAGTCGCAATCCGGCACTGAGAGCGATTTGCCGTCATACGTGGCGATCGGCACGGGCGGGGGCGGAGTGGCTTCGGTAGGTGCTGCGGTGGGCGCTTCGGTGGGTGCTTCGGTGGGTGCAGCAGTGGCGGGTGGCTGGGTGGCCGGGGGTTGAGTGGCCGGCGCCGGAGTTGCAGCCGGGGTCTTGGGGGCGCAGGCGGCCAGGATCAAGCCGGCGATCACCAGAACGCCAAACAGAGAAAAGATTTTGGACTTCATACTCTCCTCCTAAGAAAGGTTGACCGGGGAATGGAACGGAAATGAGCAAGATGGGAGATCGGGAATAGGTTTCACCTCCTTTCGGCGAAGGTGTGCTTTATTATACCAGTGTCATCTTCAATCCGCGGTGCCGATCTCTAAATTTTCTTACGGGCGAAGGGAATAGACGACCAGATTAGCAAAACGGACTGTAAGGGGGGTATCGCCGGCCGGTCGGGCGAAGAAGCCGATCAGGCCGCGGCTGAGCGTCCCATCTTGGACCTCGAACTGAAAGCGACCGTTGAGGAAGAATCGTAAGGTGCGATCCTTTGCCCAGATGCCCAGGCGCACGATGCCAGGAGAGCCAGGTGGTACATCCCCACTTAGGGTGGGAAGGTATAGCGGATAGCGAAGTCCGCCACTCAAGCGATCCAGCCGCACCTGTCCCTTGCAATCCAGGCCGTACCGATAGGCGCCTTTTGCCTCGGAGCGGAAGAGCACGCCATAGAGATCCTCGCCTCGGCACAGGCTGAGCTCGGCGGTTACTTCCAGGTAGAAATTATCGAAAGTGGGGGCATTACGCATGGTAACCAGGTTAAAAGTTGGCTGCGCGGCCAGCACTAAAAAGCCATTCTGCAGGCTAATGCCCCCTTGCATGGTCCAGGCTTGTGGGTCGGTGAAACTATCTGTCAGCCATATGCCGTTGACCGTGCTGAACCAATCCGCAGTAGGAGTGGCCGTCTGTATCGGTAGAGGAGTAAAGGTTGGGGTTGGGGGAAACCAGATCGGGGTCGGTGTTTGACTCGCTGTGGGCGATGCCAAAGGGGCAGGCAGATTAGGCGGCGGAGAAGTGCTCAGGCAGGCACCGAGCGCCCAGGTCATAAAAAGAAACCAGAATACTTTCCGCTGCATGGCCGCATCCTATCTGCAGAAAAGCGTTGTAAAATACAAGCGAACCCATTCTAGCATAAGGAGAATGCAATGGCAAAAGAAACTGTGCTGGTGACCGGAGCATGTGGTGAGATCGGGCAGGCATTGGTGCAGGAGCTGGGGAAGATGGGAAACGTTCGCATCGTGACCTTGGACCTGGCGCCTTTGCCAGAAGAGTTGAAGCCGCTGGTGGAGGAGCATATCCAGGGAGATCTGTTGTTGCGGATCAAGCGACTCTATGAGATGGACTTTGACGGCATTTTCCACCTGGCGGCATTTTTATCCTCAAAGACAGAAATCCTGCCGGAAGAAGCTCATCGTGTCAACGTAGATGGCACATTTGAATTGCTGCTGCTGGCAGCGCGCAAATCTGAGCGCCGCGGTCGGGCCGTGAAATTCTTCTTTCCCAGTTCGATCGCCGTCTATGGGTTGCCGGATCGGAAGGTGAAGGAGCAAACGGTCGCCGTCCGGGAGGACGAATGGACCGAACCCCATACACTCTATGGTTGCCATAAGCTGAGCGGGGAACATCTTGGGCGATATTTTTCCCATTACTATGGACAGAAGCATCTTGATGCGCATCCGCCGGCCATGGTGGATTTCCGTGCGCTGCGCTTCCCCGGTCTGATCAGCGCCTTCACGGTTCCCAGCGGGGGGACGAGCGATTATGGTCCGGAGATGCTCCATGCTGCCGCCCAGGGCAAGCCCTATGCCTGTTTCGTGGATGCGGAGACCCGCTTACCTTTCATGGCCATGCCGGATGCGGTGCGAGCGATCCTGATGCTGATGGATGCTCCACTCGAACGCCTTTCGCGCTGCAGTTACAATGTGGGGAGCTTCAGCCTTGCGGCGGAAGATTTCCGTCGGTGGGCTGTGCGGGCTTTCCCCGGAGCAGAAATCACCTATGCGCCGAACCCGCGCCGTCAAGGGATCGTGGATTCCTGGCCGGCCGCGGTGGATGATTCGGCAGCACGCGCCGATTGGGGTTGGCAACCTCAATACGATGTCGATCGCTTTTTTGAGGAATATCTATTGCCAAATATCCGTGAGCGCTATCACTTGAGCCTGAAAGCAACGATCTAAGCCGGTGAAAATAAGGTGCAGGGAAAGGAGCGGAACTTGTCCCACCCATTGTCTGTAGATAGCAGGGTGGGGCTCAGCTTATACACTAGGTGATACAGCCCCTCCTTTCCCTGCCGGGTTTTGGGTGTTTGGTTCGTTCGGTGTGCAGAGGGGCAAAAGGAAAATTGCCTCTCAAAGGCATTTGCTATCTCTCTTGCGACGGATTCTATGGGCATATTGAGCCTCAGCGGTTAGGAGTTTTGTATATTCCTTTCGGTTCAAAGAGATAAAGCTGTTCGTTGTTCTCTTGCTCTTGCTTTTCGAAGGACTTCTTTCGTTTGGATATAACCGGTTCCTCGAGATCGATTTTTTCAAAAACGGCCACCAGCTGCTGAGGGCGCAGAGAGAGATGTTCATTAATTCGCCGCCTGCATAACTCCACGTATTTTTCGATGATCTCGTATCCAACATACTGGCGATTCAGCCAGCGGGCCACTTTTAGGGTTTGGTCGGAGCCGGCGAACGGATCGAGCACAAGATCGTTGGGATAAGAATACAGT
This sequence comes from Chloroflexota bacterium, assembly GCA_037447295.1. Classification (GTDB taxonomy): domain Bacteria; phylum Chloroflexota; class Anaerolineae; order Anaerolineales; family Villigracilaceae; genus 630D-37. The sequence continues at coordinate 43,376 of JBBIGZ010000009.1, read as the reverse complement.
GTGATCAGACGAAACGGAATTTCTTCTGGAAAAGGAGCGGGATGATCGATATAGTCAGGGGGAACGGGCGCGATATGCCAGACGTTATTGGCGATGTCCATAGTGAAGAGGCGATTTACCGAAAACGCTGCCAGATCCTTTTCCTTTGATGTTCTATGTTGGTAGTCTATCGCCTACGGTCTACGATCCACGGCTCTCCCATCCCAGCTGCACATCCATTCGGGAGTATAATTTTTCTATGTCCTATCCTCTCCTGCGCGTGCTTGACTTGGGGCTGATCGAGTACCGCCGTGCTTGGGAGTTGCAGGAGCAGCTCGCCACTCAGATTGCCCACGGACAAATACCTGCCACCTTGCTGCTGTTGGAACATCCCCACGTTTATACGTTTGGTCGACGCGGCCGGAATGAGCATCTCTTGTGGGATGAGACCGAACGCGCCCGTCGCGGCGTGGAAATCTTCTGGGTGGATCGCGGCGGGGATGTGACCTATCATGGTCCTGGACAGCTGGTAGGATACCCTTTGTTGCCACTGGGGACGGTAGATGCCCATCAACGTTTGCCACAGGCTGATTATGTCGGCTATGTGCGCCGACTTGAGAAGGTGCTCATTCAGGCGCTGGCGCATTTCGGCATCGTCGGTGGACAGATTCCCGGTCTGACCGGCGTTTGGGTGCAGGCCGACGTCTGGTCACGATGCCTGCGTTGTCGGCCGGAAGACCGGCAGAAGCCGGCTAAGATCGCTGCGATTGGGGTCAAAGTGGACGCCAACGGCATTTCGCGTCACGGATTTGCTCTCAATGTCGCTCCGGATATGGAGTATTGGCAGGGCATCGTTGCCTGTGGGCTAGCCGATTATGCGGTGGTGAGCATGGCCGATCTGTTGCCGAGTGCACCCTCCATGGAGGAAGTCAAGAAAAGGGTCGTGCAGTCTTTTCAGGAGGTCTTCGAGGTGGAAAAGGTGAAACTGGAAAAGCCCTCGACGGAAGCGGTACTTTTGACCGATTGAAGTTTATTCGCAGAGAGGATATACTATTTTCAAATCCGATTACAAAATGGAGGAGATATGCCACCACAGTTTCAGCTTATTATGCGCTCCGGGCCTGTTCCTGGAACGGTGTATCCGTTGGATGGGGAGCAGCTGATAATTGGTCGCGATCCTTCGAATGCCATTGTGATCAACGATCCCGAAGTTTCGCGCCGTCATGCCCGCCTGATACTGCAAGGAGGTCGCTTTGTGCTGGAAGACCTAGGCTCGACCAACGGCACGTTTGTCAACGGGCGCCGGTTGAGTGCTCCTTACGTGCTCAAGCCAGGGGATGTTGTTTCCCTGGGCGAGACGATTACCTTGGTCTTTGAGGCTGTGGCCTTTGATCCGGGGGCGACGGTCGTTTCTGCGAGCGCTAAAGCGCCAGCGGCGCCTCCACCTGTGGCTCCACCGGTTGCTTCTTCGCCGCGGCCGGCAGCTCCGGCACCTTACCCGCCTCCATCTCCTGCGCCTTCTCCGGCAGCACCTTCAGCGGCTTCGCGCGATCGTAGATTTCCGTTGCCGCTTTTGCTCGGCGGAATTGCTCTGTTGCTGGTGATTTGTGCCTGCGGCGCGTTCCTATGGTGGGTGGATGCCACCTATCGCTGGTGCACTTTCTTCCCCTTCCTGTTCCCAGGTGCCTGTCCATAGATCGGACGTCGTTTCCCTGATCCCTTACTAAACGCTTTCGAAGAGCCGTTTGTGTGAGAGCAATACGGACGCTTCGACATATTACAACCAGGAGATAACTCATGAACCTTCCTCCCCGCTATCGCTGGCTGGTCATTGCTATCTTTTTTGCCTTCATGCTCCTACACCAGATTGATAAACAGCTGATCAATCCACTCCTGCCACAGGTGATGGATGAGTTCGGCATCAACAAGACCCAAATGGGGGCCGTGATGACAGGCGCTTTGCTGGTCGGCACTTTTCTATATCCCGTGTGGGGATATCTCTACGATCGCTGGTCGCGTGCCAAGTTATTGGCGCTGGCCTCGTTCATTTGGGGATCGACTACCTGGTTCAGTGCCCTTGCTCGTCGCTATCTTCTGTTCTTTATTGCTCGTGCATCTACCGGCATCGATGATTCCTCCTATCCCGGCCTATATAGCCTAGTGGCAGATTATTTCGGCCCGCAGATGCGCAGTCGCGTCTACGGGTTGCTACAGCTGGCACAACCTATGGGCTATCTGCTGGGGATGATTCTGGCCCTGATGGTTGCTCCAGTGCTGGGCGGCTGGCGCTCGGTCTTCTACCTGACCGGCAGCCTGGGGATTGTGGTGGCACTGTTGATCTTCTTTTTCGTGCGCGAAATGCCGCGCGGTCAGGCGGAACCGGAGTTACAAGATCTGGAGATCGGCCAATATCGCTTTTCTCTTGCGGCGCTCAAGGATGTGCTGGGAAAGCGTACGATGTGGTTTGTCTTTCTGCAGGGTTTCTTCGGTGTCTTTCCCTGGAACGTGATCAGCGTGTGGTTTTTCACCTATCTGGCTCAGGAGCGCGGCTATGATGAGGGAAGCATCCTTTTCACCATGGCACCGCTCATTCTCGTTCTTTCGACCAGTTACTTTATCGGCGGTGCGCTGGGCGATTTTATGTTCCAGCGAACGCCGCGCGGCCGTGTGCTGGTTTCTAGCCTGGGGGTGATCGCCGGCGCGTTCTTCCTCTTCTTAGCCATAAACACTCCAGTTCATGAACGCAGTCTGTTCTTTACTTGGATGATGCTCACCGCTTTCTTTATGCCTTTCTCGGCGCCGAATGTGGTTTCCACCGTCTTTGATATTACCCTTCCTGAGGTGCGTTCGACGGCACAGGCCGTGGAATATTTCATCGAGAACACCGGTGCCGCCTTTGCGCCGCTATTGGCCGGGATGATCGCCGATCGCTACGATTTGGGGACTGCCATCCTGTGGATTGGAGTCAGTGCTTGGTTGTTGTGTTTCCTGATCTACCTCGGCGCGCTTTTCACCATTCCACAGGATATTCGGGCTTTGCGCAAGCAAATGGCACAGCGCGCCACACAGGAAGCACAGCGCGCCCACTAGTTTTCCGGTATGAACACCTTCCTGATCGAACTCCAGGAACACGAGGATCGCCATTCGCTGCGCGATCGTCTGAACTGGGTGAAAACGCCACGGGTGCTGTTGGTTTGGTCAGAGCACAGAAAGGTTTCTCTGAGCATCTCGGACCTGAAGTTTTTGCAACATCATGCCCGCCAATTGGGAACACAGTTGGGGATCGTCACCCGACGACATGACGTGCGCCTGATCGCCCAAAGGCTGGGCATCCCAGTTTTTTCTTCGGCGCGCCGGGCTCAACGTCAAACATGGCCCTCCTATCCTGCGCCGCGCTTTCCTCGGCCGCGTCGCGTGCCGCGGCCAAGGCGCCTTTCAGAATGGCCGCCGTATCCCTTGCAGCGTTTTCTTGCGTTTTTGCCCGCTGTCTTAGCTACCCTGGCTCTCCTTTCGCTCTTTCTGCCGCGTGTCACCCTCCTTGTCACTCCCCAGGCGCATATCCAGCGCGAAACTTTGCTCCTGACTGCATCTTCCCAACCACGCACAGCTTCTTTTGGCGGTGATCTGTCCCTGGTCCCGATTGCTTTCGAACTCGGTGTCGAAGAGAAGTTGAGCGCCAGACAGCGCATCGTGGTGCCCACGTCAAAGGCTCAGGGGGAGATCCGTTTTACGAATTTGACTTCGCTTCCTCAGAGTATTCCAGCAGGGACAATCGTTTACGTGCCAGGTGAGCCGCCGATCCGCTTTGTGACCTTGAACACTGCCGGATTACCGGCGAGCGCCGGCCAATTTGTAGATGTGCCCATTGAAGCGTTGGAGGCAGGTAGTGCAGGCAATGTGCCGGTCCAGGCCATCCGGGCCGTGGAGGGACCTTTGGCTTTTTCGCTGGCCGTGAGCAATCCCCAGCCGACGCGTGGGGGAGCGGAGGAAGAACGTTTGGCCGTTTCTCCGCAGGAAGTGCAACAATTGCGGGAGCAGATGCTTGCACGATTGCGCTATCAGGCACAGGTGGAAGCCCAGAGCCGCCTGGATGAAGGGGATTTGCTCTTTCCTGAGACGCTCCAGGTGCTCGAAACGCTCGAAGATCAAACCATGCCACCGCTTGAGACGTATCCCAGGCAGCTTACCCTACGCCTACGCTTGCGTTTTCAGGTGTGGATGTTGCCGGCAAAGGCCCTTCGGCCCATCCTTGAGGCCCGGCTGAATGCCCTGCTTCCGGCCGATCAAATTCCGGATGCCGAGAGCTTACGCTATCGCCTGCTTTCCGCCTCGGTTGAAGACCTCGGCCAAGGGGTGTTCCGTTTGCGCTTCACGCTTGAGGTCCAGCGCCGCCTGCGGGCGCGGATTGATGCGGAGCAGGTCTTTGCTGCCGTGCGTGGTCGGTCGGTGGACCGTGCTTTGCAGGAATTGCGTACTTTTCCTTTTGCTGAACCGCCGCAGTTGGAGATCTGGCCTCCTTTTTGGCCTTGGATGCCGGTGCTTCCAATCCAAGTGACCGTTCGCTTTGCTCCCTAAAGGCCGTTATGCGCATTTTGGCCGTTGACCACGGTGAAAAACGTTTGGGAATTGCGATTTCGGATGAAAGCGGCACATTGGCCCGTCCATTGACCGTGATCCGCCATACTTCGCGTGATGCCGATGTGGCCCAAGTGCTGGCTCTGGCACGTGAGCACGAGGTAGAATTGATCGTCGTGGGGATTTCCTTGGATGACGAAGGCCGACCGAACTTGGCCGGAAGGCGAGCATTGAATTTTGCCCGAGCGCTGCAGGCGCAGGCAGAGATTCCGGTTCGCTTGTGGGATGAGGCCTTTAGCACGCAGGAAGCCCGCGCGGCGCGCCTGGCCGCCGGGGTTCGGCAGAAAAAACGTCGCGGTCACCTGGATGAATGGGCTGCGACGATGATCCTGCAATCTTACTTGGACCGGTACGACGATCCTGCTTCGGCTCAGGCTACTTAGTCCCAAATTGCTTCAGCGCGCCAGAATGCGGGCCATCTGGTAATATTCCATGTTAATGGCCCGCTGATGCTCGATCGCTTGGGCAAGTGGTACAGTTTCCATCAGGCGCCCCTTTAAACCGACCATCACCCCATGTTCGCCAGCAAGTATCGTCTCTACTGCTTTGACGCCCATGCGCGAGGCCAGTAAGCGATCGTAGGCTGTGGGAGAGCCGCCACGCTGAATATGTCCGAGGATGGTGATGCGCGTTTTGAATCCCACATCGGCTTCGTCAATGACGCGCGCTAGGTCGTGAATCTTGATCGCCGCGCCTTCGGCTACTAGGATGATGGCATGTGCCTTGCCGCGCCGATAGGCATCCTCCACAGCAGCGATCACTTCTTCGACCTTCGTTTCCACTTCCGGGATCAACACCATTTCTGCGCCGCAGACGATACCGGCCATCACGGCCAGGTAACCACAACCGCGTCCCATGGTCTCAACCAGGAAGGCGCGATTGTGGGAAGAAGCGGTATCGCGCAGCTTATCTACGGCATCCATGATGGTATTCAAGGCCGTATCTACTCCGATGGCCATGTTGGTTCCCCAGATATCGTTATCAATGCTGGCCGGAATGCCCACCACGCGTACTCCCTGCTGCGAGAGTGCATAGGCGCCGTGCATCGAACCTTCTCCGCCGATGATCACCAGGCCTTCGATTCCTGCTTCGTTGATCTTGCGGATCGCTTCGCGCTGATAGCGGGGATCCAGGAAGCGTTCGCTACGGCGCGTTTGCAGGATAGTCCCGCCTCGCGGCAGAATGCCGCCCACATCACGCGCGCCTAGGGGACGGAATTCGCCGTTGATCAGGCCCTCGAAGCCGTTCAGCACACCGATCACCTGCACGTTGTGATGGAGCGCGGTGCGCGTCACGGCACGAATAGCCGCATTCATCCCCGGCGCATCTCCGCCAGAGGTCAAAACACCGATCGCAGAAATCCCAAGAGACATTCCTATGACTCGTCCTTTCGTTTGATAAAGAACGTATCGAAATCCCGCGCTACCACCGTATTCGGAAAGACGGCCTGGGCTTCTTCAAGCACATCTTTTTCTCGGTAGCGGCGCGAAATATGCGTGAGGATTAACTGACGCACTCCGGCCCGCGCCGCCAGCTCTGCCGCCTGTCGAGCGGTGATATGCGAAAACTGGCGCGCCATTTCGGCCTCGCTCTCTAAATAGGTAGCCTCGATCACCAGCGCATCGGCCTCGCGACAGACTTCCACCAGATCGTCCGTTCGTCCGGTATCGCCTACCAGCACCAAACGCGTGCCGCGTTGCCATTCTCCGAGCACATCATCCGGTTCGATGCGTCGGCCATCGGCTAAAGTGATCGCTCGCCCGGCCACCAATTCTCGTCGTTCAGGTCCAAAGGGCACTCCCAGCGCGGCCGCTTTTTCGGCCAAGAAGGGTCGCCGTGGACGTGTTTCAAAGAGATACCCTAGCGATTCCGGTCCGCGATGGGTGACTGGAAATGCACGGATGGTGAAATCCTCAGCTTCGAAGAATACTCCAGGCCCGATTTCGTGCCAATAGAGTGCCATCGGAGGGCGGTTGCCACGCAGCACGACGTCATAGACCAGTGTGCGCACACGGTCCAGTGCACCCTTTGAGCCATAAAGATGCAATTCATCGATTGTTTCCCAGCGCATAAAGGTGGAAAGCAAGCCACCTAACCCTAGGATGTGATCGAGATGGGCATGAGTGATCAGCACGTGGGTCAGATGACGAAACCCTATACCGGATTGCAGAATTTGGCGCTGTGTGCCTTCCCCGCAATCCACCAGGAAACGATATTCGTCATGCTTAACAATTTGTGCCGAAAGCCCTCGCTTTACCGAGGGAGCAGAAGCAGATGTGCCGAGAAATAAGAGCTCGAACAAGGATACCTCTCAAGTAAGTGCTACAATTTTGTTGTTTCGCCCGTCACTGCCGTGATGGACAGGGGGGAGGAGATGGACCGTGGACCGGGGTGGACCATAGACCGTAGACAGTAGACCGTGGTGGACCATAGACTGTAGACGGTAGACCGTAGAGTCAATTTGTACGAGTGCTTTGTGCGTCCAGAAGACGGCGCAATTCGTGGATGGCCGACCGGATCCCCAACGGAGATTGAAAAATGGCACTGGCGGCAACAAATGCTGTGGCACCTTGAGCGGCCATCAGCGGTAGAGTTTGTCCATTGATGCCGCCATCCACCTCCAGCCAAGCGGGGGAACCGATCGCATCCAACATCTGGCGCACCTGACGCACCTTGGCCGGACTTTGGGGAATAAAGGCCTGGCCGGAAAAGCCCGGGTTCACACTCATTACCAGCACCAGGTCCACCAGGGGTAGGATCGGCTCCAGAAGAACAGGCGATGTGCCGGGGTTGATGGCTATTCCGGCCTTGCATCCCAGGGAACGAATGGCCTGCAGGGTGCGATGAATGTGCGTGCAGGCTTCCAGGTGAACGGTGAGGATCGATGCCCTGGCGCGGGCAAAAGACTCCAGGAGCGCTTCTGGGCGTTCGACCATCAGATGCACATCGAGAGGCAGAGAAGTCCCTCGCCGACAGGCCTCCACCAATGGAATGCCCATGGTCAGGTTGGGGACGAAGTGACCATCCATCACGTCGATGTGAATCCAATCGGCGCCAGCCTGTTCGCATTGATGGAGAGCCTCGCCCAGGTTCAGAAAATCGGCGGAAAGGATTGAAGGTGACAGGATCATTTTGGGTGATAAACGAAATAGACCCACATCCAGAATGGGATCAATCCACCTACGGCAATCAGCGCCAGCAATGCTAGTCCGATCGTGCCCCAGTCAATCGCAGGAAGAACACGCCTAGTGGTGGGCAAAGATGGGGCGGGGAGAGCCCCGTTCGCGGGGGATGTATCCGGAAATGTGCTCATTTTGGCGGTTGGCGTCCCTGTATCCATAGCGAAGCGCACCAACACCCGCCCCAGTTGATCGGCGGTGCGATAGCGCGCCGAAGGCTCCTTCGAGAGCACCTTATGGATAATCGCTTCCAGCGGTTCAGGGATATCCGGCACATATTCGCGAATCGGGGTTGGTTCGGCATAGAGGTGCAGACGCGCTAACTCTTGAGGGCTATCGGCGCGGAAGGGCGGGGTGCCGGCGAGCAATTCGTACAACACAACCCCTAGCGAGTACACATCCGAGGCTGGAGTAGGCACTTGCCCTGCCGCTTGTTCCGGTGAAAAATAGAGTGGTGAGCCCCATACTACATCTTCTTCTTCGGGGTGTAAGGTAGCCAATGCACGGGCGATACCGAAATCGGTGACTTTTAGCCGTCCATCCGGTGTGACCAGCATGTTGTGCGGTTTGACATCACAATGGACCAACCCGGCTCGATGGGCATAGCCGATCCCGGCGCAGGCTTGTACCAATAGTGGAACGGCCTCTTGCACGCTAAAACGTCCTCGTTGGCGCAGCAGCGTCTTCAGATCGGTACCGGGCACGTATTCCATGACGATATAGAGCTTGCCGCCATCCAGTCCGAAATCGTGCACGGTGACGATGTTCGGGTGGCTGAGATTAGCGGCTGCCCGCGCCTCTTGACGAAAACGTTCTTGGAAGAGCGGATCGTGGGAATAATCCTCGCGCAGGATTTTGACTGCTACATAGCGATCGAGCAGCAAATCCCGCGCGCGGAAGACGTAGGCCATTCCGCCGCGTCCGATCTGTTCGAGCAGCTGATAGCGTTTGCCAAGCGTAATCCCTGCGTGCATAGTGCGATTATAGCATGGGCCACGATCGATCTCGGTTGTTCCGATTTCAATTGAAATTTTTACCAGGGCCTTTTATTGTGCTTATTTGCTTGGAAGCACAACCTACGGTCCACAGTCCACCACCTACGGTCCACGGTCTATCTCTACGCAAAGCACAAGCAGTTATGGGTTTTTAGGTTATAATGAAAAAGCGATTATTCCATGCGTTTCTTGCCCACATTGCTCGAAGGAGTATTCTACGTTAATCCGCCATCTCCCATCGGTTGGCTTTTCTTCTTACTCTGGATAGGACTGGCGGGGTGGTTGTTGCACGTTTTTCGCAGGTATCAGCCGGCGTGGAATGGGCGTGCCTGGGCGCTCTTTTTCGTCTTGTTAGGGATGGCGGTCTTTGGAAACCTGTTTCTCGGCTTGGGGCTGAACGCCGCGAATGCCTTGCCTCTGCCGGAAGTCCCTCTGGATGAAAGTGCGGCCATTCTCATGCCACTTTCGGCAATTCCCTGGCTGGTGGCGGCCGGGATTTTAGGCCCATGGGGGGGAGGATTGGTGGCCGGAATAGCCGGCTTGTTACGAACGCCTTTCGATGCTCATAATCCGTTTATTCCCATTGAATTTGCTATCTTGGGCATCATCGCCTCGGCCGGCATTCGGCAGCGCTATCGCACTCCGGCTTATCGTCTGTTCAGACAACCTCTCGTTACTGCTCTGTTATTGATCCCTCTACACCTCTCGCTTTATATCCTGAGCACGTTATCTCTGGAGATCGGCTCGCTGCCGGCGCGGGTGGATTACATCCTGAGTCGTTTGGGGCCGGTTGCCTTGGCGTTTGGTGGCGAGATGTTCGTAGCCGGCCTCATTACCCAAATTCTCTTTTGGACCTTTCCTCGGCTTTGGGGGGATACCCCGTTGGAGCCTTCGCCGGCCGAATCTCGCTTAGAGACACGTTTCCTGCTCTGGACCGGCAGCTTCCTGGCGGCCTTGTTCGTTGCTCTGGTGAGCGCGGTGTGGACGGTAGCCGGAAATTCGGCGCGCGAAATGTTTCGCGAGCGCCTTTCCAGTACGGCCAGCACGGTCGCTCAGAATATTCCGTTTTTCCTCGAAACCGGGCAGAATTTGGTTTTTCAGATCACCGCTGAGCCGCTTATATTGCAAGCAGAAGGGCCGGCACTTTCGGCGCGCTTGGCACAGTTTATGCAATCGACCCCCTATTTCGATCAGATGGCGGTGCTCTCGTTGGATGGGAAAACGATTTTTACCGCCTATCCCCTCGCCTTACAGAAGCAGTTTCCTCTCTATCCGGAAGAACAGGCAGCGCTTTCCTTTGCGGCCGGTGGTGTGATGTTCCAGAGCTACACGTTGCCGCCTCTCCCTAATGAGAAGACGGCACGGGTCAGTTTTATCGGCAGTATTGTGGATGCCCAGGGCAAGAGTCAGAGGGTGCTGATCGCCCGTACCTCCTTGGAGCGCAATCCGCTCGTCCAGCCGGTACTGGATGGTTTGCGCCGTCTGGAGTCGTTGCAAGGGACAGGGATGCTGGTGGATGAACAAAATCGTATCCTGTATCATCCAGATCCAACGCAGATCATGCAGCCTTCGCCCTATGAGCAAACGAACTCTGAAGAGCGTTTCTTTGAACAGGTGGCACCAAACGGCACCCGTCAATTGGTTTTCATTCAGCCTGTTCCGGGACGTTCCTGGAGTGTGGTTCTGACCGTGCCGGCACAGCAGGCGCAGCAACTGGCACTGAACATTGCTGCTCCTTTGGGGTTAATCCTCTTCTTATTGACTATTCTGGCCCTTGGGGTGTTACGGGTAGGGTTGCGAGTGATGAGTGCTTCACTGAAGAACCTGGCACGCGAGGCCAATCGTATTGCCCAGGGCCAACTGGATCATCCCCTCGCTGTGAGTGGCTATGATGAGATCGGCCAGCTTGGGCGTTCCTTTGAGCAAATGCGCCTCAGCCTGCGCGCTCGCCTGGATGAATTGAACCGTCTGCTCAAGGTAAGTCAGGGAGTAGCCTCTAGCCTGGAAATGCAAGATGCGCTCCGTCCCGTGTTGGAGGCGGTTTTGGAAGGGGGAGCCAGTGTGGTGTGTGTGGTGCTTTCGCCCACCGTTCTACCGGAGACGCCGGTTGAATTGCCCACACGTTTTGCGCTGGGAGAAAATACCGAGCGTTATGCCGAGCTGGATGAGAAGATTCTCCTTCTAGCCCAAATGCAGGAGCGAATTGTTCTTCCAAACCTAATGCGCGGGCACCCTTTCCAAGATGTGCCGGCCGAGAATTTGCCGGCGGCATTGCTGGCGGTTGCATTACGTCATGAACAGCGCTTTTATGGTGTCATGTGGGCAGCTTATGAGGGACCGCGCAATTTCACCGAGGCCGATGTGCGCTTTATTACCACCTTGGGCGGCCAGGCGGCGCTAGCGGCGGCCAACGCGCACCTCTTCCTGACGGTCGAAGCCGGTCGGCGCCAGCTGGAGGCAATTCTCAATTCCTCCCCTGACCCGATCCTGGTTACCGATCCACAAAATCGTCTTTTCCTGGCGAATCCGACGGCCCGTCAGGTGCTGAATTTGCCGACCGCCAAGGGGGTTCGCCCTCCAATCCACGAAGTGATCCACCAGCCGGTGCTCCTGGATCTCCTGGCTACTCCATCTGCGGAGACGCGATCGGCGGAATTGACGTTCCACGATGAACGCACCTATCTGGCGATCGCTTCACCGGTGGTGGCCGAGGGACGCCCCGTTGGGCGGGTGTGTATTCTGCGGGATGTGACTCACTTCAAGCAGTTGGATGCCTTGAAATCTGAGTTCGTAGCCACGGTGAGCCACGATCTACGCTCACCGTTGACCCTGATGCGCGGCTATGCTACGATGCTTGAAATGGTCGGTGAGTTGAACGAACAGCAGCAGGGCTACGTACGTAAGATCATCACTGGGGTCGAAAACATGTCCCGCTTGGTCAACAATTTGCTTGACCTCGGACGGATTGAACTCGGCGTCGGTCTACAGGTGGAAACGATCCCGGTGCGTGATACCGTTGAGCATGTGCTCAATACCCTCCAATTGCAGGCAACGCAAAAGCAAATTGCTCTTTCACTCGAAGTGGATGCGGCATTGCCTCCCTTCATTGAAGCTGACCAAGCACTTTTACATCAGGCTGTTTACAACCTGGTCGAAAACGCTTTGAAATATACCCCGGAAGGGGGACGGGTGACCGTTCGCCTCTATCCGCAAGGCGAAACGGTGATCTTCGAGGTGGAAGATACCGGTATTGGAATCGCCCCGAGCGATCTACCACGCTTGTTTGAAAAGTTCTATCGGGCGCGCCAGCGCGAGGCGCGTGCGCAGCACGGGAGTGGTCTCGGGTTGGCCATTGTACGTTCGATTGCCGAGCGACATGGGGGAAAGGTGTGGGTAGAGAGCGAGCTTGGCAAAGGTAGCACGTTCTATTTGCAAGTGCCTTTGAAGCAAAACCCAAAAGAGTAAAATAGGGTATATTTGAGCCTTTGGTAGATGACATATGATCCCGTCTGGTCATGACGCTCCTTCTTCGATTATCTATCGCGCCACCAAGCACAAGCCGTGGCCGACATTCATTTCTTGGCTGATCGGCCGTCCGCTTTCGACGGCGGATGCTCCCCATCAGACCATCGGCAAGGCGATTGGTCTAGCCGTATTCTCCTCCGATGCACTTTCCTCGACCGCTTATGCCACACAGGAGATCATGGTCATTCTGGCGGCGGCGGGCACCGCAGCTTTCGGCTATGTGTTCCCAATTTCATTGGCGATTGTTGCCCTATTGGTGATTGTAGCGCTCTCATACGAACAGACAATCCACGCTTACCCAAACGGCGGCGGAGCCTATACTGTTGCGTATGATAATCTTGGACAGTTTCCGGCGTTGGTGGCAGCTGCGGCGTTGCTCACCGATTATGTGCTGACCGTGGCGGTTTCGGTATCCTCCGGCGTAGCACAATTGACTTCCGCATTTCCTTCGCTTTTCCCATATCGAGTGCTGCTCGCGGTGGGGTTTGTGGGGATGATCATGCTGATCAATTTGCGTGGGGTCAAAGAATCGGGTGCTGTTTTTGCTGTTCCCACGTACTTTTTTGTCAGCATGATGTACCTGACGATTTTCACCGGGTTGTTTCTGTATGTTCGAGGTTCGTTGGGGGTGGTGGTGAATCCGCCGCTGCTCGAACTGGAACATATCGTCCAAACCATTACGCCGTTTTTGATCCTGCACGCATTTTCTAGTGGCACCGCCGCGTTGACCGGGATCGAAGCCATCTCAAATGGGATCACGGCCTTTAAGGAACCGCGCAGCCGCAATGCTGGGATTACTCTGATCTGGATGGCGGTGATCTTGAGCACGCTCTTCCTGGGCATTTCGTTCCTGGCCATGCACATCCATGCGGTGCCTTCAGAAACCGAAACGGTGATCTCGCAATTGGGGCGGACGGTGTTCGGTGGGCAGGGAGTGCTCTACTTGGCGCTGATCGCGGCGACGATGCTGATCTTGATTCTGGCGGCCAACACGTCCTTTGCCGATTTTCCCCGCTTAAGCGCCATCGTTGCCCGCGATGGTTTCCTGCCGCGTCAGCTCACCTATCGTGGAAGCCGCCTGGTCTATTCCAATGGCATCATTTTGCTGGCGGTGCTGGCTTCGGCATTGATTATCGCTTTTCGTGCTAGCGTGACCCGCTTGATCCCTCTCTATGCAATCGGCGTTTTCTTGTCATTTACGCTTTCGCAGGCCGGCATGGCACGTCGGTGGTGGAAAAGCGGCCATTTGCGTCCAGGTGAAGAGAAACAGGAAGGGAATTCGGTACTTCGTTATGATCCTCTGTGGCATGTTAAGATGATAATCAACGGGTTCGGAGCCGTTTGTACCGCTATCGTCATGTTTATTTTCGCCATTACCAAGTTCACCGATGGGGCTTGGTTGGTGCTTTTGATCTTGCCCATACTGGTTGCGCTCTTCCTTGCCATTCATCGCCATTACCGTGAACTGGCGAGCAAACTTTCGCTGGAGGAATTCGGCGAGGCGCCGCCAACGGCTGTCCGACACCGGGTTATTCTTCCGTTGAGCGGTGTCCATCGCGGTACACTGGCCGCTTTGCGCTATGCACAATACCTTTCGGATGATATTACCGCTGTGCATGTTTCCATCGAACCGGAGGAGACAGAAAAGGTGCGCCGTAAATGGGAGCGCTGGGGAGATGGCACGCGATTGGTGGTGTTGGATTCTCCTTATCGCTTGTTCATCGAGCCATTGCTGGACTATTTGCAGGAAGTGATTGCGCATCGTCAGCCTCACGAGGTGATCACCATTGTTGTACCCCAATTTGTGCCATCAAAGCGCTGGCATGAATTCTTGCACATGCGCACAGCCGATTTGTTGCGGGATCAGTTGCTCTCTTATCCAGATGTTGTCATCGTAGATGTGCCTTATCAGGTGTGAGTTGCCTAGAAGCACGGAAGTGATTTTCAAGGTTTAATCTGATGCACATGGAGAAGTGGATGCCATGAATAAATACATTGTTGTTGGCTGTGGCCGAGTTGGCGCAGCATTGGCCTATCGGCTGTTCAAAAGCAACCATTACGTTACGATCATTGATGCTAACCGGGAATCTTTTGCTCGTTTGCCAAGTGATTTTCGCGGCCGCATTGTGACAGAAGATGTTTTGAAAGAAGGTACGCTGCTGCATGCTGGAGTGGAAGAGGCCGATGGCCTGGCCGCAGTGACCAATTTTGATGCCCTCAATGCAGTGGTAGCGCATGTAGCGCGGACGTTCTACAATGTGCCGCTCGTAGTAGCCCGTAATTACGACCCGAGCCTGCGCCCGATGCTGGAAGCATTCAACCTGCAGATTGTCAGCTCTACGGCCTGGGGCGCACAACGCTTGGAAGAGCTCCTCTCTGCCTCCAGCGGGCAGGTGATTTTTTCGGCCGGAAACGGTGAAGTTGAAGTGTACGAGGTCATTATTCCCCCGGCCTGGAAAGGCAAAAAACTACAAGAACTTTTCCAGGGGGTGGATTGTCTGCCGGTGGCCCTTACCCGGGCCGGGCGCTCCACTTTGCCCCTCGCAGAAAGCATTCTGGATGAGGGGGATGTGCTCCATGTCAGTGCGACCTTTGAAGGGATTTCGGTGCTTCTAAAGCGCTTGGAAAAGGAGGCATAGCATGTTCGTTTGTATTGCCGGGGGTGGTAGGACGGGTTCACGCCTGGCCTATTTGTTGCAGCGCGAAGGTCACAGTGTGCGGGTCATCGAAGAGCGGAGCGAGTTGCTGAACCGCTTGCATCACGAATTGCCCACTGAGGCGATTTATCATGGAAATCCGTGTAATCCCCAGGATCTGGAAAATGCCGGAGTGAGGCGGGCGAATGTGCTGGTCGCCTGTACGAGCGATGATGCCACCAATCTGGTGGTGTGTTATTTGGGACGGGTGGTGTTCCACGTACCGCGCATCATTGCCCGTGTTAACAACCCTCACAACGCCTGGCTCTTCAACGAAAAGTTCCATGTGGATGTGGCGCTTAGCCAAGCGGATATTCTGGCGCATCTGATTCAAGAGGAAATGTCGCTAGGGGATATGATGACGCTACTCAAGCTGCGCCGCGGCCGTTATTCCTTGGTGGAGGAGAAAGTCCCACCCGGCGCAAAGGCGATCGGCATTCCGCTTAAGGACCTAGGGCTACCGGAGGAATGCGTGATCGCTGCCATCATTCGCCATGGCAAAGTATGCCTGCCGCGCGGAACGACTACCTTCGAGGTCGGTGATGAGATTTTGGCCATCACCAGTCCGGAGGCGGCAGCAAAATTGGCCGAAATGTTACGTCCTGTTCAGAAGTCATCGAGTCATGGGCCGAACCACTAGCGCATTGACCCACCTCGAATGCTCGCAGTGTGGGAAACGCTTCGATGCACATCGCTTGCAGACCTTTTGCTTTTCCTGTCAGGCGCCCCTCCTGGCGCGCTACGATCTGGAGAAAGTAGCACGAACGCTGAAACCCCAGGTGGTAGCCGATCGGCCGCGCGGCCTCTGGCGCTGGGCCGAGCTCCTGCCGGTGCAGCAGGAAGCGAATCGCGTGACCTTAGGAGAGGGGGATACGCCGATCCTGGAACTCAAAAGGCTGGCGGCGAGCCTGGGGATAGAGCACCTGTTTCTCAAGGATGAATCCCTGAATCCCACCGGAACTTTCAAGGCACGCGGGTTGGCAATGGCCGTTTCACGGGCGCGCGAGCTGAAAGCGCATGCTCTGGTGATCCCCACAGCCGGCAATGCCGGCGGAGCCTTGGCCGCTTATGCGGCGTGCGCCGGAATGGAAGCCCATGTTTTTATGCCTGCCGATGCGCCGCAAGCCAATCAACACGAGGTGCGCCTCCATGCGGCCGATCTGCGCTTGGTGCAGGGGTTGATCTCCGATGCCGGACGGTTGGCCGCTCAGGAAGCCCAGCGTTTCCGCTGGTTCGATGTTTCGACCTTCAAGGAGCCTTATCGCTTGGAAGGCAAAAAGACGATGGGCTTTGAAATTGCCGAGTTCTTCGGTTGGAATGTGCCGGACGTGATCCTCTACCCAACCGGCGGTGGAACGGGGCTGGTGGGCATTTGGAAAGCGTTTGAAGAGCTGGAGGCTTTGGGGTGGATCGGCAAAAAGCGTCCCCGTATGGTGAGTGTCCAGGCGCAAGGCTGTGCTCCGATCGTCCGCGCCTTCGAGTGCGGGGCAGACGAGGCGCAGTTTTGGCCGAATGCCGAGACGATTGCTTCGGGGTTGCGTGTGCCGCTTCCGTTTGCGCATCGCTTGATCTTGCGCGTGATCCGTCAAAGCGGTGGCACGGCAGTAGCCGTTAGCGATGAGGAGATCCTCCAGGCGCAGCGCATGTTGGCAGCTCAGGAGGGTATCTTTGCGGCTCCGGAAGGCGCGGCAACACTGGCGGCACTCCAGCACCTGCAGCGCGTGGGATGGATTGCACCGCAAGAACGGGTTCTGCTCCTCAATACGGGTAGTGGGGTAAAATATGTATGAGTATGGATGTACCCGCCTCGCCCATCGCCCCTCTAGAGTTACTCTATCAGATCAGCCGTGAACTGGCCGCGGCACTGGATCTGCGCACCGTTTTGCAGCGGGTGCTCTATGCCGCATTGCAGCACGTGGGCGGAGAGCGCGGGAGCATTGTCGTGCTCGATGATAGCGGCAAACCGGTAGAAGCGACGCTAGTCTATGGAAAACAATATCACGAGCACACCACGCCCCGTTTGCGGGAGACGGTAGAACGTGGGCTGGCCGGCTGGGTGATCCGCCATCGCAAGGCGGCGCTGGTGCCGGATACCAGCCGTGATGAACGCTGGCTGCGCCGCCCGGATGATTCCAGCGCCGGCACGGGAGCCAAATCAGCCATCTGCGTGCCGTTGCTGGCGCGCGAGAAGCTCGTTGGTGTTTTGACGCTGGTGCACCCGATCCCTAACACCTTTACAGAACAGCATCTCCAACTGATGCAGGCCATTGCCGATCAGGCAGGCATTGCCGTGCTGAACGCGCGCCTCTATACCGAAAGTCAGCGGCAGGCACGGGTGATGAGCGCATTGGTCGAATGTGCCATTGCGATTAATGCTTCCCTGGACTTGAAAGACGTCTTCCGTCGCATTCTGCAACAAATGATGCAGGCGCTGCAAGTGGAAACGGTGGCGCTCGGTTTGGTGGATGAGACGAGCAACACGCTGGTGTTTCGCGCAGCCGATGGCCTACGCGCCGGAGTGCTCCTCGATCGTCGTCTGGCAGTTGAAGAGGGTGTTATCGGTTGGGTCATGCGTCAGGGAAAAGGGGTGATCTTGCCCAGCAGCGGCAGCAAAGAGCGCCTTTCCGTTGCGGGTCTCTTCGATGATCGGAGCATCTTTTCTGCTGCGATCGTACCGATCCATGGCCGGGAAGGTGCGATCGGAGTATTGATGGCGCTCAATCCCTTGGGAGGCACGTTTGACTCGGATGCGCTTTTGGTGATGACCGGCATCGGCAGTCTGGCAGGGATTGCCATCCAAAACGCTCTTTTTGCCGAGCGTATTCAGATGGCACAACGCCGCTATCGAGAGCTGTTTGATGAGAATATCGATGCCATCCTGCTGACCGATTTGCAGGGGCATATTCTAGAAGCGAATCGCCAGGCGATGCAGCTCTTCGGTTACGATTCACAGGAGCTACTCTCTCGTTCCGTCCACCAGCTCTATCATGTCCCTGAAGGGGTCACGCTTCAATCGCTGGATACATTGGACGAAGAAGACACGCTGCGCTTCGAATCTGTGGTGAAGACCAAGGATGGGGGGCAAATACCGGTAGAAGTGTCCGCTCGTCGCCGCATATTGGAACAACGTGATGTGATCCAGTGGATATTCCATGATATCCATGAGCGCAAAGAGCTGGATGCTTTGCGGGACGATCTGGCCGCAATGATCTATCACGATCTACGCTCTCCGTTGGGAAATTTGATCTCCAGTTTGGAACTTTTGAAGGGTGCGATCCCCACCGATGACAACGTGGCTACTTCGATCCTGGAGATCGCTTCTCACGCGGTAGCGCGCCTGCAGCGTATGGTGAATTCTTTGCTGGATATTCACCGTTTGGAAGCCGGTGTCCCTTTGGGAGAGCGCCAGCCGGTGCGGGTGGGAGATCTGCTCCAAAGGGCGGCCAATGAAATTCGCATGACCCTGGATCCGCGTGCCCAAACCCTCGAGATACAGATACAGGACAAGGTCGCCTCGGCATGGGTACTAGCGGATGCTGATATGATTGCACGGGTTTTGATCAACCTTTTGGAAAATGCCTCCAAGTTTTCTCCAACCCAAAGCCAGATTCTCTTAGGTGCCCAATTGCTAGAAGATACACCACAACAGGTGCGTTTTTGGGTCAAGGATAGCGGGCCAGGCATTGCACCGGCGGATCAGGAGCGCATTTTTGAAAAATTTACCCGACTTGCTCGTAAAGAAGGTGTGCGCGGGTTGGGCATTGGGTTGGCATTTTGCCGCCTGGCGGTGCAGGCGCATGGTGGTAAGATCGGTGTAGAGAGTGAGCCGGGTCACGGCGCTACCTTTTTCTTCACCTTGCCAAGACATCTTGAATCTGCTTGAGACCTTCAAACGCCAAAATTTCTATGCTACTCATAATTCTTATGGAAAACATTGCACCGGATGTCTATATTGAGACTGCTTATCCTGGAGTGACGGTAGGCGCTTTTGTCCTACCGCACGGCCTGGTCCATATTGACGTACCCCTCTTGCCCGATCATGTGCGGGCTTGGCGGGCTTCCTTGATGGGATTGAACACCGGCACCGAGCGGGCGTTGGTGCTCTTGGATGCTCACCCCGATCGGGCTTTGAACGCGCGCCTGATGGAATGCCCGATTCTGGCACACGAGAAGGCGGCACATATGCTCCGCTCGCGCCCTCCCACCAGCCGCGTGACCGGCGAGGAGACCGGCGCCGAATGGGAAAGCCATAGCGGTTGGAGTACCACCCGTTGGACACCACCAGAGCTCTCCTTTTCCGAAAACCTGGTGCTCCATTGGAGTGAACACCCTTTGGTGATTGAGGCGCGTCCGGGACCGAGTAACGGCGCGGTGTGGGTGCGCTGGGAACGAGAGCGTGTGCTTTTCATCGGAGATGCAGTGTGTAAAGATCAACCGCCGTTCCTGGCGAGTGCCGATATTCCTCAATGGATTGAGCTTCTTCATGAGCTCCTGCAGCCGCAATATGCCGATTACCTGATCGTTTGTGGTAGAGGCGGGCTTGTTCCTTTGCAGGTGATCCGGGCCCAGATCGCCTTCCTGGAAACGGTTCAGGAAAGCCTGCAGAAAGTCCCCGCGGATGTAGCAGATGCGGTATTTGAGCAGATGGCTCAAGAATTGCTGGAGCGTTTCAACTTTCCTTCGGAGAAAAAGTATTTCTTCCGCCTGCGTTATGGCCTAAAGTACTACCACACTCGTCGTCAACCCGTTGTGATCCCTCTCGAGGAAGAACAATGAACCAACCTTTTGTCCCTTTGCTAGAGGTATGGCGCGGTGATCGTTGCGAATCCGTCCACCAGGGTGCTTTTGCGGTCGTGGATGCTGAGGGGCGAACGATTGCTGCGGCAGGAGATGTCTCGTTTGTCACCTATTTACGTTCTTCGGCCAAGCCATTCCAGGCGCTGCCGTTTGTCGAACACGGCGGTGTGCAGACCTTTGGCATCACCGAGGCCGAGCTGGCGCTGATCTGCGCCTCCCACGATGGCGCGGCCATTCACCTAGAAACCGTGGGCGCGTTGCAGGCGAAGATCGGCATATCCGAGGCCGAGCTCCAATGCGGTGCTCACTGGCCTTCGGATGCGCAATCCATGCGCACCCTGATCTTGAGCGGACGCGAGCCGACGCCGAACTACAACAACTGTTCCGGGAAGCATACGGGCATGCTTGCCCATGCGCTTTTGCACGGCTGGGCCATCCACAACTATCTGGATATTCACCATCCGCTGCAACAGGAAATTCTGCAGACACTGGCAGAAATTTGCGACTATCCGAAAGAGCGCATTGGCGTGGCGATTGACGGTTGTTCTGCTCCCACTTTTGCTTTGCCATTGTATCATGCCGCGTTGGGTGTTGCCCGCCTTTGCGATCCGCGCCGGCTTCCCGCACAGCGGGCGGAAGCTGCCCAAGCGATTGTCCGTGCCATGATCGGTCATCCGGAGATGGTGGATGGAGAAGGCGGATTCGATACGGAATTGATGCGCATCGCATCCGGGCATGTGCTCGCCAAAGGCGGTGCCGAAGGATTCCAGATCGTCGGCATCCTGCCCGGAACGTTGGGGCCCGATCAACCGGGCCTTGGCCTGGCACTGAAGATCGCCGATGGCGATCTCCCCATACGGCTGATCGATGGACGCACCGTTTCGCGGGCGCGTACGGCCGTCACTCTGGAAATTTTGCGTCAGCTCGGCGTGTTGACCGAGACCCAGATTGCCAAGTTTGCTCCTTTCGTTCACGGTGGAAAGGTTCTCAATCATCGCGGCTTGCAGGTGGGAGAATATCGCGTGACGGTGCGATTGTGAGCGCAACCGACGATCGGCAAAGGAGGCCTGCCGAAACTAACTTCGCACCCTGCTTCGCTTTTGCTCAAAAAAAAGCACCGCCGGGGGAACGGTAAATTCCGCTCCGAGCCGGCGGTGCCTGCTTTTGCCGATGCGCTTACAGTTTGGGACCCGCAGCGATCACCTCAGGTGGACACACATCCTCAAATTTGCGAAAATTCTCGATGAAGCGTGCCGCCAACTGGCGATATTTCTTCCAGTATTCCTCTTTGTTTGGCCAGGAGCTAGAAGGATCGAGCACTTCATCGGGAACGCCGGGACATTGGGTGGGCACCTGGAAGCCGAAGATCGGATCGGTCTTATAGGGCACGTTTTCCAGGTCACCGCGTAGGGCGGCGGCCAGCATGGCGCGCGTGTAACGGATGCTGATGCGCTTGCCGATGCCATATGGCCCTCCCACCCAGCCGGTATTGACCAGCCAGCAGCGTGCACCGTAGCGTTCGATCTTTTGTCGCAGCAGTTCGGCGTACTTATAAGGATGGTGGACCATGAACGGTGCACCGAAACAGGCCGAGAAGGTGATCTCCGGTTCTCGGCCCAACCCAACTTCGGTGCCGGCGATTTTCGAGGTGTAACCGGAGATGAACTGGTAGAGGGCTTGTTCGGTGCTCAGGCGAGCGATGGGCGGCATCACACCGCTGGCATCGCAGGTCAAAAAGACAATATTGCGTGGATGTCCGGCGCGTTTTTCCAGCAAGGCGTTTTCGATGAATTCCAATGGGTAAGAGGCCCGCGTGTTTTCCGTGATTTCATCTGAATCCAGGTCAATGCGCCGGGTGACCGGGTCGTAGACTACGTTTTCCAGGATCGTGCCGAAACGGCGCGTGGTGGCGTAAATTTGCGGTTCGGCGGTCGGCGAAAGGTTGAGCACTTTGGCGTAGCAGCCGTTTTCAAAGTTGAAAACGCCCTCATCGCTCCAGCCATGTTCGTCATCTCCGATCAGCCGGCGGGACGGATCGGCCGAAAGGGTGGTCTTCCCTGTACCGGAAAGGCCGAAGAAGAGAGCCACGTCGTTTTCATCATCCGGCGAGACGTTCGCCGAACAGTGCATCGGGAGCACGCCATCCAGCGGTAACAGATAGTTCAAGATGGTGAAGACCGATTTTTTGATCTCCCCAGCATAGGCCGTATTGCCGATCAGGCCGAGATGTTCGGCGAAGTTCAGCAAGATGAAGGTCTCTGAACGCGTGGCATCAATGGATGGAACGCCTTTAAAACCGGGCGCTGCGACGATCGTAAATTCCGGCACAAAGCGCTGGTATTCTTCCCGCGTTGCAGGGAGCAGGAACATGTTGCGGGCAAAGAGGCTGTGCCAGGCCGTTTCGGTGATGATGCGCACCCGCAGGCGATAGTTCGGATCGGCGCCGGCATAGACGTCTTGGACGAAGACATCTCGTCCCTGAAAATAGCCCAGCAGGCGGTTATAGACCTCTTCAAATTTATCCGCGGCGAATGGGCGATTATATGGTCCCCACCAGATGTGGGCTTCGCTTTCTGCTTCGCGCACGATGAATTTATCGTTTGCCGAGCGTGCCGTATGCTTTGCTGTATGCACCACTACCGGGCCGGAGTGGACGATCTGCCCTTCGCCGCGGAAGACGATCTCCTCATACAGTGCTTCCGGCGGCAAGTTCCAGTACACCTGATTCAGGTTGCTGAAGCCGTGGTTTTCCAATCCGTAGTCACTCTTTAAGGCCGTAGCGATGCCTTGAGCCGGGGTCTTGATGTTCAGTAGGTTGTTCATAGCCAATCCCTCACCATTCGGCGGTCGCCGATGTAGATTTCGTTCGGAGATGTGGGGTCCAATGCCCAGCGGATGCGGGCAATGCCTTCGGTGACATCCTTGACTGTGCCGGCATAGCTAATGCGCAGATGGCCTTCCATGCCGAATTCGCGGCCGGGCACGGTCACTACCAGTGCTTTTTGGAGCAGGAAACGCGCCAGCTGCACCGAATCCTGGGTATAGGCACGGAAATCGGGGAGCGCGTAGAAGGTGCCTTCCGGACGAATGCAACGCACCCCTTGAAAAGCTTTCAGTTCCTGCATGAGCACATCTCGATTGTTTTGCACGCTCAGGCGCAGCACTTCTACGGTACTCTGCATGCCGTTCAGCGCGCCTTCGGCCGCCGCCTGCAGCACAGCCGCCGGGGTCGTGACCGTCTGCGATTGAACGCGGCGCATGATCTCGATGATCGGGCGCGGTGCCACCGCCCAACCGATGCGGAAGCCGGTCATGCCATAGAGCTTGGCTACGCCGTTGATGACGATAATATGGCTGGAATCCACGTCCTTCTGCGTGAATTGATAGACCGGTGCGGCGCGTTTTCCATCGAAGACCAGTTTGTGGTAGATGTCATCCGAAATGTAGTAAATGCCGCGACGTTCGCAAAAATCTACCAACTGGGCGATCAGTTCGGGAGGGTAGATCGCCCCGGAAGGATTGTTCGGGCTGTTGACGATGATCGCTTTGGTGGAAGAGGTCACGGCGCGTTCGATGTCCTCGAAGCGCGGGATGAACGTGCCATCTTCCGGTGTGACGATCACCGGCACGCCTTGGCACATGCGCACCATCTCCGGGTAACTCACCCAATAGGGAGCGAGGATGATCACTTCATCGCCTGGGTTGAGCAAGGTGAAAAGTGCCATCCAGATGGCGTTCTTGGCCCCAATGGTGACGATCACATTTTCCGGTGCCACCAGCCGGTCGTAGTTTTCCTCGGTATAGCGAATGATGGCCTTGCGCAGCGAGGTCGTACCCTCGACCGGCGTATACTTCACCTCTCCGGAGGTCAATTTGGCCGCTCCGGCCAGGATGGCCTGAATGGGGGTTTTGTTTTTGGGTTCTCCAATGCCAAGATGAATTACCGGCTCACCGCGTTCTCGCAGCAGGCGCGCCTCTTCGTTCAAGCTAACGGTGGGAGATTCGACAATGGAACGTGCCAAGTAGCTTAGAGACATCGTTTTTCTCCTGCAAAGAGCATGTTTTCAAAGTTGTCGCTCGGCCTGACGCCGATCTTCCAGTGCGCGGAGCAGGGTGCGCAGCGCATGGAGCACATCCCCAGCCAGGACGCTGGCGGGCGAAAGGCTTCGGGTGGCCTCCACTCCGGCCTGGGCGTGT
Organism: Chloroflexota bacterium; assembly: GCA_037447295.1. Classification (GTDB taxonomy): domain Bacteria; phylum Chloroflexota; class Anaerolineae; order Anaerolineales; family Villigracilaceae; genus 630D-37. The sequence continues at coordinate 19,373 of JBBIGZ010000009.1, read as the reverse complement.
AGCCAGGCTCCCAGACGAGCGGCCTCATAGGCTTCCAACCCTTGGGCACGCAGGCCAGTGATCATGCCGGCAAGTAGATCGCCGCTACCGCCATGGGCCAGGGCCGAAGTGGCGATCGGGATGGTAGTCGTCCGTCCGTCGGGCGCGGCGATCACGGTGAACGCGCCTTTTAGCACGATCACGTGTCCCCATTCGGTGGCAAAGCGCCGGGCCGTTTCCAGCCGATTGGCCTGAATTTCTGCCACCGGCAGGCCGCAGAGGATGGACATTTCACCCGGATGCGGCGTGAGCACGGCCGGACCCGGCAAACGTTGCCACCAATTCGGCAGGCGCGCCAGCAACTTTAGCCCATCGGCATCTACGATCAAGGGCGGCAATCGGATCGCTTCGGGTGACGGTTGGGGAGCAGCAGATTCCCCCGCAGTCAGGAAGCCAATGCGCGGCGTGGGCTTTCGGATGGGGGTCGGGGCTGTTAACAGGTTCTCGATGAAGTCGCGCGTCGTCTCTTCCAGCCCGAAGCCGGGGCCGAGGAGCATGGCAGTGACCCGACCTAGGTTCTCCAAAATCACTTCCGCGGCCGAGGCGTCAATCACGCCTAGCTCATGCGGTAGAATTAACCAGGTGGCCTCCGGAAGATGGCTGGCCAGGGCCGCATGGAGCGGTGAGGGTACGGCCAAGGTCACCAGACCGGCGCCCACCGCATAGGCACCTTGCCCGGCCAGCAGCGCCGCGCCGGTGTAATTCAGGGAGCCGGCGACGATCAGCGCGGTGCCAAAGGTCCCTTTGTGCGCTTCCGCCGGGCGCTTGGGCAGGTGATGAAGCGCAAAGGCGAGATCGGCCACTTCGTCGCGGATCGCGGCCAGGGTGGGCAGGTCTTCTGAAAAGCCGATATCCGCCACTTCCAGCCGACCTAGGTGAGCGAAGGCCGGCAATTTGAGCAACCCCTGTTTGACCGCGCCTAACGTCAGCGTGTAATCGGCATACAGGGTAGAAGGGCTGACTTCGCCGCTATCACAATCTACTCCGCTGGGACAATCCACGGCCACAATCAGGCAAGGCGAGAGCCGCACAAAGGATTGGACGGCCTCCAGGAGGAGGGAAATTTCGGTGCGCAAGGGTAGGGTGATACCGGTGCCGAGCAATCCATCCAGGATAACATCGGCTTGCTGCACGGCTTCGCCAAGATGCTGGAAGTGCGGGTCTTGTTCCATGAGGAAGATCTTGCCGCCGCTTTCCAATAGGTGTTTTACCAGTGGGTCGGTTTCTTTGCCCTTTTTGCGTTCTTTGACCAGATAGGCTACTGTCTCCCAACCTTCCTGGGCCAAACGGGTGAGCGCAACCAGCGTATCCCCGCCGTTATTGCCGCTCCCGACCAATCCTAGGGCAGTTGGGGGAGTATGCCACCCCGCTTTTTGGCGATGTTCTTGTGCCAGCCGCTGCACCAGGTTGGCGACTGCTTCGCCGGCATTCTGCATCATTTGATCGTAGGTCAGGCCGCGGGCGTTGGCCTCGGCCTCGATCTGTCGCATCTGTTTTACCGAAACGAGTTTGGGAATAAACGGCAGTTTTTCGCTCATCATGCTCCCTCTAGTTGATCTAACCTCAATCGTTGAAGCGTTTCGGGCAAGGGCGCGCCGCTTTGCAAATCCCAACCGCGCGCCTGATAGTAGGCCTGGAGCATCTCGTCGAAGGGAATGACGTAACCGGCCGCGCCGCCTTCCGCATAGGCCTCCAGCAGGGCTTTGGGGAGCTTTTCCTGCTCGCGGCGCAGACCTAGACGAAGGTTGATCAGGCGCTTCAGGTTCCAGGCGCGTTCTCCGGCATGCATCATCTCTTCTAGCGACCAATCCAGGCCGCAGGCGGCGTTGATCAGATCGACTTGTAATTGCGGCTCGATATTTGCGAAAAGGCACATCACCAGGGCGTTGAAGACCGTCCGCCAATCCTGGTGACGGGCGACGTTCGCCGCTTTTTCCGCGCCGGCATGACGGGAGAAATACTCGATCCCCAGCGCCGGCTGGACGTGCCCCCAATCTACGAAGAAATAATCCGATTGATTGTGACAGGCGCCGCGCGGGCTGGTGGCATAGACCAGCGCCATGCCGGAGACGCCTCGCGGATCGTGATACGCCACCTCCAACCCGTTGACCTGTACGGCCTCTTCCGGCACACCCAACTCTTTTGCCAATCGTCGCGACCCTTCGGCGATGAGATCGCCGAAGCCTTCGCGATAAGCGGCCATGCGGATGAGTTGGCGAATGGCGGCCACATCTCCCCAGCGCAATTCTAGCCCGCCGGTATCTTGGGTGGTGAGTACCCCCTGCTCGAAAAGGTGAAACGCCAGCCCGATCGTGTTGCCCAGGCTGATCGTATCCATTCCGTAGCGATCGCAGAGCTCGCCTAGGTAGACGATGGATTCCAAATCGGCATTCAGCAGGTTTGGGCCAAAGGAGACGATCGTTTCGTATTCTGGACCTTTGCGCTTTTGCCCGTCTCCCAGGCGTACGACGCGGCCGCAGGCGATGACGCAGGCATGGCAGGCGCTTTGTCCGCTCAGGATGGTTTCGCTCATCGTGGCACCGGAGATGGCATCTACTTCAGGAAATGTGCCCTGATGGTAGTAGCGTGCTGGCATCGCTCCCAGATATTCGGCATAGTTGGCAGCGCCGGCCGTGCCCAGCGCATGGAGCACCTGCGCTTCGTTATCCTCACGCAGCCAGCGATTGGCCTGCGAACGTAGCGCGGCATAGCGTTCCGGGTCGGCCAGGGGTAAATTCTTGCGCGTGCCGCGCACGGCAATGGCCTTAAGGTTCTTCGCACCCATCACGGCGCCCAGGCCGGTACGTCCGGCGGCGCGTCCGTGATCGCAATAGATGCCGGCAAAGCGCACCCCACGTTCACCGGCCGGACCGATCACGGCTACATGCCATCCACTTTGGCCGAGTTCTGCCTTGATCTGCTCTTGAGTCTCATAGGTATCCAGTCCCCAAAGGTGCTCGGCCGGGCGGATCTCGATGTGATCATCTTGGATCATGAGGTATACCGGGCGGTCGGAACGCCCTTCGATCCACAGGCCATCGTAGCCGGCAAAACGCAATTCCGGCCCCCAAAAGCCGCCGCAGTTTGATTCGGCCCACAGACCGGTGGCAGCACCTTTGCCACAGACGACGAAACGTCCCACAGTCGGACCGGCGGTGCCGGTGAGCGGGCCGGTGAGGAAGAGCAATGGGGCTTGTGGCGTAAGCGGATTGAGATCGGCGGTGAGGACGGGATAGAGCAAACGAGCCGCCAGAGAAGCGCCGCCCAGAAAGTCATTGCGCCAGGCAGAAGGCACATCCAAACGCTCAATGCGCCCTTCGCCAAGGTGGATTTTTAGGATGGGGAGCATCAGAGGATCTCCTGGGTGATCTCGCGGCAACAGCGGACAAAATCCAGCACCGTGGGCACGTGGCGCATCATATAGGCCATACTGCCGCGCACCTTCAGCTTGCTGGTCATCATCGCCGTCATCGGGTCGAGTCGCCCTTGCAGAATGCTAACGAAATGCTCATAGGGCGCGCTGAGGACGAAAGCGGCCTGGCGATCGGGAGGAGGCATCATCTCCGTGCCGCGGCATTTGCCATGCCAGAGATCGAGATACATGCGTACCTCTTCGGTTAATTTGCCCTGTGGTTGGATAATGAAAAGCAGATCACCTTCCCAGTTGTGGGCGACCTGAGCATAACGCTCATCGCTGTTCAATTTTTCTTCCAAGGCTTTTAACCATTCGGCAGAGGGGAAAATGGCACTCATTGTGATGCTCCTGGGTGGAATCAAAAGGCAAATGGATTATACCGCGTGCCTGGGGTGTAGACCGTGGGCCATAGACGGTGGACTGGTAGATGTGGACGGTAGACCGTGGACGGTGATAAACAGTAGACCATGGGCGGTGGAGGATAAAAAAAACGCCACAGAGTCGGATGGGTTTTCCATCGGTCTGTAGCGTCCGAAAGAGATACAACGGGACCGTATTAGCCGGTCATGATCTTGATGTAGAGTCCCAAGGCGAATTGGATGTTGGCAATCGCACCCAGCAGGCTCAAGGCCACACCGATCGCCAGGAGTACCACGCTCTTATCACCGGCTTCGCCCACAAATACATTGCGCGCTGCCAGGGTGCCGTAGATCACCCCGATCAGGCCAAAGAGCATGCCGCTGAAGAGCAGGTAGTAGAGGAAGGGCTCGGATGAGAGGAAGGAACGAGGGTAGGACCAGCTGCGCACAATGCCTAGGATCACTGCCACCATGAAGAAATAGGGGGCCATGGAAAGGATGCCTGCCACCAGACTGATGATCGAGGAAAGGCTGGCGCGGGTTTCTTCTACGATCTCAATCAACTCCTCACCCTCGTACATGATCTCTTCTTGCATAGAACCTCCATGGGTCAAAAGATAAAAAAGCCGCCACTGAGGCGGCGACTCTTGTCGGGGCACTGGGATTTGAACCCAGGACCTCTTGCACCCCATGCAAGCGCGCTAGCCGGGCTGCGCCATGCCCCGTCCTCGAAGGTATGCTCATTATAGCCATGCCCGCCGATTCTGACAAGGTTTCAGCACGCTAATGCATCGGCTTGCCCATGTTCTCACGTTGCTGCAAAATGGTGCAGTTGGGCGCAGCGCCTCGGTTCTTGAGGCGAAGGAGGGCAATTCTCTGTCAATGCCGTGCCAGGAAACGATAGAAGAAAGATTTTCGAGCGTCGGCAATGAAGTTATTGGCCAGCTTGCCGCGCACATTCGCTAGTGATCGGAGGCGATCGGCGGTTAGAGTGCCGGGGTGATCCTCCTCCGGGGGAACATCGAGCACCAGTTTGTCAACCGGTGTGGGTTCTATCCTGATCTGTTGTGGAGATAAATAATAGGAGAGAGTGCGATAGAGCGAGCGATTGATCTCGTAAAGTGGAGTGAGGGCACCGATGAGGAGAAGCACGATCAAGCTAATACGGAGGAATCGCGGGAAAGATCTCGAAGCAAGCGCATCACCTGTCCAGAGCATCAAGTAAAACAGGGCAGGAATGGAGGCGCGCATAACAAAATCACGTCCATTGCCTACCTGAAAAAAGGGGAATATGAGGAGCAAAAACCCCATCAGGTACCAACGAGGATCGTGACGCTGTGACCATCCTAGGATCATCCAAATTGCTCCACCTTCCAGGAAGAAAAAAGGGAGCAGGATAAGTGGAGGAATTGCCTGAACGACACGGTTCTGGGCGGCCGTGTTTGCCGAGAAGTAGAGCAGGGCAACGAAAGCGAGACCTACCCCACTTAGGTTAGGAAGGGTCACGAAGGAGAACAGGTGGCGCGGCGAAAAGCGCCCGGCACGCCGGACCTGTTCCCAAATTTCAAGCGGGAGAAAAGGGAGCAGGCCGACGGCCGGAAAGGGAGCAAAGAACAGAGTCAAAGCCCATAGCAAAAAGAGGTGCGTGGTCCCGGGATGTGTCAACAGAAGGGTTAGGCAGAGCCAGGCCGGAACCGCTTGATTAAAAACCCAAAAGAGGGCCGTGGTGAAGGAAGAATATTGCAAATCGCCGGCCCAGATCTCTAGATGCTGGATCGGGGGCCAGAGAGAGGGATACGCTTCTTTGGAAATCAAAAGAACACCCAGAGCATCCATGCCGCTGAAGAAGATGAGATAGAGAGCAGTTTTCCATAAAGGGCGGCGCCATCGCCAACTGAGAAGGGCTCCAATCAAGAACACGCCAAGCCATGTCCAGAAGAAAAGAGCAGCGTTTGCCGCTTTCAAGCCAACCAATTTGCCCACCCATGCAGCCGGCAGCCAATACCCGATGTAATAGACAAGCATTTTTGCGCCGCTTTTTACAGGATTGTAATTGACCGGCCAGGAGTAATGTAGCAGATCGTGGAAGATAGCATTGCGCCAGTGATGATCCCAATTCTGAAAGGTATATCCGCCAATGCCGCTTAGTAGCACCCATAGCCCCAGTAGCAGGATACCTACTACCACATCCCCAAGGTTTGTTTCCAGGCCACTCTTGGGGGCATTGCGCCATAAAGCAACCATGCTTCCCAAGAGGAGCAGTATAAGGCCCAACCCTATCGCTGGACGTAACCACCCCAAAGCGAAAAATGCTAAGGGCAACAGCAGATAAACCCATGCCAGATGCCACAAAAGCGCAGAAGAAATGACAACTCGATAGGTAGCCCGTTTAGCGAAGCTCATAGATCACATAGTCTTCCTTTTGCTGGAGAATCCGATAGTGAGCGCGAAGAAACGCGCGCAATTCGGGGAAGTCCCGACTGGTGTCAGTTCCCGAGACCCAGGGCTTATCTTCGGCTGTAATTTCAATGATGAAGCGAGGCAGATGGCTCTGTAGAGAATCTAAAAAGCGGCGGCGCAACGATTGAATGTATGGATTGGAAACGTGATGGTAAAAGTAAAAATCGAACACGAACGGAGTGGCCAGACGCGCTCGCGCAATTAACATAGCGTGCAAGGTACCACCGGTCCAATCAAGAGGCTGAACGGTATCGCCGGGTTTCAAGCGAGCCTCCAGAAAGCCGGCCAGACGATCAACGCGGCCACCCAAAGGGGCAATAGACTTTCCCTCTAGCTGACGAAGCACGACTGCAGGTGGACGCAAATCGATCGCCACGGCCAGGCAAAGCACAAACAATCCTATATATTGCTGATAGGATGACTTTTCCTCCATCGCCAGCGCGGCCAGCAACACCGCCACATATACAAATGGCAGCCAGTGATAATCGAAAAACTGACCGGAAAAAGCTGGATAGATGGCATAGGCTGGTAACAGCGCGATTAACGATACTAGCCGCCGAGAAAGGCTGGACGAAAATTGCGATCTCTTCCAGGAAAACACCACCCCAAGAGAAGCAGGAAGAAACCAGATGCCATTTCCGCCTAGGCGTAGCAATTGTTGCAGAATGAACAACCAGCGTTCTTTCCCGTGGATTACCCTCATCTCCCCATTGATTCGAGCATAAAGCGGCCAGTAATAACGCGTGATCTCCCAAAAGGATGACCATGTGCCGCTTAGACCCAGCCACCCTACCATAATTAGGATCGGGAGGGAAAAGCCTGCCGCTACCGGTAATAGAATACGATACCAGGTGGAGAAACCGACCAGGAATAATTCCCCTAGCAGGATAGCCGGTAAACCGATAGCCGCATGGGGTTTGATCGTTGCTGCCAAACCAAAACCTGCTCCTGCCAGGAAGGCCCGCCAGGGGAGAGGGATATTTTCTTCTCCAAACATCCATATTGCTATCGCTACAGGGAGCAACATGAGATATTCGCGTTGCAGAGCCATCGAGGGGCCTCCCTGTAGGTAGTTCAGCCCAAAAAGAACAGAGGCCAACCACGCGCTTCGCAACCCAAAGGGTCTCAGGATAAAAAAGGTGATCCCCAGCAATGTCAAGAGTAACCCCAAGTCCAATATACGAATGCGGAGATCGCTAAAACCGCTCACCCATCCCAAAAGATAATAGCACAGATAGGTACCGGGCATCTGGAAATCGAAGAAATCGCGATAGGGTAGGTATCCTTGTGAGCGCATCAGATAGGCTTCATAAAATAGCGGTGCCTGATCATGGGCAATTCGCCAGTGGATTGAGAGTATCATTTCCCCCAGGAACCAGAAAGTAAGCCCAAGGAGGAACACCCAAAAGGGCCAGGAAGGGCGGCGCAAATAGTGCAAAGGATTGGAAGGAAGCGACATCAAGACATCCTATCGGGAAAGGATAATCGTTGGGTGATCAGAGCAGGAGGTTTGCCAACGATTCACCCTCCACAGTTTACGATCGGCGGGTCAGAAGGCAGGAGGGCGGTGGGACTGGGCTAAAGCAAGGATGTATGCTCCACGATCTATCGTCCACGGTCCACCGTCTATTCCAAATGCGCTTTGACTTGCTCTGCCGCAGTGCGTGTCATGCCCGGCACGGCGGCCAGTTCCTCCACCGAGGCACGGCGAATGGCTTCGATGGAGCCGAAATGGCGCAAGAGCGCTTTACGACGCGCCGGCCCGATGCCAGGGATACTCTCCAACTGCGATGTCAGGCCGAGTTTGGTGCGCCGTTGACGATGGGCTGTCAGGCCGAAGCGGTGCGCTTCGTCACGGATGCGTTGCAAAAGATAGAGCGCCGGTGATGTGCGTGGCAAAAGCAGACTCTCACTCCGCTCCGGGAAAAAGATCTCCTCTTGCTGTTTGGCCAAGGCGATCAAGGGGATTTTTCCATAAAGCCCAAACGATTGCAAGACTTGCACGGCCCGCCCCAGTTGCCCCTTTCCGCCATCGATCACGATCAAATCAGGCAGGACGGCGAAGGCGTGGTCTATTTTTGCACCGGGTTGGGAGGACGTCTCTTGTGCTGCTTGCCAGCGGCGGAAGCGTCGGGTGAGCATTTCCTCCATCGAGGCGAAATCATCCGGCAGGCCGCTTACGCTTTCGATATTGAATCGCCGATAGAGCGCTTTGTTCGGTACCCCTTGCTCAAAAACTACCATCGCACCGACGATCGCCATCCCCTGCGTATTCGAGATATCGTAGCATTCAATGCGATTCGGCGGACGCGGCAGGGAAAGGGCTTGCTGTAGCTCGGCCAGCGCTTCTTCCTGGCGATGTGTATCCGCTTGCCAGCGGGCGCGCAGCACGTTCAGCGTTTCACGGGCATTTTCCAGCGCAAGCTGTAAAAGCTCCTGTGCCTGACCCTGCCGCGGCACCATGATCTCTACCTTTTCGCCACCTCGCCGCGAGCGTAACCACTGAGAAATGATCTGTGCCTCTTCAATCTCCTGTGGCAGCATCACCTGCTCAGGGACATTGGCTGCCTCGGAATAGAATTGCTTAAGGAACTGAGCCACGATCTCGGCATCTTCACTTTCGGCGGTGTTTTCGAGCACGAAATATTCCCGTCCGATGAGCTTTCCGCCGCGAATGAAGAAGACCTGGACACAGGCTTCGCCATCGCTGCGCGCCATGGCCAGGATATCCGAATCGGCCATCTCCTGGCCGAAGGCGATTTTCTGTTTTTCGATCACAGCGTGAATGGCCTGAATTTGATCCCGCAAACGAGCGGCTTTTTCAAAGCGCAGTTCTTCCGCGGCTTGTTCCATCTCCTTTTGCAGGCGTTCCAAGATTTGCTCGCCGCGTCCGTTGAGGAAGTTCATCAGATCAGCGATCATCTGGCGGTAACCGGCCTGGTCGATGGCACCGATGCATGGGCCGGCACAGAGTTTGATGTCAAAATAAAGGCAAGGTCGGGGATCGTGACCTGTAATTGGGCGATCACAGGTTAGATAGGGGAAAATGCGTCGCAGCACGTCCAAGGTTTGGTGTACGGCCCAGGCCGAAGCATAAGGTCCGAAATAGCGCGAACCGTCGTTGATCATTTGTCGCGTTACGGTGACTTTGGGGAACGGATCGGCCCAGTGCACTTTGATATACGGGTAGCGTTTGTCATCCTTGAGGCGCACGTTGTATTTGGGGCGGTGCTTTTTGATCAGGTTCATCTCCAGCAGCAGCGCCTCAAGTTCGCTTTCGACCACGATCCACTCGATATCGGCTATCTCGCGCACCATGCGCCGTGTCTTCGGCGTTTGGCCGCTTTCGGCGTGGAAATACGAGCGTACGCGGTTGCGCAAGTTGACCGCTTTTCCCACGTAAATGATCTCACCGGCCGCGTTCTTCATCAGATAGCAACCGGGGCGGGTGGGAAGAGCAGCCAATAGAGTTTGCAAATGCTCGGAAGGTTGCATGGGTCTATGAGCCAAGCATCGGCTGAGTGGGCGGATCCTGTTTAATGCGTTGCTTTGTGCGTTGGTACCGTAGAGCCACCTCATGGATGGGGATCGGCTCAAAGACCCGTGCCTGGGTTTGGATGCGGAGCAAGGCCTGACGCAATGCCTCGGCATCCTGACCTGGGAAATAGCTGCAGATGCGTCCAATCGCCTCCAGAATATGGGCATCGCTATTGCCCAAGCAGGCCAGGCCATACCAAGCCGCCAGTCGCAGCCCATGACGATTCTCGCCCCACGAATCCACCACTTCAATCCCTACCAGCACGGCCCGACCTTCAGGATGGTTCAGGGCTTCCCGTAATGCAGTCCAGCGGTGCGTTGACCAAAAACGCATCGGGTGTGGCAGGATCGCCAGTCCACCCTGTTCGCCGATCCTCCCCAGCGTTTCCAGCAGGGGCCGATTGGGTGGGATGGGTTTCTGGATGAAGTAGGCTAGCAGGTGACCATCGGCAGTGGTCACTTCCATGCCCGGAATGGCTTGCAGACCGAAATGCGGGGCACGCTCGGCACATTCTAGCGAGCCACGCAGTACGTCGTGATCGGTCACGGCGATCACACGCAGGTGTTCTACCTGTGCCGCGTGGCGCAGAATTTGGGAGATACTGTGAAGGCCATCAAGGCTGTAGTTGCTGTGAATGTGGAGATCAGCGTATCCCATAGGCTGTTCAAAAAGGACGACAAAATTATATCACCTGCAAGTTGTTTATATGACTGTAGACGGTGGACGGTAGACCGTGGACCGTGGACGGTAGGCCGTGGATGGTAGACGGTGCGAGGAAACGGTGGATGAATGGTGAACAAGAGATGTTGAAAGGTTGGATGATAGGGATTTTTTAGTGGTGGGTTACCGCAGAGAGCTGTTTCGGGGATCGCCGCGTCCCTTTTATCCTTTTAGAAGAATCCTTGGCATATCCATAGCGAGAATCAATGGCGCGAGGAAATGGTAAAATTTTAGTGAAAACTATCGCGGGGTTGAGTCCTTTTAGAGGGTTGTTCGACACGTTGAAAAGGTAATCCCAAGGAAGATGGGGAGGAAAGGTAAAGGCTATTCCATTCTTTCTCGGAGGTAACGATGCGTTTTGAGGATTTGTCTTGGATGGACGTGGAAAACTATTTGCAATTGGACGATCGGGTGATCCTGGTGTTGGGGTCCTGTGAACAACATGGGTATTTGAGCTTGCTCACAGACGTTAAAATTCCTCAGGTGTTGGCCGATCTAGTTGCGCGCCGCGTCGGTATCCTGGTGGCTCCGCCGTTGAACTTCGGTATTACTCCGTATTTTCTGGATTATCCGGGAACAATTAGCCTGCGTTTGCAGACGTTCTTAGCAGTTTTGGAAGATATGGTGCGTTCACTCTATCGGCATGGATTTCGGCGAATGTTGATCCTCAACGGACATGGGGGCAATTCGGCGGTGCGAGCCTATTTGCAGGAATTGCTGAACGAACTTCGGGATTTGCGCATTATTTGGTATGACTGGTGGCTTTCCAAACGCATTGAGGCCATCGCCGAAAAGCACAATTTGCGTCCCGCTCATGCTAATTGGCTGGAGGCTTTTCCGTTTACCCGGACTTCGAACGGCGATCCCTTGCCGAACCTGGTCAAAACGCCTCCGCAGGTGCCATCTTTTCTGCTCGATGCCCGTTCCGTGCGGACGACCTATGATGATGGTTCCTTCGGAGGGCCTTATCAGGTTTCGGACGAGATCATGCACGAAGTTTTGAGCGCAGCAGTGGAAGATGTGCTGTATTTGCTTGAAAACGGGTTCGAGATCTGATGGAAAAGGGGTAAAATCGGGTCGAAATCCTTTGCCGGCAAGTGTTCTCACGTGTTCCACGGGGATAGTCTCCCCAAGGGCCGGCATCGGTTTTGATCGCTCTTCCGTAGGCCTATGTTGTGCTTGAGATTTTCCGGCATAGTCCGGAGGCGAAAAAAGAAAATCTTTTTGGAGGTTTGAGATGCGCATCGTTCGCTATCAAAAAGGTAATGAGATGCCTCGCTATGGCTGGGTGTTTGAGGATAAGGTAGGGGAAATCGAGGGCGATATTTTTGGTGACTATCGCCGTCTGGAGGCCAATTTGCCTTTGGAGGAAGTGCGCCTTTTGGCGCCGATGAGGCCGAGCAAGATCATCTGTGTGGGACGAAACTATGTGGAACATGCCAAAGAGCATGGGGCAGAAGTGCCAAAGATTCCCCTGATTTTCCTCAAACCACCTTCGGCTATCTTGAATCCCGGTGAGCCGATTGTCTTACCGCCTCAATCGCAACAGGTGGAGCACGAGGCGGAATTGGTTGTGGTGATTGGGCGGCGCGGGCGGAACATTTTGGCCGAGGATGCGCAAAATTATATCTTGGGCTATACGGTGGGTAATGATGTGACGGCGCGCGATCTGCAACGCAGCGATGGGCAGTGGACACGAGCAAAGGGATTCGATACCTTTTGCCCGTTTGGACCTTGGGTGGATACGGGGTTCGATGCTTCGGATGCGGTGATCACCTGCCGTGTCAACGGTCAGCTGCGGCAGATGGGTTCAACGCGCGAGATGGTCTTCTCGGTGCCTACCTTGATCGCTTTCATCTCCTCGGTGATGACTCTGGAACCCGGCGATCTGATTTTTACGGGCACGCCGGCCGGTGTGGGGCCCCTTCAGCCGGGAGATGTTGTCGAGGTGGAGATTGAGGGCCTAGGGAAGCTGCAAAATCCTGTGATCAAGGCATGACGTGCCGTGGGGATCGGCTCAGGCCGGCAGCCTGGTGGGTTTGAAGTTTTCGACCACGGTCGGGCGCCGGCCTTTTCCTATTTCCAAAATCCTACGATCCATACAATCAGGGGGCTAATTACAAGGGCGGGCAGGAAGTTGCCCGTGCGGATCGGTTTGATCTCTAAGAGGCTGCTGATCGCCAGCCCGAGCAGGATCACGCCGCCGGTGGCGGTCATTTCGTTCATCATGGCCGGGGTGAGAAGGGTGTTCAATTGAGCGGCGAGCAGGCTGATAGCCCCTTGGTAGATCAGCACGGTTAGTGCCGAGAACAGCACGCCCAACCCTAGGGAGGATGCAAAGGCTAAAGCGGCAAAGCCATCCATCACAGCCTTCACGGCCAACAGACGGTAGTCGCCAGTCAGGCCATCCTGGATGGCGCCGAGGATGGTCATCGGGCCGATGCAGAACAGGAGGGAAGTGGTGAGGAAGCCGCGCACGAATTGGCTGGAGCTGCCGCGAGCGAAGCGTGCTTCCAGGAAGGTGCCCAAATTTCGCAGGCCCTCTTCAATATGCCACCATTCACCGAGCAAGCTACCGATGAGCAAACCGCCTAGAACGATGAGGGCGTTTTCGCTTTTGAGAAACATCTGCAGGCCCAATGCGGTGGTGAAGAGCCCTAACCCTGCGATGACGGTGGATTTGAGCCGCTCCGGCAACCTGCCGCCCAGGAAAAGGCCCAGGCTGCCGCCGAGAAGGACGGTGAAAACGTTGATCAGCGTACCGGTCATATGTGGTCCTTTTTAGTAGACTGTGAAGCCTTCTTTATACAGTGGTGCGGGGATCGCTTTTTCAAAGCGTTCTTCCCAGAGCAGAGGATTCCAGATGTCGCTACCGGTCGATTGGCATTCTCCCTCTAGGATGGGAGGGGGGAGCAGATCGCTCAAGGAGCAGAGTGGAGCGGTAGAGGTGACCGGGGTGGGGATAGGTAGTAGAGAAAAAGATGCGATCATGTTGGCGAGGCCCGGCGTGGGGTAGCAATGCTCCGACCAGGGAGCCCGGCCCTCGTAGGTGCGGCACCAGGCCTGATTCGGCTGGGCGATGCCTTGATAAATATAATCGTCAAAAACCAGGCCTTGGGGTGTAAGCAGGCGGATGCGGCCGCCGGAATCCGGAAGGGGTAGGTTGGTCTGGGAACGGAAAAGGACCAGGCGCTGTCCAGGATTTAATTTGAGCGATGACGCGAAGACATATGGGTTAGCACCGCTATTGGCTTCATCATCCAGCCTCCAGCCGCGCAAATCTACTACGTTTGGGCTGGCGTTGAGGATCTCGATATATTCATCGTAGACATTTACAATTCCATCTCCGTTCCAATCTTGTGCCGGGTGCGGCAAGAATTCGCTCAGCACGATGAGGGGAATCGGGGTGGGTGGTTTGGTGGGAGTGCGGGTGGGGGTGATGGTGCGGGTAGGGGTGGGGCTCTTGGTGGCAGTGGGGGTGACCGTATAGGCCCAGTTGGGGTATTTGGGTGAGCCGTTTACCCAATTCCCATTGCGGTCTTTGCCGATATTCGGATTGGGCATGGCGAAGGTCATCCAAGCGGCATCGCTATCGCGCATGGGAAGGGTTTGGGATGGCTTGCGAATGCGCTCCATGCTACGGTAACCGCTGGTGCTGCCGGCCGGCCATGCTCCACCATCGTAATTGGCGCTATCCACTAGATTCCCACCTGCATCAAAGAGCCAGAGGCGCTCACCGGCGTTATCTAGGCTGCCGTAATAGATTTTATCGGCAGGGATGTTGCTAATCGTGTTATCCGTGCTGCGTTCGAGCAAGTAATAGCCGTTGGCGGGGATGCAATCGCCGGAGGTAAAAGTGATATACGGACTTTCATCTTCTGCCTGCAATCGCCATCCACCCAGACATATTGTGCTGCTACCGGGGTTATAGAGCTCAATCCATTCATCGTTGCTGTTAGCAGAAGTCCCTGCCCAGGCAACCTCGTTGATAATAAGCAGCAGCGAGGGAGTGGGAGTAATGGTGGGAGTGAAGGTGCGGGTGGGAGTAGGTGTGCGGGTAGGAGAGGGCGTGCGGGTAGGAGTCTGTAGAGGCGTTTGGGTGAAGGTGTTGGTGGCTGTTGGAGAATCGGTGGGAGTAGGGGTGTCACTGGGGATAGGCGTGTGGCTGGGCGTGGAGGTATCCGTGGGCGTAGGGGTGTCGGTGACGGTCGGAGTGGGGGTAAACGTTTGCAAGCCTGCGCAATAGACAAAAGGGGCCGCAGCGCTTTGAGGATTAGATGGAGAGACCGTGCTACCGCCGAAATCGTTGAAATTGTCATCGGTATCGGTGCAGTTTCCCTGTGCGCCGCGCGGTAGGCGTTCGTAGCTCCAGTCGGTGCTGGATGAGACAGGAGGTAGTGGAGAACCTTCGAGAAAGAAGGTGGTACTACACATGCCTACCTGATCGATTGGGGTGCCTAGTGGATTGACGATGGCAATACCGCCGTTATCGGCCAGGGCTTGGGAGGTTGGATAGGTGAGATCGGCGGTGGTCTGGGTAAAGCTCTGGGAAGCGATGAGATAATGTTGTCCCGGTTGTAGAATCGTTCCGGCGGGAAAAGTCGCCAGCGTGACTATGGAAGTGCCACATCCTGAAGATTTTTTGAGATTCCAACCGCTTAGATCGACTGGTCCCCCATCTGCATTGTATAGTTCAATGAATTCGTCATATGCTCCACCTGGGCCGCGAGAACGGAACTCGCTGATCACGATTTTTGGCTTGCTTTCTTGTGCCATCGGGGCAGAAAAGACATGGCGCGCATCAATGCCTCTCCAAGCCCAAAGGCTGAACAGAGTGGCACCTAGCAACATTAGGCGCGCAAAAAGACGCGACATCAGGAGGGCTCCTTAGAAGAGCATAGACGCTCGCCGAATCTTCCGGCAAAGAACGAGCCTTTTGGGGATGGGAAGATGGTCAGGGCGCGAACCGCTTAGTCTCTAAATCAGCGTGGTTCGACGACTAACTTAATCGCCGTTCTGACCTTACCGTCAATTTCCACGTCCACAAATTCCGGGATGCAGACAACATGAATGCCATCGTTTTTGAGATAGCCGATCGCTAAAACAAGCGCTTTGACCGCTTGATTGACGGCACCGGCTCCGATGGCCTGCACTTCGGCTCGCTTGTGTTCACGAACCACACCTGCAATTGCCCCGGCGACCGCAGAGGTACGGGAGTTTGCAGAAACTTTGATCACGTCCATCACGACCTCCCAAGAAGAGAAAAGGGGCAGAGGAAATATGCTAGTAAAATTTTACAAGATTTGTCCGAGATCTTCAAGGGGCAACTCAAGTATCAAGGTATCCGTGCTTGGTTCGCAGTGGTTGATCTGGTTTTGCCGAGTTTTGAATTTCATCAGGAAATGATTGCCAGTAGGTATAATTACACAAGATGTTTTTCAAAGGAGTTACCATGCCCAGAAGAACGATTTCCCGCAAAAACGCCGGCACGACGTTGGTTGCATTGCTGCTTTTGATTTTCCTTCTCTATGTTCTGCCATGGATTGAAGAGCGATTCGGGATTGCGACCCCAACTCCCCCGGCGGTGATCACCCCATCTGAAGACTCCACAACGCAGGGACTTACGCCGATCCCATTGCGCATCGGCTATGGAGTGCGCGATGGCTGGTTTGAGCTCTACTTCACTGATCCGCTGAATCCTCTTTCAAAAGAAAAGCAAGGCGGGCCGGATACGCCGCTAGTCCAAGCTATTGACAATGCCAAAGTCAGTGTGGATGCCGCTTTGTACAGTTTGAGTCTGGATAGCGTGCGTGATGCGTTGCTACGCGCTCAGCGTCGCGGTGTGCGCGTGCGCATGGTGATGGAAAGCGAAAACATGGATCGCGCCGATCCGCAATTCTTGCGCGAGGCCGGCATCCCTATGCTCGGCGATCGCCGCCAAGGGCTGATGCACAATAAATTCGTGGTCATCGATGGGCAGGAGGTTTGGACCGGTTCGATGAATTTGACCGACTCCGGCGCCTATGCGGATAACAACAATTTGATCCGCATTCGTTCCAAAGAAGTGGCTGCCGATTACACCAAAGAATTTGAAGAGATGTTTCTCGAAGACAAATTCGGCCGCGATGATGTGCCGGCCACGCCTTTCCCCAAGGTGACCATGCCAGATGGAACGCGGCTGGAGATCTACTTTTCACCGGATGACGGGGTGGCGGCGGCTATCCTGCCGCTTTTGCGCTCGGCGAAGGAGAGCATCTACTTCCTGGCCTACTCTTTCACGGCCAACGATCTGGGGGAGGCTATCATCAAGCGCCATAAAGCCGGCTTGGAAGTGCATGGCGTGATGGAGAAGGATCAAGTGGCCTCCAATCGCGGTACCGAGTTCGATCCTTTCCGCCAGGCCAAGATCGATGTGCGGTTGGATGGCAACCCGGGTCAAATGCACCATAAGGTGATAATCATTGATCGCTCGATAGTCATCCTTGGCTCTTATAACTTCTCGACCAGCGCTGAAGATCAGAACGATGAAAACTTGGTGGTGATCTACAACCCGTTGATCGCGGCGGAATTCCTCAAGGAATTCGAGCGCGTTTACGCTGTGGCAGAGCCTTAGACATGGCCGGTTCTGAAGAACAGGATAATGAGATAATTATTTCCACAATCCCGTCTCTTGTGGCATATCTACGGGTAACGCGGGAAAGCCCAATCCAGCTGCTGCGCTGCCATCTGCCGGGGCTCAAGCCTTTGTTTAGGACATGGATCCGCTCTACCCTAAAGGGTACTGCGCAAAGCGGATTGGGAGTCGGTATCCAATCGACTTTCATGATATGAATCAAAGGATTGATCCCACCGCCGGAGATGGAAAGATGCCGAATGATTGTTTGAGGTTTCATCATGGGGCGTCCATCGTAGCGCGACGATTTATCATCGTGCGGATAAGTGACTTACACCGCGCGGCCAAATCGTGCGACCAATCTGCAGATAAGTCAAAGGGAATACCATGTCGTTGAATTTCCGCCGTTTCCTCGAAGATTCCTTCCCTGTCAAAGAGGTGGGCGCTGCCTCGGCCAAAGAGAAAAATATCCGCCACGGCCACATCAGCACCCTGCACATCTGGTGGGCGCGCCGACCGCTGGCCGCCAGTCGCGCCACCGCCTACGCCGCGTTGACTCCTGCCTCCAAAGATGCCGAAGAATGGCAGAAGAAGCGCGATTTCATTATCCAACTGTGCCAGTGGGAGAACTCTAACAACGCGGTTTTGCTGGAACGTGCCCGCCGCGAGATCCTGGAAGCCAATGGCGGCGTGCCGCCCAAGGTGCTCGACCCGTTCGCCGGCGGCGGCTCGTACCCGCTGGAAGCCTTGCGCTTGGGCTGTGAAGCCTACGCCAACGATTACAACCCGGTGGCTGTGCTGATCGAAAAAGCCACCCTGGAATACCCGCAAATGTTCGGCCGCCCGTTTGAGGGCATGCCCGCATGGGCTAAATCTCAACGCAAAGACGCGAAGGCGCAAAGAGGGAAACAGGAGAAGGAAAAACAACTGGCTTTGCTCAATGCCGATTCAAGCGAAAATCCAAAATCTGAAATCGAAAATCCCTTATTGAACGCCGTGCGCTATTGGGGCGAATGGGTGCTGGAAGAAGCCCGCCGGGAACTGGCCGAGTTCTACCCCAACGACCTCCCCTCTCCCTCTGGGAGAGGGGCTGGGGGTGAGGGCAGCACGCCCGTCGGCTACATTTGGGCGCGCACCCTGCCTTGCCAGAACCCGGCCTGCGGCGTGGAAATTCCGCTCATGCGCCAGTTTTGGCTGGCGAAGAAGGACAAAAAGCAAATTGCCCTCTGCCCCGTCACGCAGGGCGCGGGCAGACCGATTGCGTTCAAGATCGTGGCGCGCGGCAAACAAGCCGAAGGGCAGGGCTACGCCCCCTGGCCCGAGGACTTCGACCCCGAACAAGGCACCGTGCGCCGCGCCATTGTGACCTGCCCGGCCTGCGGCACGGCGATAGACGACAAAACCACCCGCCGCCTCTTCCAGGAAGGCAAAGCCGGCCAGCGCATGGTAGCGGTGGTTATCACCCCCTCCTCTTCCCAGGAGGAAGGCCGGGGCGAGAGTGGCAAGACCTACCGCCTGCCGACGGCCACCGATGTAGAAGCCTACGCCGCCGCCCAGGCCGCCTTGGAGCGCAAAATCGAAGCCCTGCGCCCCCTTTGGGGCATGGAACCCGTGCCGGATGAACCACTTCCAATTGGAGGACGTGACAAATACGACACATGTCGTCTACCCCTATATGGAATGAAGATCTGGGGTGAATTATTCAATCCGCGCCAGCAACTCGCCCTGCTGACCTTTGCCGATGCCGTCCGCCGCGCCCATGAGGCCATGCTGGCGCAAGGCACGCCCGAAGCGTTCGCCCGCGCCGTGGCGACGTATGTTGGAATGGTTTTCAACAAGTTGGCAACATATCTTTGCAACCTTACCAGATGGCGAGCAGATGCGCTAAGTTTTGAGAGAGCTTTTGACCGACAGGCTTTGCCAATGATTTGGGATTACGGTGAAGTAAATCCATTTAGCGGCTCGCGAGGTGAATGGGATACTTCTGGAATTCAAGAAGTAATCCAGCATCTCTCGCAAATCCCCCCTCTCCCTGTGGGCGACCCCCTGGCGGGGGCAGGTGGGCCAGGGGTGAGGGTCACCCACGCCTCCGCCACGCGCCTGCCCTACCCGGATGGCTACTTCGACGCCGTGCTCACCGACCCGCCTTACTACGATAATGTTCCTTACTCAGATCTATCTGATTTCTTTTACGTCTGGCTCAAGCGCACCCTCAGGCATCTTTACCCC
>JBBIGZ010000008.1:0-1193 GCA_037447295.1 Chloroflexota bacterium | reverse complement strand
TATCCATTACCAGGTCTCGCACCTGCTCCAATTCTGCACGACAGGACCCGCAGCACCGATGCGAGGCTTTAGGGCCCCCCTGGTAACCGTCTTCATGGAGATCGTAGTAGTCATCCTCGATGGCTTGATTGGTGAGGCGCCACCTCAACAACGGGGCCGCCTGCATTTCGGAAGGAGTGTAGTAGCGCCAAATCCTAATATAACGTGGAGCCAAATCCGGCCTTGCTCTTATCGCTTCTAAGAGCAAGCCGAAAGCCGGACTGTTCACATCGACTTCCAAGTCGAAACCCATAGGGGCTTCGTGAACCTGTTTTTCTTTCAGCCCCATTCGTAGGATTAAGTGCTTCACCCATTCCCGGTTCTGCTCAATCTCGAAAGAACTTACAGTTTGGCCTTCGGGCTTCAGGAAGATTGTTGCATAGGCGCTCTGCTTCATCGCTGCACCCCCAACCGCTCAAAGTATGGCCAGATCACCTCCAGCCAGTCTTCATGACCCAATTCGCGGTAAACTTTCCAATAGGCATTCCATATTTCCTGAGCAGTGTACTCTACACTGGTGGGTAGGGCACCTTTTTGGAACAGTCTCGCCGTCACTTCCTGCTGATGGAAAGCGCGGTCCAGAACTACTGCCGGGACCTCGCTTTCTTTGAGCCCCAAACGTTGCGCAAAGCGCTGCTCAATCAGGTGGTGCACCTCCAGCCCGGCTTCCTTGCGCAGGCCGCTGCCAAAGATGTCTGCCCATTCCCTCGCGCTCCTGATGCCCCGGAACATGCCTTGGTCGTACAGGTGCCGGATCACTCCCGGCGCCGCCTCGCCCAAGGCACCTTTGAGGTATTGGACGCCGCTGCGCAACCCACCCTGCTGCATGGCTTCGTGCGCACCGGCGGCGATGCTGCGACGGGCGATGTCATCCAGCGGCAGCGAGGCCGGCAGCAGGTCGTCCGGCTCCAAGAGCTCCAGTCCGGCGGCCAGGGCCATGTTGAGGCTGGCGATGAGTTTGGCTTCGTCGGAGGCCTTGGGGTCGGCCAGGGTGCGGCCGGCCTGATAGGTGTCCCACGCCGTCCAGCCGTAGTCCACCAGTTTGAGGACGCCGACGGCCACCGGGATGCACACCGGGCAGTGGCCGCTGGGGTCGGTGTACCGCAGCGGGTTGTTGGTAACGTACGCGTAGCGATTGAGGCTCTGCGGGTTGC
>JBBIGZ010000007.1:0-1380 GCA_037447295.1 Chloroflexota bacterium | reverse complement strand
GGCCTTCAGCGTCCCTGAGCCGTTGTGCACGATATCTACGGGATCGATAGGAGTTGCATCGATCTGTTCGTAGATATTGCTGAGCCGCGTGCCGCCTTGGCCGTCGGCGTCGTCGATCTGCTGTCTGTTACCTGCTGAATTGTTATACAGCCCTCTTAGGGCATTGTTGGTAATGACGTTACAGGCTTCGCCGGTCTTGCCGTTGGTGTTCAAATCAGCCGCTGCCGTTGATCCGACCTGGCCAGTGCTCTCTTCGAGGACTGTGCGAGCATTGCTCCCGATCAAGATGCCGTTTGCAAAGTTGCCAGCATACGTTGCACCGGGGTTGGCGCTGTTCTCAAAGTCGATGTCCCCGAAGGTGTTCCTCCAGGCGCGGTTGGGCAGCGCTGTGGCGGAGTCCGCACCATTATTCTCCCAGCCGTTGTCCTGATCTGTGCTGCTGAGACCAGGGAGGTCAGCGGTGCCTAACGTAGGCGCGCTAGCAGGATGACCCGCTGGCGTGCACTTGGCTCCAGAGATATCATCAGGTGCAGGTGGTGCGGGCGTGGTGAAGTTACTCGCCACGTTGTAGGCCAGCTCGTTGTTGTCACTGCCAACAGGGGTGAAGAAGCCATTAAATTGGTTGTTGATGGCTGAGACATTGCGGACTTTGTTAGAGTCACCGGCTATTACCACGCCGTTGCCATCAGTATTATCCTCGGATGTGCCATTGCACCAAGCAAAGTGCACTGGCGAGTTCGCAATGGTCGGAGGATCGGCCACAGTTGCGGGCAAGAAGGTGTTGTTGCTTCCCATTCGGAAGCCAGCTGAGTAGTTAGCCAGCGCGCGGTTGCCGCCGCGAGCACAGGTAGCGCTTCCGAAAGTGCCACTATTGGTGAAGGTGTTGTTATCGCCAACATCGAACCCATCCTCACCAAGATTATTGCCGTTGCTCATGGCAACGTTGCCGCAGAAGCTGTTGGGGCCTGCCCCCGGAACGAGAAAGCCGTCGCCATCGTTATTATATGCATCATTATCCACGTAGTCCGTGCCGCCCTCAAAGCCGTTGTCGCCATTCAAGATTGCATCGTTGTTGAAGACGGCGTCGCGCTTGGTGCAGCCGAAGCCTTCAGAGTCACCGGGCGCGAGGCCGGTCATGTCGAAGCCCTCGTCGACAGCACCGACGACCCGTTGGGCCCCCTGCGAAGAGCCTTGGATATAGATCCGCTCGTCTGCGCAGAGGACGCCATCGCCACCGGGGCCACTGATGTCCACAGTGTCAGCCAAGGGAGGCGGGTAAGCTGCATCATCATTGCCGATGATGTTATCGAAGACGCTATCGCCGTCGGGGGAGACTGCGCCGAGCTTAAACGGCCCTAATACGGCAATACCGTCACCTGT
>JBBIGZ010000006.1:0-1610 GCA_037447295.1 Chloroflexota bacterium | reverse complement strand
TCGGCTTTCGTTGCTCCCGCTCACCTTGATTCTGGATTTCTGGTTTCTGGAGTTCTGGGATTCTGAAGCGGGGGGCTGCCCCTTGCGCTGCGCTCCAGAGGTGTTGCGCGAGGGGGCAAAGCCCCCCAGCCGCTTAAAATTTTAAAAAATGGGAAAACGCTGCTTCGATCTGTACAAAAATATCTGTCACCCGCTCAACCTCTGGGCGGCCTATAAAAACGCGGCGCGGGGCAAGCGCTATCGCCCCGCTGCGGCGGCGTTTGAATACGACCTGGAACGTAACCTGATCGAATTGGAGGAAGACCTCAGAAATGAGACCTACCGGCCGGGCGTTTACCATAATTTCCAAATCCAATCCCCCAAGCGCAGGCTGATCAGCGCCGCGCCCTTCCGCGATCGGGTCGTGCATCATGCGCTGATGAACGTCATTGAGCCGCTGTTCGAACGCCAGTTCATCTTCGATAGTTACGCCAACCGCAAGGGCAAAGGCACGCACGCCGCTCTCGACCGCTGCACGTATTTCCTGCGGCGGCATCGTTACGTCATGCATCTGGATGTACGCCAGTTCTTCCCCTCCATTGACCACGAGATTCTGCTCTCCATCCTCTCCCGCACCATTGGGGACGAAAAGACTCTGGGTCTGATCCGGAAAATCGTGTCCAGCGGAGAAGGCGTGCAGGCAGATGAATATGAAATGCAATATTTCCCCGGCGACTCATTGTTTGCCGTTCTTCGTCCGCGCGGCCTGCCGATTGGCAACCTCACCTCCCAGCACTGGGCGAACGTCGCCTCCTCTGCGCAGGTCCGGCAGTTGAGGCGGGGCGCTTTTTGCCATCAGGCTTATTCTTGCTTCTTCCCGCCCTGCAGCGTCAGGGTCACGCCGTTCTTTCCGAACTCGATCACATCGCCGTCCCAGAGCGGCTTCTTCTCGCGCGGCATCAGCCGCTGGCCGTTCAAGCGGGTGCCGTTGGTGCTGCCCAAGTCAACGATGTAGAAGCGGTCGCCTTCCTGCTCGATCTGGGCATGCTTGCGCGAAATAATCCTGGGATCGGGCGCCAGGGCCGTCAGGTCAACGTCCACAAAGATGCCGCTTTTCGGGTCGTTGCGTCCCACGACGATGATTTTCGATTTTAGCGGGAAGAAGAAGCCGTTTGCGGCGCGCAACCCCGCCCCCGTCTCAATGATGAGCGCTTCCTTTCGGTCCTCTTCCAGCAAAGTCAGGCGCATCCCGTGGACGATGAGCATATCGCCCAAACTGGCATTAGGGGAGATACGCTGTAGCCCTACTTCGGACTTGACGCTCAACACATACTCACGGCCCCGGCTTTGGGGGAGTTTGAGGGCCTGCACAAGGCCGTCCACGAGCAGGCGGCTGGGAACCTGCATCGGCAGGGCCAGGTCAATGGATTGATGATCGTATTCAAGCGTGATGGCGACGTGTGACATGCGGCTCCGGCTTCAGACAAGGAGAGTTTCAGGCACGGAAAATCCTCGCCCAGCGTTGATCCGATTCTTCCCAAAGATCGGCCTGGCGAGCCAGAATAAGGGCTAGGGTTAGCAACTCGTCCAGGTGGCTTTCCAGGTCGTGAAGCGTTTGTTGAAATTCGCTC
>JBBIGZ010000005.1:0-1710 GCA_037447295.1 Chloroflexota bacterium | reverse complement strand
GGCGGGGTGGTGGGCTTTGGGGCCTACGCCCTCACCCATCGAGACAATTTTGACTGGTGGCAAGCGGCGCTGTGGACGGCGGGTGGGGCAGTGGTCGGTGCCACGTTTGGGGCGGGGGCCCAGTGGGTGGCCGGGGCGCTGGGGACGGAAGCGGCCGTCACGGCAGGGACAGCGGCCACCACCGCCGGGGCGGCAGCCAGTTCACCCGCCGGACAGCGCACGATTCTGTGGCTGGAGGAGCAACTACCCAGGGTAGAACACATTATGGCCCAAAAGCATGCCTGGGACCGGCTGATCAACCTGAGCGGCAATGCGCTTCAGGATTACCGTGCTATCCAACCCGTTCTCAGGCAAGTTATTGAAAGCGCTTCTAGACCAGAGCTTAAAGGTATGACTGACCAAGGTCAAAGAATATTGGAGTTCATAAGTGTAGTGAACGGGGAAATAGTTGTGGTTCGAGCAATCGAGCTCGGCGAAAATCTATATCAAATTTCTAATGCCTATGTTAAGACGTTACCGTAGCAGGAGATCGCTATGCTAGAGATTATCCTCAAATTGGTTAACCTTCTTCAAGAGATGGATTATCACACTAGTCTAGATCTGGCCCTTCAATTACATGCCAGGATGCCAGATAATCCATACTTGCTTCACTTGGTCTCTATTCTCTATGGTTTTATTGCTCAGAAAACCACAGGTGAGGAAGGTTGGGATCTTGAAGAGGAAGCCATTAGATGGGCAGAGCGAGCCGTGCATAGTGCTCCCGAAATTGGATGGCTATGGGCTATGCTGGGATGGGATTACGAGTTGCACTTAGATTATGAGCGAGCTCACCGCGCCTTTCAGCGTGCCTTAGAACTGGACCCCTGTTGCGTGGATGCTCTTCGGGGGTTAGCTTCCCTATGGGGCTTACCTGAAAATGAAGGGGAAAAGTGGATCAGCCGTGACAAGATGATTGATTTTCTAAAGCAGGTTGTTGAGCTTGAATATCGCAATCCAATACCGGCACTTCATTGGCTTGTAAGGGAACTTCAAGAGATAGGGCAACATAAGCAAGCCAAAGCTTATGCACTTCGAGCTTTGCTGAGCTTCCCTCCCCCCGAACCAGAAATGGTAGAATTCTTTGCCAAGGTATTGTCAGAGGAACGGGCTGAAACCAGTGAAACTGATTTAGATTTTTAGGCACAAGTTAAGAGCACCTTTACAACTTGCTGGCTCAGAACCGGAATAGTGCACGGGTGGTCTGTACACCTGGCAGCGCTACCCCCTCTATAGCTTGATGCGCTCCACCTATGGCACGCCGCTGACCAGCTACAATTACACCGGCCAGCGGCTGGACGGGAGCACGGGGCTATTGTACTACGGGGCGCGCTACTACGACCCGGCCCTCCTGCGCTTCACCCAGCCCGACACGCCCTGGTGCCGGAGCCGGGCAACCCGTAGAGCCTCAACCGCTACGCGTACGTTTACAACAACCCGCTGAAATACACCGACCCCAGCGGGCATTGCCCGGTGTGCATCCCGGTGGCCGTCGGCGTCCTCAAACCGGTGGACTGGGGCTGGACGGCGTGGGACACCTATCAGGCCGGCCGCACCCTGGCCGACCCCAAGGCCTCCGACGAAGCCAAACTCATCGCCAGCCTCAACATGGCCCTGGCCGCCGGGCTGGAACTCTTGGAACCGGACGACCTGCTGCCGGCCTCGCTGCCGCTG
>JBBIGZ010000004.1:0-2489 GCA_037447295.1 Chloroflexota bacterium | reverse complement strand
CGTTTAAAGACGCAGAGAGATTTCGCACTCTGGTCGAGGTCGCTCAGGAGACTGGTCGCAAGCTCATTGTCAGTACGAAAGCAGCGGCCCTTTATGAACTCTATTCTCAGATCAGCGAGATCGCCACGCCCCCCATTGACCATAGAGATATTCTAATCCACGTCAAGCAGAAGACCACGAGCCACGTCTGGGAGAGGGAACTGATGGCGATGAGGAACGCCATAGCAGCTGAGGAGATAGGCAGGGATCAAGATCAGTTCATTCTGGGCCTGAACCAATGGGCTCTGAACGAGCTGATAGACATACAGCCGGAACGGGCGTTGTACGTGAGGAGCATGTCCGAGCCGTACAACGAAGAGATGGCTCTAGACGAGCGGAGGGTGGACAACTGGATCGATTTCTTTCGTATGGTCAAGATCAGGGCGCACTGTAGCGGGCACGCACCGGGCACCGATATTCTCGCGATAGCCAGGGCGATCAACGCCAAGGTAGTCTTCCCCATTCACACGGAGCATCCCGAGAATTTTCAGGGATTGCCGGGCAAGACCGTCATTGTGGAAGCGAGGAAGAAGTATTTGATCTGATAAGCGTCTGGCTCCTCGGGCAAGTTTAAAACATAGAACCTTCAGGGCGGTGTTTGAGTTTCCTGCCGTGCTCGGTCGTAATCTCCGGTACGCAAAGTCTCAGCCTTGGACTCGTTGAGCTGATTGGCCACGATCTCGATCTTCTCCAAAAGAATCTCAAAAACGGTGTTCACTTCGCTTTTATCCATAGCAGCCTCCATCGATTTCCGTCAGCTCTCTACCGTGGCTGGCACTTTGCCACCACCGAGAAGCAATTCTCGAATGTAGTCGTAGGTCTGATTGCGCTCTTGGAACAAGATGTGGTGCTGAGCAAACTTTGCCCGATCCCACGTGCCATCGTCGTAGCGTTGATAGAGTTCGTTGTAGGGCGTGGCGCAAACGATGAATGAATCTAGAGATATTCCCTCTCGCCGACTCCTTTGCGCCACTTCTTGTGCCAGTTGGGGCAACCGCTCGTGCAAGCGGGCTTTCTCATCGTGAATATAGGCTTTGGCTTGCAACATACCGTGCGGCTCAACAAAGATGATGCGTTGCGTGTGTTGTTGAGGATCTACCACCCATAGGATGAAATCGGGGTAGAAGCCGCTGTTCTCGAAGAAGCCCACCCCTTTGCCGCGGCTCAGGTTGCGCAGCACAAACATTTCTTTTGCGGCCATCATACCGTCTTTCTCTTTCTGCCAGAAGTCTTTCAAGTCGCGCACGAAGCGCGCTTCGCTCTCCCTGAGCGCCGGCGGGATAGAACTAAATTTGTCCGTTTCCTGTACCAGCAGGGGGAGGTAGAGATGACCATCGAAATGGATACGCGGCAAGTCACGGTCTTCCTGCCGGTAGAGGCGCTCAGCTTCTGCCAATAGCTTCTGGAGGGCTTCAACAAGCGCTGTATCAGAACGCTTGACGGTGACGATATAGGCCGCTTTGCCTTCTGCCACCCGATCGCGGTTGAAGGCCAAGTTGGGGTCGTTTTCGTCCAGCGGGCGATACTCCAGCGTCTGTTTTTCCCAGCGCTCGCGACAATGGCAGTAGAAGGTGTCGAGGTACTTACGCAAGACGGCGCTCACAGCCTGTTGGAGCAGTTCGCGCTCGGCAAAGGTTTTTGGGAAAACGACTGCTTCGTCGGCAATCAAGGTGTAGTCGATTTGCCCGATGAGTTGACGCAGCATCTCCGGGCGGATGATCAGGTTGTGCCAGCCCTGGCGGGTCTTGTAGTCCAACAGCTCCAGATAGACCTGCTCCCAATCCACCAGGTCAAGGCTCTCATCGGGGATTTGCCGCTCCAGGCCGGCCTGCGCTCTAACTTCGTGCAAGCCCCGCGCCGTGCTGACCATCATCTGCACTTTGATCGACATGTCCACGCGCACCCGAATATTCTTGTCGTATTCGAGCAGTAAGCGCTCCTCGGCCATAAAGTCGCGGCCTTCTGGCGTGCGGGGAATGACCAGCTCCTTTTTGAGCGCCGGTTCGTTGATCCAGGTAAAAATCGGCAGTTCGATGACCGGCTCGGTTTCCACGCCCTCGCGTTCGAGGTATTCGCGGAACTGAGCCATGTAGTTGGCGCGCACGGCAAAGATGTGGAGCGTCTCCAGCAGGCCAATGTGCTTGGGATGCGGCCCAGGTAACACGGCGCTACGCTTCAGGCTCATCTCTCGGCCCTTCAGGCGCACACCGCGGCCGAAGAGCTGGATGATTTGTGCCCCCTCCTGCCGGCCAATGTTGAGCAACCCCATGGCGGAGACGCGCCAAGAGTTCCAGCCCTCCATGAATTTCTTGGCACCGATCAGGATGTGAATGGAAGAATCGGGGCGGTTGATGTCGTTGAACAGCGATCCGCCGACGGCTTCTTCTTCCAGCATGATTTGGGCGTCTTGTTCTTCCACCAGTTTCTTGAACGCGGACGTGTCGCCGATG
>JBBIGZ010000003.1:0-2536 GCA_037447295.1 Chloroflexota bacterium | reverse complement strand
GCCCGTGAGTATGACCCCCGCACCGCGCGGTGGTTGCAGCGCGATCCGATTGATGTGGCAGGCGGGCACCCGAATGTGTATGCATATTGTGCCAACGACCCCCTCAATCACGCAGACCCCTCAGGCTTAGGTCCCGATGCAGGCACCCTGTTTGACATCGGGATTGGCTTCATACCTGTGGTCGGCGCTTTGTGGGATATTGGCAAAGGAATTGCGGAGGGCGACTGGGTACGCGTGGGCGTGGGCGCCGTGAGTTTGGTTGTGGATGTGGTGACTTTAGGGTCAAGTCGGACGGTGGTGGGTGCTGCCCGTGCAGGGATGGTCGGGGCGCGTCTGGTTCGGGGTGCGGTGGATTGTCGGGTGCTAATAACTTTATCGAAGGGCACTGTGCGGCAGGCTGTGATACACCTTCAGGATCTGCGATTTGCGAGTAAGGAGAAGCTGGTCGGTCACTTTAAAAAGCACGGGCATGAGGTCGGAGCGAAAGATCCATCGGATTATTTTGCGAAAGCCAGCGCCTTTGTCTCCAGAGCAGACCAGCCTGGAGTTTTGAAGCACATAGGTCAAGAAGGGCAAAACAAGGGTAAAATCTACCTGTACGACCCTTGCACGAATGAGTTCGCTGTCATAGCACCTGACGGTAAGACTCTCTTATCGTATTATAAGCCGGATAAAGGTAAGAAATATTGGAACAATATCCTCAAGAGGTAGGAGCGTGGCAGACATGGAGACTATACCGCAGATATCAGCGGAAGACAGAGCTAGAGCTGAGCAGGTACTGGCATACTACGATGGACCGAGATCCGTGAGTGAACTACTTGGGCGCTGGGAAAGCGCCATCGATACTATTGAAGATGAAGCGGTTAATACGATTTTTTATGTTATATCAGATTTGGAAATACGAAATATAATAGATAGGGTGCTTCAGATAATCTCGCTTGAAGGTCGGGAAGCCCTGCAGACTGCCTTGTCGCCTGTAGATAACCGATTTCTACAGGCAACTCGCGAAATTTCTCTTTCTCATTCCCTATCTGAAGATGACCTCCCGAATCAGTGGTGGTGGTATCGGATACCCAGGCAAGCGGGGACAAATCTGGCGGCTTGGATGGAGAGCCAATCTTACCTGGAGTATTTGCGTTTTCGGACAAGCCTTGATAGCCAGCTGGAACGGCTTCAATTTTCTGTCTCGGACAGTGTGCAAATTGAGCGGATACTGGCTCACTCCACTACGCCTACTGTGCATGCGCTTATCAGAAAGTGGGCAAGAGTGGTTACCGAAATAGAGTACTTTTATGATTTTGGTATCGAAGATTACTGGAATGACCTCTGCGTTCGTGATGTGTTAGAGGAGGTGGCGCAAGCGGTGTCGTCTGAAGGACGACAGGCGCTGATGAGCGTGCTGCATTCTCTGGATGAGCGCTTTCTACAGGCGACGTATGATATTCCAGAACCGTTGTGGAAGACGGAGCCGTGGGAACAGTGGGGATTTCTTCCCCATAGCCCTGAAGGCTTCTGGTGGTATCGAGTGCCGAAACGGGCAGGCGAGGAGTTGACTGAGTGGCTGAAGGCGTTTCTGGATAACAGGTAGAGGTTGTTGGGACATGTGCGGGCGCTGGCTGCGCCAAACGGCGTTATTACCGACCACTATACCTACGACAGCTGGGGCAACCTGATTGAGCAGGCAGGCGACACGCCGAACCTCTTCACCTGGAACGGGGCGTATGGGTATGAATGGGTTCCTGAGGTTGGGTTGTACCATGTGGGCGCTCGCGCCTATGACCCCCGCACCGCCCGCTGGTTGCGTTATCTCGATGTAGGACCCCCAAAGACAGGTATCTTCTCACATTGATTCAAGAACAGGGCTGCGAAAAAGTGAAGGTGGTGGTAAAATATAAGAATCGGAATAAGCCTGTGCCCTCTGACTCATCGCAGGGACCACGAGGAGCTCGACCATGGAGAGGTTATCGTCATTCAGGACCCGACTAGTGTGGGTGGGTGTGCTGATTGCTTCAGCGCTCTTGCAAGCCGCCGCAGGTTTGATGTGCGTACCCGCGGATCTTGCACCAGCAGGCACGGCTGTCGGTTGGTTTGTGCGCCAAGAGCGAACCTGGTTACCGTGGCTGTTTATCGGCATCAATGCCGTCGTTTTATTGCTCTTCGTCAGAACCCGAAAGATGTTATGGATTGGCATGGCGATAGGGCTAAGCACCATTCACGGAGTTGTTTACACAGTGGCGTTCAATCAACTCAACCTTTATCCGTCGTGGGATTGGAGGTCGGTTCCATTCTTTATGGGGATGTACTGGACATTAGCGGCGCAGATGGGCATAGGGTTTGGAATAATCAAGCGAGGAACTCTTATCGCCAGTAGATGGGTTCGGGTGTTCTTTTGCAAAGACAGGGGGTGATGTGGAGCAATATAGGCAACAATCGGCTAATGACCTCGGTTGAGTACGCCGACCACCAGAGCGTCGGCTCTGTGTGGTGGCAAGCGACCTCGTGGAACGGCACGGAGATTGCCTACTTCGGTTATGAC
>JBBIGZ010000002.1:0-3636 GCA_037447295.1 Chloroflexota bacterium | reverse complement strand
CACGGGCGCTAACCGCTCTCTGGAAAGCTGTTTCGCCAGCTCGATGCCGTCCATGCCGGGCATCATGATGTCGACGATGGCGAGATCGGGCTTGAGCGTGCGCGTCAGGTGGAGCGCGGTCTCGCCGTTATCGGCTTCGCCGACGACCGTGTGCCCCATCGATTCGAGCATCGCCCGCAAATCCATGCGGATCACAGGTTCATCGTCCGCAATCAGAATCCGATAGCTGTTCATTCGCTGAAAATCACCTCCAGCTGCTGGGACGGCAGCAGTTCGCGCAGGCGTTCGGCAAGGACACGGGTGCCGGGCAGCTCGGTCTCGCGATGCCCCGCTTCGATCAGCACGATGTCGTGCGCCCATGCCTCCCATGTGTGGTGGTGGCGCACCTCGCCCGTGAGCAGGGCATCGGCGTGCGCAGCGCGTGCCGCTGGCAGGTAGTCGCCACCGGAGCCGCCGACCACCATCAGCGTGCGCACAATCGCGCCCGGCTTGCCATAGAGCCGCACATGCGGGTTGCCGAGCCGTTCGGCAGCGTAGGTGCGCAACTCTTCCGCTCGCATCGGGCGCGGCAACCGCCCCACGCGCCCCAGCGGGTAGGGCTGCGGGGTGTGCAGAGGATAGACATCGTAGGCGACCTCCTCATACGGATGCGCCTGTAGCATCGCCTGAATGACCGCCTGCAGCCGATGGGACGGCACCAGCACCTCCAGGCGCATCTCCTGAATATGCTCGCGTCGCCCGACCGCGCCCTGATAGGGGTTCGCGCCCGGTTGCGGCTCGTAGGTGCCCGTGCCAGGCTGATAGAAGGCGCAGCGCCGGTAGAGTCCGATTTCGCCTGCGCCCGCTGCCGCCATCCGATCCAGCACCGCATCTAAATGTTCGGGCGGTACGAAGGTGACGAGCTTGAACTGTTGCACTTCGGCGCCATCGCCGGCAGGGCGCACCTCTTCCAGACCCAGCTGCACAGCGAGCGCGTCGTTGATGCCGCCTGACGCACAGTCCCAGTTCGTATGCACGGCGATATGCGCCATCCGTGCGGCGCAGAGCTGCTGCAGCGCGCTACCGACCGGCTGATCGTAGCGCACCGCGCTCAGCGGGCGATAGATCAGTGGATGATGCGTGATGAGCAACTGGCAGTTATGATAGACGGCTTTGGTGACGGTGCGCGGGTCGGCATCCAGCGCGACCATCAGCCGCTCGACCTCCAGCTCGGGCGAACCGACCTGCAAGCCTGTCGGGTCGCCGGGCAACGCGAGCGCCGACGGCGCTATCTGCTCAATCGCGTTCAGCACATCCCGCACCCGTATCGCCATCCCGCAGAGATTTTACCTGTCCGCCGCGCCAGCAGGTATACTCTGTGCGGTGATGCCCGATGAGTAAAGCCGCTGCCACAAAGCCGAAACGGGGGCGCAAACTTACCGAGGAGCAGTTCCTGCGCCTGCCCGACGATGGACGCAAGTACGAACTGGTCGACAAGGAGGCAAAGGAAGTGCCCGCAGGGCACGAACACGATGTGATTGGAGCAGGATTGATTGCACGATTGGTACCTGTTGCGAAGGAACGCGGCTATGTGGCAGGTTCACAGGCGGGTTTCCGCATGACCAACGGCAACATCCGCAGCCCCGATGTCGCCTTCACCATCAAGGAGCGACTGCCAGACGGCAAACCCTCTAAAGGCTTTGAAACGGGCGCGCCCGACCTCGCGATTGAGATTGTCTCACCGAATGAGGACATTGCCGATCTGTTGCGCAAGATAGGGGAGTATTTTGCGTCGGGGGCGCAGCAGGTGTGGTTGCTGTTTCCGGAGACGCGCACGGTGAAGGTGTATAGTTCGCCGTTTGATGTGCGCACGCTGGTGGGGGACGACGAGTTGACGGGTGGTGACCTGTTGCCCGATTTTCGGTGCAAAGTGCAGGAGCTGTTTGAGGTCTGAATCATATCCAAGTTGAAGCAATCAGTTGTTAAATAGTCTTTTTATAAGGATAGGGACAGCGAAAAAGCATAATAAAAAGAAATATGAACAAATAAAGATATAGTGAAGGATAAACCACTCTCTGCTTTCAAAACCAAAATTCAAAAATTTGTAGTAAAACCATCCAGATATAAAGATGAACAAAATCAAAACAACTGTTCTTAATTTTAAATCTATTGATTTTATTATATAAGCAATAAAAATTCCCCAGATAAGCCAGAAGAGCCAATCGAAGAGGTTGCGGCTGGAATAAATCGAAGCCCATAGAAGAACCTCAAACTCATCTTCAGGGTGTGCATAGCCTGGTCTTCTTGGCGTCAGAAGATATGCTATAGAGCCAACTATAAACGAAGGAATGAAGACTGTTAATTTTGCTAAAGCAATACCAATCACAGTTCGCAAATAGTAGTTGTTAAAACTTATTTTCATCTGCATCCCTCACTCATCTTGAAATCGTCCACAACCACAATAGCCAAATCCAAGCTGTTCGGGGCATGGCGCATCCGTAACATATTGCCAATATGAGCGGTAGCCTCTTTCTCCGCATTGAGTTATGGGAACACCCTGTGGAACACGCTGCACAGAGCCATCCTTACGCAAACGCAGGATTAAACCGCCATCGTACCATGTTTCAGCGTCTACGGTCTCACTGAAGGTCCCCAGCTTGTCACCGTGCAGCAAGCAATAAGCAACTCCATGATTTGGATCTCGCTCTTCGAGCAGCCTCCTAAAAGCAAGGCACTGACGATACAAAGGCTGACGAGGATAGCATACAGGATGGAGAATATAGTGAAAACTAATTGCAAATCCTGCCATTCTCGACTCATCTAGATTTCCACCTCGTGTTTTTGAGGATGACGCCCATGGATCTAAGGGGCACACAAAAACATCTTTCGACTTTGCATAGGAAGAATACCTGTGTAATCTTGGAGCCAGTTCTTGATAATCTGAAAGATAGAGATTAATAGATGAACCAATGCAAGAAGCTTCAAGCGAGCGCTTGCGTGCTGCATTCAATACAGGTAGCAGTAATCCTAATATTAAAACGATAATTACCACTACAATCAACAACTCCAGCAGAGTAATTCCCTTACCGCGCATTTTTTTCTCCTCCATAGTAATTTAGCTGTAAATCTCGTATTATATTTTAATAGCAGTTTTCGGAGCATATCTCGGTTGGACACGGCACATCTGTAAACAGATTCCAGCGATCGCGTATGGCACTGGAAGTGTTATCGGCTGGATCAATACAGGGGCGCAGGTAGGTGTGCGCGCGCTGAATGGAACCATCCATACGTGTGCGTAAAGTAAGCCCCTCACAACAGGTTTCTACTGAAGGCGGGATCGAATACCGACATCCAGAACGACAAGTACCATGTAACAAGCAAGCCAGCAATCCATGATTTGAGTCTCTCTGAGGCATGAGTTCAATTAATTTTTCATATCTGCCTACAGGATCAGCGAAATAGAAGTAGCTGAGACTGATTGAATGCTCTCGGGCATACAGATTGCCGCCTCCAAACCAGTTGACTCCACCAAATTCCCTTGCATGATCGTAAGGGCAAAGGAAGACTTCACGATTTCTGATGTATGGATAGGTATACTGGGCAAAAGGTGGAAAATCACCATGATCTTGGCGATACATTAGAAGCGCACTGACTATC
>JBBIGZ010000001.1:0-4164 GCA_037447295.1 Chloroflexota bacterium | reverse complement strand
GATCGAGCGGCTCCTGCCCAAATCGATCCATGCAGTTACTCCGCAAGGCTTTGAGCTCAAAGTCGTGCTCTTCATCCTGGCAGTCAGCCTCCGTGGCTTGCTCACAGCATAGGTAGCAACTTGGGTTATACTACGGTTTTTTGAAAGGCAATTGGTATTAGTAGCTCAGGATCCATCCTGCGAAACATAGTGGTGCAGGATTTGTCCTTAGTAGCACAGAATTCATCCTGCGCCCCACCACAGCGGAGTGCTTATGAAAAAATTCTTCTCATTCCTGCTCATCGTTTTCTTTTTGGCCGCCTGTGCCTCCCGTCCGTCCAACCCTTCGCTGATCCTGGCAACAACCACCTCCACCCAGGATTCTGGCCTCCTAGACGTATTGATCCCGCTCTTTGAACAACAAAGCGGATACAAAGTGCAGGTCATCGCCGTAGGCAGCGGCGCAGCGATGAAAATGGGCGAGGAAGGCAATGCCGATGCCTTACTGGTCCATTCTCCCCAGGCGGAAGAGGCCTTCATGCAGGCCGGTTGGGGGAAGGATCGTGCCCTGGTGATGCACAATGACTTTGTGCTCATTGGACCTCCGGACGATCCGGCAAAGGTGAAGGGGCTCAAAGTCACGGAAGCGTTGCGTGCGATCGCCGCCAGTGGAGCGCGCTTCATCTCCCGCGGCGATCAATCAGGCACCCACGTCAAGGAACTGGCGCTTTGGAAGGCAGCCGGGATCGATCCGAAAAGCCTGCCGGCAGCGCAATACCTGGAAAGCGGGCAGGGGATGGGATCGACACTGATCCTGGCAAACGAGAAACAGGCCTACACCTTGACCGATCGCGCCACTTTTCTCAACCTGCGGAAAAACCTCAACCTGACGATCCTGGTGGAAGGCGATCAACCGTTGCTGAACGTCTACCACGTGATCACCGTCAACCCGGAGAAGTGGCCAAAGGTCAATTACCAAGGTGCGCTGGCCTTGCTGCGCTTTCTCACCGATCCCAAGACGCAAGAGCTGATCGCCAGTTTCGGTGTGGATCAATTCGGCCAACCACTTTTCTTCCCCGATGCCGGCAAACCAGAACCGGGTACACCCTAAAGCGGCGAAAGAATGACTGCCACGGAGATTGCTCAGATCACTCTCCTTTCGTTGAAAGTAGCCGGCCTGGCGACCCTGATCAGTCTGCTCATCGGGTTGCCGCTGGGTACGCTGCTGGCGCTAGGAGATTTCCGCGGTCGCGCCCTGCTGCTGAGTGCGGTGAATACCGGCATGGGGCTGCCACCGGTGTTGGTGGGATTGGTGGTGGCAATGCTGCTCTGGCGATCGGGGCCATTGGGGAATCTGAACCTGATCTACACCCCGGCGGCGATGGTCATCGCCCAGGTGATCATCGCCGCCCCGGTCGTCAGCGGACTGACGGCAGCGGCGCTTCAGGCATTGGACCCGCGGCTGCGGCTGCAGCTCCTGGGGCTGGGTGCCTCGCCGATGCAGATGGTGCTTGCGCTCTGGCACGAGGCGCGCCTGCCTTTGCTGGCGGCGCTCATGGCTGGCTTCGGCTCGGTGATCTCAGAAGTAGGTGCCTCGATGATGGTAGGCGGCAATATCCGCTACCAGACGCGCGTGCTGACTACTGCTATCGTGCTGGAAACTAGCCGTGGCCAGTTCGGTAATGCCCTCATCTTGGGCGCACTGTTGTTGGGGATCACTTTTCTCGTTAATTACGCGCTCACGCGTTTACAGCAGGGGAGAAGAAGGTATGGGTAGTTTCCTAGAAGTGAAGGGACTGCGCGTGCGCCGCGGCGGCAGGCTGGTCCTGACGCTTGATCACCTGACAATAGAAAAGGGCGAAATTCTGGCCGTAGTTGGGCCAAACGGCGCCGGGAAAACTACCCTGTTGCTGACCCTGGCCGGCCTGCTCCGCCCAGAGCAGGGTTCGATCTGCCTGGAGGGAAGGGAAGATGGTTATGGAAGCCTGGACTACCGTCGTCGCCTGGCGCTGGTGATGCAGGAGAATTTACTCCTTAGCCGTTCGGTGTTTGAAAACGTAGCCTTGGGGTTGCGCTTTCGCCATCTACCAAAGCAGGAGGTGCAGCGGCGTGTGGAGGAATGGCTAGAGCGGCTGAAGATCGTCCATCTTGCCCAACGTCAAGCCGGTGAACTTTCCGGTGGCGAAGCGCGGCGCGTAGCGTTGGCGCGCGCCTTTGTCCTGGAACCAGAGTTGCTGCTGCTCGATGAGCCCTTCAGCGTACTCGATCGTCCCACCCGTCAGCGGCTACAAGAGGACCTAAAGACCATTCTGCTTGCCTCCGGCACCACCACCATCTTCACCACCCACAGCGAAAGCGAGGTGCGCCGACTGGCAGAAAGAAAGCTGGAGCTGGGGAGCTCTGCGAGGGGGCGAAAGAAAATGCAGAGCGAAATCTAAAGACAGGTCAGTCGCTTTGAATAGGAGACTGGACTCTGGCGAAAAATAGATGCGGATTCAACTCTGAGTTCACTGCAAAAAGTCCTTTCACCACAGAAGGACACGCTCTCAAAGATTTCAAATTTTGAGATCCAAATCGCTGCAGGAAAATTGCAAAATTTTGCAGTAAAATTTTAGTGTTTTGTGGTCAAAAACCGTTTTGACCGTAAACCTTTTCATCATTTTTCCGTGTCATCCGTGTTTGTCGTGTCCTATTGGATCGAGCCCATGTAGCAGAGATGGTTTTTGCAATGGAGCCAAAGCTCCCAACGCTCCGGAACCTTCTGATAAAAGATCCAGTGAACCCCGCTCTCTTCAGCCGCGGGTTCAAAGCGCGCATGGATGCGCTGCCATTCCTTTTCGGGAAGAAAAGGCTTCCAAATGGCCTGTGCTTCGGGGCGGACGAAGAGGAATTTGCTGAAGCGCTCCAGTTTCCGGCCATTACCGCAATCTAAGAGTTCATACTCTTGCCAGCGATCGGCTTCCAGCAGGCGAAGGGTGGAAGTGGTGGGCAGAGAGGCGTTCCTTGGTTTCCCCTCAGAGTGAGCGCGGGGAGACTCGAACTCCCAACCAATGGCTTAAAAGGCCACTGCTCTACTGAACTACGTGTCCTGAAACAAGTTGCATTCTATCATGAGGAAATACAATCGTCAACACGGACCCGCGATCCGCCTACGACCGCGATCCCGCGCCTAGGGCTTTTCGTTGTTTTGAGCAAAAGCGATCTTCGGTTACCAAGGTTATCAAAACCGATGTTGCCACAGGTTACTTCTTTGGCGCTGTAGTCCCAATTAGGCTCACTTTTACTCAAAGTCGTTTAGAATGATGAAAAGCCCTACCCGCGCCCCCAGCTACTTGACAAAATTCGATCGGCTGTGTTAATATCACCCCCGCTGTAAAACCCTTAGCGACAAGACGTACCTAAAGGATTTTAGATTTTTATGATCTCCCCGCAAAAAGTTTTTTAGGATTGTGTAGTCGAGAACAAGTTTTGCAAATATACCTTGGCATTCGCTGGCCAGAACATGAGCTTCTTCTCAAATGAATGAATTGCCTTATTACGAACTCACCTTACGCAGTTTCTGGTAAACTCAGAGCATGAAAAACAGCAACCTCCTCGACTTGTACAGCGATTATCTGATCAGCGCCTTTGGGCAAACGACGGGAACGGGGCTTTCAGCCCTGGTGGGGGGTGAAGTAAGCCACGATCCAGTGCAACGCTTCCTGGCAAGCGCCGAATATACTTCGGCGGATTTATGGCGGATCGTCAAGCCGCATGTGCGCCGGATAGAAAGCCCCGACGGTGTTGTGATTGTGGACGATAGCATCGCCGAGAAACCCTACACGGACGAGAACGAGATCATCTGCTGGCACTACGATCCTGCGCAACAACGTCTGGTGAAAGGTATCCAATTGGTGACTTGTTTATATCACAGCCGGGGTGTTTCGTTGCCCGTTGGCTTTGAGTTGGTTCGCAAGACCGAGCGCTATATCGATCCCAAGGACGGAAAAGAAAAGCGTCGGGCGAGTAAAAGCAAGAACGAAATATACCGTGATTTGTTGCAGCAAGCGGTGAAAAACCAGATTCCGTTCCGATATGTCCTCAATGACATCTGGTTTGCTTCAGCCGAAAACATGAAATTTGTCAAACTCACGCTGAAAAAGGAGTTTGTTATGCCGCTCAAAGGCAATCGCAAGGTAGCGCTGA